>JARRLC010000150.1:0-6196 GCA_037387425.1 Alphaproteobacteria bacterium
TCGCGCATCGTTCTGATGCAGGTCCACAAAGGCCGGATCGCCAAAGACCGCATCGGCAAATTTTTACACGAGGAAGCCTTGAAAAGCCCGGAACGCGCCGCTGCCATCACGCCAATCTTCACAGACCTATCACTTACAGCGCTGGAGCGTGACCGTACCCGCGCCGTTATGGCTCTGCGCGACATCGAGAATGCATGGCCGGGCTTGATAACTGACGCCGCACCTATGAAAAGCGTGGCCCTATCCGTGAGGACTGCCTGATGGAATTTCAGCACCGCTATTACGGCGCGACAACCGCCAGCTCAAACGCGCATGAGAGCCATTTCGGCTTCGCGCCCGACACGCTGCGCGAACCAACATTTTTCGTGGGCGAAGTGGCCGACCATCTGCCGTTCCGCGAGGCGATGTCCGCGCTGCATCATGTCGTCGTCTCGGACATGCGGTTCAAGCCGAAAGACCGGACCGTCTATTTCGAATGGCTAAAAGGACACGAACAGCAGCTTCTCGCCGAGGCCATGGCCGGGCAGGCAGGGATCAAAACGCGCATTGAAGAACTGCGTAAAGAACATAGCGAGATATCTAAAAAGACGAACAGCATTATGTCACCGTTTTTCTGGGCGAGGCAGAGATACTTCAATTGGCTTTATAATCAGGATAGAGACGCGTGGTTCGTGCTTGATCCGGTTATTACCGTGCATCCGGACGAAATCTTCTTTGAATGTTTCAGTCTGGATGAATCCACTTACGGGCGGCTTTCCTGCGATCACGAGACTTTCAAAAGTATCGGCGATATCGCCTACGGCACCACGAACATCGATTACAGCTACACGCTTTACGACGAATTCCAGAAAATCCGCAGCTATCGCACCACGTCGCTTGCCATTGAGCCGTCCGGCTTCCAGGTGCAGACCTCCGGCGAGGAGATGTACCGCGAGGAAAAGATCGACCTGCCCGATAGCTGGGTGCGAGGGTTTCTGCAAGTTTCCAGTGCGATGGCGTTGCCCGCGCATGTCGTCGATCTGCATCCGGTTGATGTGCATAATATCCTCGCCCGGCTCGCCGCGCGGAAGGAACGTCACGGCCCCCGTTCGCTGCGTTTTCTGCTGGAGCCAGGCGCGCCCGTGCGCGTGTTGATAGAGCCGTGGAACGAGATGCTCACCTTCCGCCGCTCGATCTATCAGGGCAGCAGTGGCGCTGAAATTCGGCTTTGGGGACGTCGCCGCCTCGCCATTCTGGCGCGCGCCTTACCGCTTGCGAAGTCGGTGCGGCTGCATATGCTGGGCACGGGATTGCCTTCCTTCGCGGTGGTCGATTATGGCGGCTTGCGCTTCACGCTTGGCATGTCTGGCTGGACGGCGAACGATTGGTCTCGCGCCGGACAGTTCGATCTGTTAGCGCCGCGCCAACCGGTAGACGACATGACCAAGGAAATCGTGTTTAACGCCTTGAAGCCGCGCTATTCCGCTACCGTTACCGAACTTTCCTCGGCTACCGGCTTGAATGGTTCGACCATTGCCGCCGCGCTGACCGCTTACACCCAGGCAGGCCGCGTGATGTACGACCTCGACAAGGGCGTGTTCCGCCTGCGCGAGTTATCCCGCGATCCGCTGCCTATGGATGCGCTCCGTTTCGCCTCCGAACAAGAGGAAAAAGCCGACCGCTTCATTGCCGCCAATCTCGTGACACTCGGCGAAATCGGTGAGCGCGACGGCAAGCGCGTCATCAATGGAACAGTGCTGGACGACGGCAAAACTTATAATCCCATGATTGTGCTGGACCCAGATGAGCGGCTCGTCGAAGCCCGTTGCGATTGCTATTTCTACGGACACAACAAGATGATGCGCGGACCTTGCGAGCATATGCTGGCGCTCAGACGTTTTTACAACACTCAGACGGCTGCAATCACGGCTTCAGCTCGTGAAATGGAAGTATCAACAAAAAACATAGGCGGTGCCGTATGACTGCCACAAAGTTTATACATATCAAAGTTATGAGGGGCGCTAGTCGGAGCGGACCTTGCATCACGGGCGGCGTTTCGCCGTCCTTGCATCACGCCCGGCAAAGCGTCACTGGGCCAATCTTCACTGGGCCGACACTGCCCCTAATGTCGCTTTTGCAGTTTGGGTTCCGTGAACCCAATAGCGACATTAGGGGCGTGTCGGCTTCGAGTGGATCGCCCCAGTCCCAAGATCTGACGAAGGCATGCCGGCCAGCGTCCCTCATTTTCCCTGCTTGGCTTTCTTCAGTTTCGCGCCAGACCTCCGGCGGGGAGGTGTGCTCATGAGCCGCAATATCCGCCAGGAACTCTACGATCGCATCCGGGAAAGCTCGAAGGACGAGGTCATCCTTGAGGAGATGATCAAGCTCGGCTTCTGGCCGCGCAACGAAAACATGCCTTCAGCGCCGGAAGACTTGATCAAACGGAATGGCGAAATTTCCCGCGAACTTCGTGAGTTGTACCTAAAGCAAAACCGCTGGTCCGATCCGGAACGCGCGCTCAAGGAAATGCATAAAGAGCGCAAGCGCGCCGCCATGGAGCGCCGCAAGGAAACCAAGCTCCGGAATGCGCAAAAACGCTATGAACGCGCGAAAGCCTGGGCTGAACGGCGCAAAACGGATGTGCTTTATCTGGGCGACGAGGTTTCCGCTGGGCTATCGGGGGCCGAAGCTGGCCCCGCGCCTGTACCAGGGCTCCCCGTGTTGCCCAATGCTAAGGCGCTGGCAACGGCCCTCGGTATATCGCTGGCTGAGCTGCGCTTTCTTAGTTTTGAGCGGGCGTTGTCGCGCGTCAGCCATTATCAGCGCTTCCTCATTCCGAAGAAGACGGGCGGCCATCGCCAGATTTCCGCGCCCATGCCGCGCCTGAAACGTGCGCAATATTGGGTGCTCGACAACATTTTGGCGAAAGTACCAGTGCATGAGGCGGCGCATGGGTTCATGGCTGGCCGTTCGATCCTCACCAACGCTGCGCCGCATGTGGGGCGCGATGTCGTCATCAATCTCGACCTGAAGGACTTCTTCCCCTCGCTGTCCTGGCGACGGGTGAGAGGTAAATTCCGGGGGCTGGGTTATGCGGAAGGCGTGGCCACGATCCTGGCGCTGATTTGCACCGAGCCGGATGTTGACGAGGTGGAACTGGACGGCGAGCGCCTTTATGCGCGCAAAGGTCCGCGGCGTTTGCCGCAAGGTGCGCCCACTTCTCCGGCGCTGACGAACCTCATCTGCCTGCGGCTCGACAAGCGCTTGACTGGGCTGGCGGCGACACTCGGTTTCACCTATACGCGCTACGCTGACGATATGACGTTTTCGGCGTCCGGCGAGGCGGCGGCGAAGACCGGCACGCTTTTGCGCGCTGTGCACGACATCGTGGCCGCAGAGGGCTTCACGGTGCATCCTGACAAAACGCGGATCATGCGCAAACATCGCCGCCAGGAGGTGACGGGCCTTGTCGTGAACGATCGCGTGAATGTGCCTCGCGATACGCTGCGCCGCTTCCGTGCGCTGCTCCACGGCATTGAGAAGACCGGACTTGAAGGCAAAAGCTGGGGCGCGGGGGGCAATGTGATGTGCTCGGCGCTGGGTTTCGCGCATTTCGTGCGCATGGTGGACAAAGAGACAGGCGGGCCGCTCGTCGAAAGGGTAGGGGAGTTGGCGCGTCGTCATGGCGTGGATGGATCGTTAAGCCGCGCTGCGCCGGACTTCCGGAAGAAGGCCGCAAATGGCGAGCAGCCGTTGGAACGCTGGTGGCAGCCTGCCGAAGCGGAGCTTCCGAAAATGGAGCCGGTTCTGGCCGCCCATGTCAGCGAGCAGCAACAAACTGAGGGGCAAACTGCTCAAACCCAGGCAGACGGGCGCGCCGTTTCGTCACCACCGCCGCCGCCAGACAGAGCATCGGATGTTTTGGGCAGCAGCCCTCCGCCTCCGCCATCACGTGAACCGGCCGCTTCTCAGGGGGGCATTGGTGGGCTACTGAGGCGTATTTTCTTAGGAAAATAGTAGTGATATCAGACATATAAATTGGTGAAGTTTTCTGGCAATGTGTAGTTTAGAATTATTCTAAAAATAATTGTTGACTTCCAGAGTCGGAAATACCATTATCTCCGTACAAACTTGATGGGTAACGCAACGCCGTTTAGGAGGTCCGCTTTGATTGTGTGTCATTGCAACCGCATTAGCCATCACGACATCGCTCGCGTCAGCGCGGAACTCGCGCAGTCTCGGCCCGATGTTCCGGTTACTGCTGAAGCAGTTTACGCCGCGCTTGGCAAGCAGCCGCGATGTGGTTGCTGTCTGGAATTGGCGGCCAGTTTCCTAGCCGAAGCCCAGACCGCTGAGAATGTGGACCCTATATTGTCCGATGCACAACATCAGTTGGCGGATAAGGCAGAAACGCTTACATCTCCTTCAAGGATAGGATAGATTGCTCCCACTTCATGGGTGCGTATCTCCCAGCAATGGGAACAGTTGCCAAAACAACAAACCATTACGGAGCATGCAAGATGAAAGGTAAGCAGGAAGTTATCGACGTTCTGAATGAAGCCTTGAAACTCGAACTCGGCGCGATCAATCAGTATTGGCTTCATTTTCGCCTGCTCTCGGACTGGGGGTTCGAAAAGTTGGCCCAGAAAGAGCGCGAAGAATCGGTTGAGGAAATGGGGCACGCCGATACGATCGTCGATCGCATCATTTTCCTCGGAGGCCATCCCAATTTGCAGACGATTGCTCCTCTGATGATTGGCCAGGACATCAAGGAAGTTCTGGAATGCGATCTCAAGGGCGAAAAGACTGCTATTGAGCACTATTCGAAATCCTTCGAAGTATGCCGGTCTCACGGTGATTACGTATCGATGGAGCTGTTCAAAATGCTGCTGAAGGATGAGGAGGGACACCTCGATTTTCTGGAAACGCAGCTTGAGTTGCTCGAAAAGATTGGCGTGCAGAACTACGGTATGCTTCAGGCGGAGCCCTCGAATACGGGTTCTGCGGGCGCTGGCTCCGCGAGCGCTGGCGCGTAAAGTTTTTAAACCGCACATACGATGGGGGGGCTTACGCTCCCCCATCGCAGTTGTACGATCCTTGCCTGTTGCCTTTGCCGGGCGGTAAACTGGCCATCCATTCCCGCATTCTGTGGAAACCCCACGCTTAAAAAGCTGTAATACCTGCGATATTTATACGCGGGTGCTGTTTCCACGCCGGTTCTCATCATCGATTGCCGGTTGCATAAACACGTGCGCAGATTAACTTGCAGTATATGCGCATTATTGGAGAATTTAATTTGAAACTAATTTGCAGAAAATAAAATCAGTACAAACACCTACTGCAAGTTTGCAACAACCCACAGCTATAAGGCACTTTTACCCCAAATAGGGGATGGTCTATTTTTGAAAGATGCTTATGTTGAAGCCCATACGATGTCTCAGATACTAAATACTAGTAGGTATATTCAATGCGAATGCCGAACACTAAAGTACCTACGTGCTTATATTGCGTAGGCCAATAATTGTCACACTTTGGCCGTGGCGTTTAGGATGTCCAAGTTCTAAACGCCACGTGTCATTAGCTTAATTTACAATCAAACTTATTTAAAATCTAAAGTACACTCAGTTCTTTCCAGAATAATGAGCGCACTTCGCGTTTTCTTGCAGCACTTCCAAACACATATAAAACTAGCTCTGTCTTCACAGAGACAAGCTTTGCTGAAAATGCCTAGCTTCTTTGTGAGATACGCTTCCAGACGGCGAATATGCGCTACTTCCCGCATATGTCTGAAAGCATCCTGAACTAAGTCATTTGTAACGTGATTTGCCCCACAGATGAATACGCATAACCCCAGAGTTGCTACAAAAATGTGGAACAATATTTTCTACGCGACAGCACATTAACCCGCAATACATGAGTGAATACCGAATATTATATCAAAGCACCGTTAACGCTCATTCAGCTTGCCCCTTGAATGCCAGGTGTAACCAGCAAAAACATCTCGCTCCACTTGCATGTCCCAATCTTAATGTTGAGTATTCGCAGCCCGCGTCAATGCAACGCCTGCCCAGCCGCAGAGTGCGCGATACATACGCACAATCTCATCCCACAACGGATGCTCGACAAGCCACATTCCGCCGAACCATCCGACGCCAGCTAAGCCACCCGCGAAAAAGCCATCCAAAATCGAAAGCTCCATCGACCCAGCCCAGATAAC
>JARRLC010000151.1:0-11392 GCA_037387425.1 Alphaproteobacteria bacterium
TTATTGGCTTCCAATCAAAGCAATCATTATTATGTACCCACGCTTTTGTCTGCCCGAAGAAATAGGTATGCGTATCGGCGACTTCGAAATTGTAGACCGGGGTTGCGCTATCTTCAAGCTCAAGCGATTTGACGCGCAGGAAGCCGGAGGCGTCGTTTTCCTTGGACGCCACCAACAGTAGTGGTGACTGCGCTGCTGAGTTCCGCTCGACACCAGATCGCCCGCCTCAACAAAGCCCTTATCCTTCACATAGAACGGATGCTCCAACGTCGTACCGATCAGCTCGGTTTTCCCGCCGACTTTTTCTAGCGTGAGATGCAGTATCCGAAGCTCAGCGCTGCTGACCTATGCCCCGAAGGTCGGGAAGCAGCCACAAACAGCTACCATTAAGATGGCTGAGTTTTCATATTTCTTTTAGTGAAGCATCTAGTATTTTACTGTACGGCAGGAAGTCAAATCGCCCATGTCGGCGTAACAAGGTATGCTCGACATATAAATCTAATGCTTCTACAGGATCCTCAAGAATACGTAAGTTTCGCCAATCACCGTCATGAATATGATACACGTTTTGATCCCACGGTTCTTCTTCCGTATTATAGGACAACAACTGGTCCCCAACAGGACCTTCAACACCCTCCGGCCGCGTATCCAGCCAACAACGGAAACTTTTTGAAAATTCATCAAAATCGGAAGTATCACCGAAACGCTGGCAAACCGCCTCTATCGCCTCTTGCGTCTCGCCACTATTATAGCTTTCTACCACATTTTCAAACACCGTCGCCAAAGCTATTGGCAATTGACGTGCCCACATTGCGGACATGGTCGGTGGAACCGGTATACTTAATCCTGCATGACGCCAATAATAAGCTTTTGCCAAGTCGGGAAGCATAGAATCATGCCAACCAAATAAATTATCACCGTCCTCATAGTTACTTCCGCGAAAATTACACGAAATCACAATACATCTATCCTCTGCGACCATAAAAAGAGTATAATCAGACTCGCCAAAGTACGGTTCCACACTCTGTAGAATATAAAGTTCTGATGCACGGTTTAGAAGAATATCTGATGCACGTGGTTGAAAGTAACTTGTCTGCTCAAATAACCACGCTTTTCCTTTTTGAAGTGGAGTGATGATATCAGGTCTGTTCTTTTTTCCTCGTTCCCACGCGCATTCACGAACCAAATCCGATGGCAAAGCATCACAGGATTGATAAACGAAAAACTTATAGTCATCTAAGCCTAAAAGGCTCGGATTTTTCACCTGGTCCAGACTGATGCCATACTGATTCCAGTCGTCAGGGCTGCCAGACACGCGTGTCATTTCTATTACCTTTTAGTCTTCACTTATTGGCTTTAATGGCATTCAAAACCTTGTCTGTCATCTCTGCCTGCTTTTGTCTTAGAAATTGCTGGAACTGTGGGGAGATATCCTTCCCCTCTTTCACATATTGTGGCCAATCATCTGCCAACTTTCCTCCCTTGCTGCTGTTCCAGCCTTTTGGCATTGGCATGAGATTTTCGGGATCTTGCAATAGCGCGTCCTGGACCTCTTTAGGGAGTTTTTTGAAACCAGGAATATTCTTTATTTCCACTTGTGGAAGCAGATGATCTCCAGCAATTTTAGGATATTTTTTGGGATCAATGACCTCTAGTTTTCCTGTCTCGGGATTAATCCATTTATAATTCCCGTTGCCATCCATCCACTTCTTTTGGTCGATATGTGCTAACCAACAAGTATTATGCACCCAGGCTTTCGAGTGGCCGACGAAATAGGTGTGCGTGTCGGCGACTTCGAAATTGTAGACCGGGGTTGCGCGGTCCTCAAGCTCAAGCGACTTGACCCGCAGGAAACCAGACGCATCGTTTTCCTTAGACGCCACCAACAACAGCGGCGACTGCGCTGCCGAGCTGCCGCTCGATACCAGATCGCCAGGGCGCAAATCGCCCGCCTCCACAAAGCCGCGGCCAGCCAGATAGAACGGATGCTCTGGCGTCGTGTTGATGAGTTCGTTTTTCCCGCCGACTTTTTCCAACGTGAGATGCAGGACTTGAGGCGCCATCCGCTTGAACGTCCGCACCACCGGTTTCAGCATCGTTTGCTGCGTTCGTTCATCGCGTGAGACGACCAGATCGCCTACGCGAACATCTTCAATCGGCTTGAACCCGTCGGCTGTCCACACAGGCGTTCCAGCCACGAAGCAGGCCTTCTTCGCCACCTTCACCATCTTTTTTATGAGCGAAGCGGATTTGACAACAGCAAGCACGGTTCCCGCTGCAGGCGCCACGACTTTCATGACCAAATCAATGGCCAAGGCAGACATAAGCTCGCCTGCTTTCTGGTAATCTTCCTGGAGAAGCGCGGCGAGATAGCCATAGAATTTCTCTTGCACATCCCCAATGGCTCCCTGGGCGATCTGGGCCAATTTGCCTTCCGGGTTATCCCAGATTTCAACAGCCATGGCGCTGATTGCATCGACAAGCGCGCCTGGGTCTTCAATGAGAGCCATGAACTCTTCGCCCTGCTTCATGGCGCCAATACCCAGACCCTTATAGAAATCCAGCTTGCCCACACTGTTGGTCGCGTATAACGCCGCTGTAAGCAGCGCCCGCCAACACGCCATCTTGTCGTGAATGACAATTTCTTTGCCGGTAATGGTTTCGAGAGTGCACCCTGGCGATGCATGAGCCGGGGTGACTAACCAATTGAGCGGGTTCCAGTTATAGCCCTGCTGCTGCCCTTTGCAGTTTCTCATCTGCCCAAGCAGTCGTTTCAGGTTTTCCTTGTCCTTAAGATCGCCAAACTCATTCTTCCTGAGCGCTTCGGCAAGTTCCGGCTCATTCAGCCTGTCGAGAATCTTCGTGACAACATTGACGAGCGCTTCACCCATCTCGACTGCATGTTTAATAGACGTATCGCTGACATACAGCTTGGCGTAGCTGTGTTCTTCTTTCGTCACCTCTTGCGCCTTGTCGAGGTCGCGGTTGAGGTTGGCCAGTTTGCCGGTCTTGCCGGACGCTTCCAGCTCGGCTTGGGCGGCCTGGTCGCGGATGGCGATTTCGCCCTCGCCGACGGTGGCGCGGGTGATGCCTTCCTTCACCGACTTCTCGTATTCGCCTTCGACCTTGAACGCGGTTTTCTCAAACACGTCGCCAGCGCTCGCACGCGCAGCCCGCGTGATCGGCTGGCCGTCCTTGGCTTCCGGTCCGCCCCAGCTATAGCTCATGCTCAGGCTGACATTGAAGTTCTCGGAGCGGTCGTAATCCTGGATGTCTTCGTAGGTCAGCGTCGCGGTGTCGATGCGCAAATTTCCGCTTTCGGCGTTGATCACCGAGCCTTTGAGGTGCGTGTTGCCGCCGACCGTTAGATCAATGCTGTTGGTCGCGACGATGGCGGTCTGTTCTTCCGTCCACGCCTTGTCGCGCTCGCCTTTGGCATAGGTTAGCCCCAGCGTGCCGGTTTTCTGCTGGCCGCCAATGCCGTTGTCGATTGTGTTGTTAACGCTGTCGATGGTCTGGTTCACATGCCCCATCGGATTGCTGACAAGGTTCGACGCCCGGTCAGGGATCGCGGCGATGTCGCTCACGATGTTGCTCTCGCCCGAGCCATTCGAATCGGTTGAAGAACCGCCCAGCCCAGTGCTCACCGAAATGCTCGCGCCTTTCGTCGACGAGCGCATGGTATAGGTGTCCTGGCGGCTTTCCACATTCATATTGCCGCCGACATCGGCCACCACATCGCGGCCTTCGACGCGCGCCCCCGCAACCAGGGTGTCCTTGCCGGATTTGAGCTTGACCGTGCCGCCCGCTTTGAGCTGCGCGTTGGAGTTGAGCACCGTCTCGGAGCGCATTTTGCCGTTTTCGAAACTAGCGCTGACATTGCCGGAAACGCTCAACCCCGTGAAGCCAATGCCGCCGGACACGCCAACGCTGGCGCTGCGTTGCTTAGAGGATGATTGCTCAGTGATGTGAGAAAGCGCGGACTGGATGCGTAAATCGTCGCCCGCGTCGGCCACCAGGAAGCGCGTCGCCTCGATCTGCGTGCCCTTGATGTCGAGATCGCGGCCCGCCGTCAGTTCGATGTCGCGGCCCGACTGCATCACGCCGACATGGGCATATTTGCCGTTGCTGCTCGACTTGGAGCTTGACGAGGACACGCCCAGGCTCAGATTCACCGAGACCAGCGGTCCGGTCACCAGGCTGGAAGCCGCATCGATGGCCTGTAGTGCCGTGGACGCCTGGGTGACGCGCTTGTTCAGCTCGCTGCCTTCCCCAGCATTGAAGTTCTTAGGCGCATTGGCCAGCGTCTTGACCGCCGAGCTGACATTCTCACCCGCCGAGACCGTCACGCCAACCTGATCGGTTTCATGGCTCCCGCTGTGCTTCACGATATCATAGGCGCTATCAAGCATGATGTCGTTGCCAGCCCTGGCGATCAGGTCGATCCCGGCGTAAAGCTGCGCGCCTTCGGAGACAATGTTGTTGTCCGCTTCGATAAGGATGGTGCCGTCAGCGATCAGCGCGGAGACCTGGGCGAGGCTCTGGAAGTCGCTCAGCGTGTCCTTTTCGGTTCGGTAGCCAGCGGTGAAGCCGATCTTTCCGTTACCGGCGAAGAGGTCGAAGAACAAGCCGCTTTTCTTGTGCAGCTCGTTGTGGATGATGATGTTTTCGGCCGCAGTCAGATACACGTTCTGTGCGCGGACAAAAATGTAAGAAGCGTTGGTACTGCCGGTCAGGCCCCACCAACTGCTGCTTTTGGTGTATTTCTGCGTGATGGTGATGTTGCGGTCGCCTTTGAGCACCACATTGCCGGTCTCCGACTTCAGCTGGATCGTGCCCTCGGCCTCCATTTTGGTGGCGCTGGCCGTTACGTCTTTGTCTTTGGAGACGATGTCGATCTTACCGCCAGATTTGATGGTGGTCTGGACCGTCGTGTACTCGTCGCTCTTGTTGACCGTCTCTTTCTTATTAAACCCAAGAAAACCGGATTTTTTCTTTTTGTAGTCTTTATGCTTTTCGTCCTTGACACCGGACAGCTCGACGTCGCCCTTCGCCCGCAGCGTGGCATCCCCGCCCGAGGTCACGCCCACGCCTTTCAGCCGGGCGTCTTCTCCAGCGGTGATGGTGATGTCGCCACCGGCCTCCAGCTCCGAGCGCAGATTGGTGATCGAGGAGTGGTTGTCGTGGCCGCCACTGATGCCCTGGTTATTCACCATGCTCAATTGCTGAGCGCTCATATTGACATTGCCGCCGGCTTTTATCGTGACATCGCCGCCCGCCGTGGTTTTGCCGCCGACATCGGTGACGTCGCCCTTAGCCTTCAGCTTGACGTTGTTCGTGGCGCTGATCTCGGCTGTGCCTGCGCTGGTGTCGGTGTGGTTGTTTTGCGCGGCCTGCAAATTCTTGATAAGTCCGGAGAAAAGACCGCTTTTCTGCTTCGTGTTAATGCTATTGGAAGTCGCTGCCGCGTCTGCGGTGGTCCGCCCGCGCAGAACCGAAAAGGCGTTGCTGGCGCTGCCTTTATTCGCGTTCAGCCCTTCCTTGACGGCGGCGATGATGCGTTTTTCCGCCTGATTGGCGCTGGCATTCGTCTTGAAAACCTCAACCAGGACGGTGCGGACCTTGTCCTCGACCGCGTCCAGATTGGGGTTGTCTTTGAAGATCTTCTGCAATTCGGCGATGACGGCGTTTTCCGCCGCCGTCGTGTCTTGATTGCGCAGGAAAGTTCCGCCGAGCGCCTGGCTGATATCCCGCGAGAGCTGCCCCGATGTGGAGTTGCGGAACAGCGCGGCGCGCACGGCCAGCGCCACGTTCTGCGTGACGTTTGCGCTCGCGTCGGCGCCTTCGGCGTTGTTGTTTTCTTGTAAAAGCGTGCGGATCTTGTTCTTGATTTCGTCGGTCAGCGCCTCTTCGCCGAGCTGCTCGCGGAGCGCGTCGAACAGTTTTTCTTCCGCTAAGCCCCATTTTTCCGAGACCGCGGTCTGATAGTCCTTCACCGCCTGGTCGATCTTCTGGATGGTGTCGGTTCTGAACACCACCTCGAACTCTTCGGGGATGATCACCTCGCCGTCACGTTTGACGAGGGTGACGTTGATAATCTCGTTCGCGTCGATGGCGACATTTGCCCCGCGCACCACGCCGGACAGGTTCTCGAACCGATCGTCCGCGTTAACGTCGATATCGCCGCCAGCGATCATCTGCCCCAGCACGTTAGAGGCGGAGCCCGTCACCGTGATGGTCAAATCGTTGTCCGCCAACAGATCGCCCGCGTTGATCACCTCGCCGCCGCTGATGACGATATCCTGGGCCGTGATCAGACCGTCGGTCACGGCTTCGTCGATCGCGCCGATATTTTGCAAGGAATTCGCATCGATGGTGAGCACCCCGGCGGCCCTGATCTCGGCGCCAAGCTCGTTGGTCAGTGTGCCGCCCACTGTGATGTTGGCGTCCTGACCGGCGGTCATTTGGGCGGTGTTGGTCAGATCGCCCGCAACATCGGCGACGAGCTGGCCGTCAGAACTCAGCGTGCCGTCATTGCTGAGCGAGCCCGCCGTTACGCTGGTTTTGGTGTTGGAGGTGATGCTGCCGCCCGCCTGATTGGCGATGAGGCCGTCCGCACTCAAGGCAACATTCTGGCCTTCCACGGCGCCGGAATTGGTGAGATCGCCCGAAGCCGTAGCGGTCACATCGCCCGACGAACTGCTGATGCTGCCGGAGTTGGAGCCAGAAGCAACGTTCAACTGGACGCCGTCATTGCCGGAAATTGCGCCCGAAGCTTCGTTGTAGAACAAGCTGCCGCCCAGCAGCGCCAGCGTTCCATCCGCCAGGATATCGCCGGAATTGGTGGTCGTGCCGGTGACCGTAATATTAATGTTTCGGCCGGATTGCAGCGTACCGCGATTGGTCAAGGCCGCCGCCTCGATGGTCAACAGTCCGCCGGAGACGAACGTTCCGTCCTCGTTCATACCAGCGCCGACAAGCGCGCCCGCATTCAGGTCGAGGCTATCGGCGGCAAGCGTAACATTGCCCTTCGCGCCAGCCTTGATGTTGTCGAGAACGGAGATATTGCCGCCAGCCGTCAGTTCCAGCGCCGTTTCCGACCAGACCTGCTGGGCGATCTCGATATTGCTGGAATGAGAGGTCGCCTTGATGCGGCCTTGCGAACGGGTCTTGCCGAAGACGATTTTGCCGTCCGCCGTCAGCGAAATCCCGCCATAGGCCGCCCGCATATCGGTGGGCGTGCGTACGCCGACGCCGTTTTCCGTGCCGATGATGGTGATCTTGTTCGCGTATGCCCCGCCAAAGAGCGTGGAATCGATCCCGAATTCCGGCTTGTCAGACCCATCATCCGCCTTCGGCGTTACCGTATGCGAGCTGTAATTGTAGGTGTTGCGCCCAGCGAACAGGCCGATTTCGGTACTGGAGGTGTTGCCTTCGATCAGGCCGCTGATCTGAATTGAGCGGGCGACGATGTCGAAGAAATCGACCCGGGTTACATCCGCACCAAGACTGCTTGTCGTGGCGTTGGGATCCCCGATGGTAATCTTGCCACCGTTTACATCGAAGCCGTCCAGGCTGCCGTTGTCGCCCCATATGGGCGTGCCGGTCGTCAGCGTCACGCGCGGCGTGTTGTAGAACCCGCAGCCATTGCAGGTGATGCCGTTGGGGTTGGCGATCACGAAGTCCGCAGATTGACCGTACACCTCCATGTAGCCCAGCAATTGCGAGATGTTGCCGCCCGTCACTTCGTTCAGGATCAGGCTCGCCGAACCGTTGGTCAGATTACTGTTCGCCCCGAGCTGCGTGCCGGTGATTTGCGACACTTCATCGCCCGTGGTGCTGTTGTTGAACACCATGCCTTCCGGGCCGACGTTGAAGTCACTGTAAACGTTGTGGGAAACGCCCGCATCGTTCGGGTTGGTGATGTCAACGACCGGAACATTGCTGTTCGGCGCCGGCGTCACGGTCGGCGTCTGCCCTTGGGGATTGGCCGTCGGCGCCACCGGCAGCGTCTGCGCCAGCACCGGCGCGGTCAGGTTCAAGACCAGGCATAGCGTTGTCAGCGCCGCCAACGCGCGCTTTGTGAAGCTTTTCCCAGACAACCACGTTGCAAATCCGGTTCTAGACATATCCAACAGGCCCTCAAATTATAGACAATCGCGCGTATTCATTCCCGCCCGCGCTTTGATTCCAGCGATGTTAACATTTTGTGCGCTGAACGTCAGTTCAAAGCGCAATGCCGCTTACCACTTCACCGACATGCCCGCCTGAAAGCGGAACAGTTCGTCTTTTTTGATAAAATCCGGGGCGTGCAGCGGTTTTTCATAAGCCGCCTCGCCAAATAAAATGCCCGAACTGAGCCGCGCTCCCGCCGCGAGGCCTGTGACCGATCCTTCCTCGAACGTGCCGTCCTTGTCCGGCTTCAGCCAGCCCGCGTCATAGGCGGCGAACAGATCCATCCGTCCAAAGAAAGGCTGGGTCTTTTTCGGCAGCAGATAAGGCAAGCTCCAGACCAGTTCGTTGCGCACATAAGCGCCGGTGTCGCCGGAAAGGCTCTGATCCTTATAGCCGCGCACCGTGTAGAGACCGCCCAGGCTGATCTGCTCTGTGCTATAGAGATCGTTGGAGCTCCATTGTCCGGCGGCTTTCAAACGCCAGGCCAGATTGAGCGGTCCAACCTTGAGCGGACGATAGAAACTGAGATCGCCGGAGACCTTCTTGAACTCGGCGATGGGCGAGCCGGGCAGGCTCTTCTCATCCGTCAGCGAACCGAACATCGGCACGCCCCAATGACCGCTGACCGAGGCATCCAGCAGACCGCCCAAAAGCCGGTGACTGTGCGACAAACGCACGCCAGCCACGTTCAGCTTGCGGCTGCCGGTCTGCAGACGGATGTCCTCGACATAATTCTCGGTGTCCTTGAAATTGATGAAGCCCGACAGGCGGGTCTTGCTGTCCCGGTCGCGGTGCAGCACACGGTCAATCTCTGCCGTGAGATAGCGGCTCACGCCATCGGTCTTGAAGGTGTTGGTCTGGCCTTTTAATTCGGACCGGTAGTCGAAATAGCTGCCCGAGACCAGAAGCGTCCAATAGCCGTAAGGCAACGACAGACTGGCGGTGATCTCTTGCGACGCCTTCTGACCTTTATAGAACGGATCGCTGGTCTTATAAGAAATCGCCCAACTGTCATAGAGCCCCAGCACATCGCCAAAATAGGCCGAGGCTCCGGTCTGCAACTCGCCCGTGCTTTTCAGGCCGTAATTGTCGATAGTCCCCATCATATAAGGGAGCGTCAGGTGCGTGGTGTTGACCCGAAGCCGGCTGTAGCCTTCGGTCTTGCCAGGCTCGATGCGGATCTTGGCGTCATGGGTCGGCAGCCGGTTGATCTGGTCCAGGCCCTGCTCGACGTCGCGGATGTAAAGGCGCTTGCCCACCAGGTTGGGAAAGGCGGTATCCACGCCTTTGCGCGGCTTGCCGTTTGCGTAAATATCGACTTTTTCGGTGCGCCCCTCGATCACCTTGATGATCAGCACACCCTTGGAGAGATCCTGCTCCGGCGGATAGGCGCGGGCCGTCACATAGCCTTGCGCCACATACCAGTTGGTCACCACACGGACCACCGACATAATGTCGATGATGTTCATGCATTTGCCAACGAAAGGCTTTTGCAGGGCCTTTTTGGTGGGCTTGTCCAGCAGCTCCGCGCCGTTGAAGATGATTTTGCGCACGGGCACGCAGTGTTTGGCCTTGCCAGCCAGGGCCTCGTCCTTTTGCGCGCCGTCCTTCTTTGGCGGAGCGGCTTTGCGCAGTCTTTCCAGCTCTTCGCGGCGGCGCTCTTCCTGTTTTTGCAGAATTTGCCGCTGTTGCTGCAAAAGTTGGTTGATATCGCCAGGCGTCGGCGCTTGCGCCTGCGCGTGGTTGCTTGGCGCAAAAAGTAATGCCGCTAGAAATACAAGAGTAATGCCAGCTTTAATACTGAAACGTTTAACAACAATAAGCCCACCCAAAAGGTGAAGCAACGTCCCCCGCAAAACGCTCATACTTCAACTCACTTTTTACCACTTCTCACCAAATGACACTTGGCGCAAAGACACAAACTGGAGATACGCACACGCACCCTCTTTATACATATTTTCCGTACTGGTCGCCATAGAATTGCGACTGCAATGCGCCAATAATATGATACGATCTGATGTTATGGAAATAGGCACCTACCTCTTTTTACAAGTGAAACATTTTTCACAGAAGAGTCATTTTTCTACAACAGGCTGAAAGCACATCAATGCTAAACTACTTCTTGAATAAGAACTTTAGCTCATAGCGCTATCTAAGATTTTGAGTGATAATATTGCTTTGCGCCTGGAAAATGACACAAAGTCCCGTCACGAAAACTTGAGCAAAATAATGACCGCCATATGACTGATGGTGCGCTGAAAGATGCGCCTGAATGCCAAGGACAAGCCTCAAAATGCCGATGAAAATATCCATGCGTGGTGCGCTGATAGCTTCCATCCTATTCCTGCTGACGGCTGTGACAGCCTCCGCCGCCGATAAACCGAAATCTCGTATTCTATCGGAGCGCTTCGACGACTGGTTTTATCGGTGCGTGGAAACCGGGGCGAAAAAGGGGAAAAAGAAGAGCGTAAAACGCTGCGAAGTGGTGCAAATTGCGCAAACAAAGCAAAAGAAAAAGTCTGTAAATCTGCTCACGGTCTCGCTTTCTGAAATGGCGCAGGGCAAATCACGCTTTTGACAAGAAGAAAACGATTAAACTACAATATCGTAACTGTAATAATGCCGGCTGCTGGATACAATATTTCGTTGATGCCAAGACATTGCGTGCGCTAAAATCAGGCAAAGCAGGTTATGCCAAGCTGCGCCTCATCAACGGCCAGAATCTGAAAATCAAATTCTCCTTGAAAGGCCTTAAAGCCGCCCTCACATCCCTAAAATCCGGAAAGCAGCCGAAGCAGAAATCTTAAGGCTTGCCAGATAACGAAACGCTCGGTGGACGCGACGGCTTCGAATGTTATTCGGGCAGCGGAATGTTTATCGCGAAGACCGCAATGGGCATCGTCGGCGCTCGCGCGCGGCCCGAGTGGTGGGCTTGCCGTCTTTGCTCGTCGCCCCGCCCCAGCTATGACTGAAGCTGATATTCAGGTTCTCGGAGCGGTGTGCCTGAAGGCAGGTGCAAAAAGAGGTTAACCGAACATTCTTTTGGCTCGCTTACGCTCCAGTGTCTTCAGTTTTGCCGTTGTTTCCTCAATATGCTCAGGGGAAAAAGAAGAGCGTAAAACGCTGCGAAGTGGTGCAAATTGCGCAAACAAAGCAAAAGAAAAAGTCTGTAAATCTGCTCACGGTCTCGCTTTCTGAAATGGCGCAGGGCAAATCA
>JARRLC010000152.1:0-903 GCA_037387425.1 Alphaproteobacteria bacterium
CTTCTTGAGGAAGGCTTCTGCCGCTTCGCGTGAAGGCTCGGCATAGAAGTCCTGGAAGGCAAGGCGGATCCGATACGCACGGGCAGTCTTCAGATTGAGGTGGGAAAGTCCGCCGAGGACATCACGTTGGGACGTGGTGAGATTGTCCTTGTTCTTCAGCCAGACATAGCGCGACTTCTTCAACTCGGGCCGGGTTTTCTGTTCGGCCCGCCGTACCTGATCGACGGCATCGTTGACGATCTTGACGGCATGGAACTTGTCAAAGGTGATGCTGGCGTTTGGCAGATGAGCAGCCGTGCCCTTGATGAAGGCCGGGCTCATATCGATGCATACTTCGCTGATATTTTCGGCCGAGCCGCCGTGTTCGGTCAGATCATCCGTAAACGCCTTGACGGTGGCGGCATCCTTGCCATCTGCGACGAACAGAACCCGCGGGCCATCGAGATCGACGAACAGGCTGACGTAGTTGTGGCCGCGCCGCGCGGCTGTTTCATCGAAGGCGACACGGGTGACCGCTGAATGATCGGTCCGGCTGCGCGCTTCTTCGACATAGTGATGAAGAACCCGCCACAGTCGGGTGTCGTGCTCGCCAACCAGCCGGGCGGCGGCAGCTACTGGCATGGTGGTCATCATCGCCATGACCAGCGCCTCGAACAGCAAGGTGAAGCCGCTCCCTTCTCGCGCCCATGGCACCGGTACGCGCTTCACGCCACAGGTCTCGCATTCGACGCGCGGCACGCGTGCATGCAGATAAGCCTCGTGCTGAAAGAAGTTCAGATGCCGCCAGGTCATTTCCTTGGTGTCATAGGCGGGGCAGTCCGGTGAACCGCAATCTGGGCACGCAAAACGCGCACCCTTGGGAAACGATACATCTATGTCGAGACGCCGCGCGGACGGGTCGAA
>JARRLC010000152.1:927-7116 GCA_037387425.1 Alphaproteobacteria bacterium
CGGCTCGCCACCACCAGCCACGGCGGCGCCAAGCCGAGCGCCAGTTGCAATAGATCTGTGTCTCTCATCGTTTCCCCCTTTGCTCCGTCTGCCGCCAGCATGCAGCCGTGCTCGCTGCCGTCAAGAACAAGCCCTTACGGGTGGCCGCTGAAGAAGCGGCCATTCTCGACCGCCGCTCAGCGCGACTGCCTGATCGAGTTGCAGGCCGGGGCGAAGGGATGGACCTCAGCCGAACAAAAGGATGCAGAAAAAAGAGGTGTCTCGTTCAGCATCGCGGCATGTTACCCACGTCAGGTAGCGAGGAAGCAAAAAACTCAAGGGGAGCGGCCGCTTATCTCTAGTATTTACCCAAATTACCAAGACATCGCACACCAAGCTGTTCGAGTTGGCGGCTGAAACCGTTTATACGCTTGCCAGCGTGCTGTTCTGGGGCGACAATCAGATGTCACAACAACATTGAGAACGAGATCTGAAAAACGATCCCTACTTTTCACAATATTCGAGATTAAAGGCAAAGAAGCTAGAGCAAAGCCATGCTGGAAATATCGACGGCAAAAGTTGCGCATGTCATCGTTCGGGCTCGCGAATACGACGCGAAAGTTGGAACCTGGGACGACCCGACTGACAGAACCTTCCGCGAAGATAGCTTCGATACAGTTTTGGAGACGTCTTCCAACGATTTAACGCGCAGTGAACTCGCCGAGTTCATTGTGGGCCTTAACGAAGATGAACAAGCCAGCCTCGTCGCGCTGACATGGATTGGACGCGGCTCTTACGCGCCAGAAGAGTTGCAAGAAGCTATCGCCACAGCCAGGTCGGAACACGTCAACAGCACCGCGGATTATTTGCTTGGCACGCCGCTTTTGGCAGATTTCCTGGAAGAAGGGCTGGAGAAATTAGGATATTCTATAGAAGACGTCGAAGACGGCGTGCTGTAATAAATCCTGCACGCCTTGTCTTAATTGGCAAAAAACATCCCTTTTGCGTGATCTACCCTTAAACCACGCAAACTATATTTATCTACACATCGGCGCAGCCACTTACGCCATTAGCACCCCTACTCGAACGTGAAGGCCGAAACGAAATTGCGATGAGCGACACTCATGCCATTTGGCGGCGTTGGGAAAGCTGCTCCCCGCACGATTTGCAGAGCTTCACTATCCAGACGCTGCTCACCGCTCGATTGTGCCACACGTGCAACCGACAACGTTCCGTCTGCCGATATCGAATAGGCCACGACAACGCGACCTTGAAGGCCGCGACCGTCAAGATGCTTGGGTCCCACAGCAGTTTGCACGCTCATCGTGAAGCTGTGGACATCAGCTTGTAGGGTTCTCGTGGTGCTAGAACCCTCAAGCGTGGCCTGAACACCTAAAACATCCATGGCATTACTCTTGCGGACAACCATGTTGCACACCACAAGCATGAAGCCCGAACTTTAATGACTGGTTTATTCTAACCGTTTCGCACATGCACAATGCAGTCACTTCTAACACAGATGTTTTTATTCCGAACTAGTCGTTATTTCACGATTTTACTTGATACAGTTTGTCTCATAGCAGCAACGCCCAGCGTATGGTAACGATACAAAATAGATTTTAGCCGTTTCACCATATTGCCATTCCAGCCATAAACGGGCACTCTCAACTGAAAATGATACGCATGCAGAGGGGGCTGCTTCACCAATGCCGCGCATGTCTCAGTTCATGATGGACATACGCCGTGGCGTGTTAGCGGCCTGGTTCGGCATTTTGCTGATGCTGTTGCAATCATTGGCGGCTGCGGAGCATTTAAGCGCCATGGCGGCAGCCGCTGCCGGCGCCCCGCTGGATGGACCTCTCGGCTTTCTCGGCCTGTGCACCGCAAGTGGGCTAACCCCAGTCTCCCAAAGCGATACGCCAAATTCGCCGCAAGCTCCCATGAGCTATAGTTGCGCGCTCTGCGCAATGGATTGCACCGTTGGCAGTGCTGTCCTGCCAGATGTGTTCGTTTTCCCCGTTCCTCCGCACTTTGATGAGAACGTACCGGCCCTTGGCGAGACGACCCACATCGCCTCGTTTCTCTGGCGGCATATCTTTGCGCGCGGACCGCCTGAGACTTCATTCGTTTAGTTTCTGCCTGAATTCGCTTCCGTGACACCAGCTCTGGGCATCCTTGCGGTGCTTGGGTAGGGTGTCGCGTATACCGACAACAACGAATGAATGGATACTATCATGGCTATCGATCGTAGAACGCTTCTTTCCACCGCTTCCATGGGCGCAGTCTTCGCTTTCGCCGCCCCAGCCCTGGGCGCCGACAAGCCCATGAGCCCCATGGCGTGGACCGACAAAAACGGGCTGGTTAACAAACTCCCAAAAGACACCGAACCGCTGAAAGATGAGCTGAAAAAATATCCGCGTTGCCCGTATTGCGGCATGATGCGCGCTAAGTTCAGCCATTCGCGCCACCTGCTGGTTTACGAAGATGACAGCGTAGACGGAACATGCTCGATCCATTGTGCGGCCATCAGCCTATCGCTCAACATGGATCGCGGACCGAAAGCCATCTATGCAGGGGACGCCGGGTCTGATGAGAAAATCAAGCCGCTCGTGTTGTCCGACAAGGCGTCTTATGTGCTCGACGCGAAGAAGCCCGGCACCATGACGAAAGTCAGTAAGCTGGCATATGGCGATAAAGCCAAAGCCGAAGCTGCCGCAAAAGGCGATGCAAAAATCGTTGGTTTCGATGAAGCATTGACCGCAGCGTATCTCGACATGGCGAACGACACGATCATGATCCGCAAGAAACGCGCTGAAATGCGCAAGAAGATGAAAATGAAGATGGGCGGCGGTCACAAATAGTAACTGTACGACCAGTTTAAACTAAACTTCCGTCCGGCGTGATTTCCGGACGGAAGTGTTACGTGTTCTCCATCTTCACAGGGTACATATATGTGTAACGCCTGCAAGCGCCCTACGTCCAACCTGGACCGGCGCTCATTTCTGCTTACGTCCGCATCTGCCGCGCTAGTCGCCGCCACCTTTACGCCGCAACTGCTTCACGCTGCGGCTCAGTATGTGACGCTACCCGCGCCCACAGCTGAGGATACTTGCCCGGTCTGCGGAATGTTCGTAGCCAAATACCCCTACTGGATCGCAACAGTGCTGTTCAAAGACGGCCACGCCGATCACTTCGACGGCCCAAAGGATTTCTTCAAATACCTGCACGACATGAAGAAATACGCACGCGGCCGCAAACGCGAGCAAATCACCGCCATGGGCGTCACCGGCTATTACGACGCCAAGCGAATCGATGCCGCCAACGCCATCTATGTTATCGGTTCGGATGTTCTCGGCCCCATGGGTCACGAACTGGTTCCGTTGGTGGACGAAGCGGAAGCGAAAGAATTCCTCGCCGACCACAAGGGTAAACGCTTCCTCAGCTTCGACGCCGTAAAGCCTGAGCTTCTCACCAAGCTGGACAATGGGAAGTTCGAATAGCGGCGCACAAAACTTGCCTACGTCATACGAGATATGGCGCAGGCTGTTCCGTTCAATCGAGCGTGCGGCGGAATCGTTTGATCGCTATCATCATGACGATGAGCATCAGCCCTACGAGCCATATCACCTCAATATGCAAATCGGTAACGGTCGAACCTTTGAGCATTATGCCGCGCACGATGCGAATGAAATGCGTCAACGGTAGCACCTCGCCGAGCCATTGCGCCCATTTCGGCATCCCGGCAAACGGGAAAGCAAACCCGGAAATCAAAACATTCGGCAAGAAAAACATCATCGACATCTGTACAGCCTGCAACTGATTCTGCGCGACCGTTGAAAAAGTGTAGCCAATCGATAGATTAGTAGCGATGAAAAGCGTGGTCAGAAGCGCCAACGCCAATATATTACCCTGCATCGGCACGCCGAACAGCCCAACCCCCGCAACGAAAATCAAGATAGCCTGCATAAACCCGACAAAAATATACGGCGTGATCTTGCCGAGCATAATCTCTAGCGGATTCACCGGCATTGAGAGCAGACTTTCCATGGTGCCGCGTTCCAGCTCCCGCGTCACTGACAGCGAGGTGTAAATCAGCATCGTCAGCGTTAAGATGATGCCGAGCAGCCCTGGCACGATATTGAGTTGCGTTACGGCGGCAGGATTGTAGCGCGCGTGACTGCGGATTTCGAACGGCGGCGCTGTCGTCTGAGGAATGCTCCGGTCATTTTGCAGCGCAACCTGCGTGATCTTTCCCAACACGGAGAGCGCCGTCCCGGACGCCACGGGGTCGGTCGCATCGGCCGCAACCAGCAAAGCCGGACGGTCGCCCCGCCGCAAGGCCCGCTCAAACCCCGCCGGGATTTCTACCGCGAACATCACATCGCCGGATGCGAGCAGGCGATCAAACTCGGCGACGCTTTTCGCGTGGTGCGTAACCTTGAAATAGTTGGTGTTTTCCAGAGCCGCAAGAATAGAGCGCCCCACATCGCTGTTCTCTTGTAAAAGCACCGCTGTCGGCAAATCCCTTGGCGTCGTGTTGATCGCATAGCCGAACAGAACAAGCTGCATAAGCGGGATCATGATCATGGTGGCGAATGTCAGCCGATCCCGCTGTAACTGAATGAATTCTTTAACGAGAATCGCATTGATGCGGGATAGAACGCCGCGTAATCCAGTCATGGGGGAAGCACTTGTCGTCATTGCCGCTATCCTCCTGCCCCTGTCCGGCTCATCAAATCGATAAACACATCTTCAAGTGTCGGCTCAGACTGTGCCCAGACAAATTGCGTATCGGCGTGGAAAGGTGCAACAGCCTCCTCAAGCGCGGCCGCATCGCGCCCGCAAACGTGAAGACTGGTCCCAAACGGTGCAACCATATCGACGCCCGGCCGGCCGGTGAGATCAGCAGCGAGCTTCGCCAGCCCGTTGTGGCCGTTAACCGTACTTACCGTATAAGTCGTAAGCCCTGCATTCGCGACGACCTCATCAACCGTGCCTTGCGTTAACAACTGGCCATTCGCGATATACGCGATTTCGTGGCAGCGCTCGGCCTCGTCCATGTAATGGGTAGAGACCAGCACAGTAAGCCCGCTCGCAGCAAGCTTATGGATTTCCTGCCAGAATTCGCGCCGCGCCCTGGGATCGACACCCGCTGTCGGTTCATCGAGCAGCAGCAATTGCGGGTTCGGCAGTGTGCAAGCGCCCAGTGAAAGCCGCTGCTTCCAGCCGCCCGACAGCGAGCCCGCCATTTGCTCTTCGCGCCCCTCAAGGCCAAGCCGCGAAACCATCTCGCGCACCACTTGCGAAGCGCCGGGAAGCCCGTAAATCCGCGCGATGAACTCAAGGTTTTCCCGCACTGATAAATCGTCATAGAGGCTGAAATGCTGTGTCATATAGCCGACGAGGCGCTTGATCTTCTCAGCATCAAGCCGAACATCGTAGCCAAGGCAGGTGCCGTGCCCTTCATCCGGCGTCAGAAGCCCGCAAAGCATGCGGATCGTGGTGGTTTTGCCCGAACCATTGGGACCGAGAAAGCCGTAGATCGACCCGCGCTTCACTTTCATTGACAGATTATTCACCACGGTGCGGTCGCCGAACCGTTTGGTCAGCCCTTCGGCTTCAATGGCGATATCGGCGTCCGCTGTCATGGCTTTGCCTCGCGCGTAGACGGCGTCAGGGCGACGCTTACCGGCTGGCCGACCCGCAACCGCTCAGGGTGTTCGGGACGCGCCTCCACCAGGAAAACGAGCTTGGCGCGTTCTTCGCGGCTGTAGATCACTGGCGGCGTGAATTCGGCGCGGTCGGCAATGTAGCTGACTTGCGCGGCGATTGCGCTTTCGCAGCCATCGCATTGTATGCTGATCGTCTGTCCCTGGCGAATGCGCGGCATTTCCGCTTCCGGCACATAAAACCGCACCTTGATATTAACGGGCGGCAGCACTGCAACCACCGGACGCCCTGCCGCCACCATCTCGCCAGGCCGGAAGTATACCCTCTGCACGACGCCTGCCACGCTGCTATGAACCTTGCGGCGGTGAAGACGCGTTTGCGACGCACTCACCCGCGCCTCGGCCTCGCGGAGGGCGGCCTGGGCGTTGTCGTAGGCCTGTTGCGTGCCGGTGCTAGTCTTCAGCAGCTTGCCCGCCCGCTCAAACGCCTGCTTCGCGTTGGTGAGGACGGCGCGCGCCTGGCGCAAATCGGCTTGCTGCA
>JARRLC010000153.1:0-6091 GCA_037387425.1 Alphaproteobacteria bacterium
GCGCCACGAACCGTCTGGCGGAGGCCGAGCCGCTCTATCGCCGCGCGCTCGCCATCTGGGAAAAAAGCCTCGGCGCGGAACACCCCAACGTAGCCAGCGCCCTCAACAATCTGGCGGGGCTTCTCCGTGCCACGAACCGTCTGGCGGAGGCCGAGCCGCTCTATCGCCGCGCGCTCGCCATCCTGGAAGCCAGCCTGCCGGATCATCATCCGTGGGTGCAGAAGTCCCGCGCCAACCTCGCAGCCCTCCTCGCCAAAATGGAGAAGCCATGATCGCCAGCGCCGCGCGCCCATCTCCGCCCCATCAACCGCCAATTGAAGGAAGCGCACTATGACCGACGCCGCGCCGACCGCAACCGCCTCCGCCACGCCAGCGCCCGATGCCCCCCCTCAACCCGCATCGCTTGAGGACAAAATCGACATCTACAGAGCCTTCATCGGCTCCGCCGAGCGCACCATCGAGGGACGCATGCGCACCAACCAGTTCTATTTCTCCGTGGTCGCTGCGTTGGTGGTCGCCTACACCTGGCTCGCCGAAAGCCAATGGCGGGGCGCCGCCGTTGTGGGTGCTGCCGCTGCCCTGCTGGCTGGCTGCCTTTTTTACCCTGAGCCAGCATCGGCGGACGAGGCCCATAAAAAGGCTGCAACCCCGCTCGCTAACGGCGAAATCGCGGTTGGTTGGAGGGAGTTCAAACCTTGGATCGCGCGCCTGGATCACAAAGGCAAGCCTTTGTGGCAGAAGACCATAAGTAACGAAAGCGGCGCATTGGTTAAGGTCACGCCCCTTCCCGATGGCCATTTTGTAGCCGGCAGCATGCTTTACGGCGGTTTTGGACCTGCCTGGGCCATTAGTTTCGACCTGCACGGCAATATTTTGTGGAAGCAGAATTTTGGCGAAGGTACTTACAGCATCTCCAGCATGGCGGCTTTACCCAATGGAAGCGTGCTGTTTGCCGGGGGCGACAGCTCTGGCGATCGATTCGCAAGATGGGCCGCGCTCGTCAACTCTGATGGCAAACTGATCTGGCAGCGAGCGTTCGATAGCAAGGGTAACGTGGGAACCGCCTACGCCATTGCCCCTATCAAAAACGGCGCCATTGTCGCTGGGCAGCGTTGGCGCACCCCCTTTGGTGAAGGTTATCACTCCGGCGAGCCTTGGGCTGCGCGCATCGGCAACAACGGCGAGATAATCTGGTCAAAGGATTTCGGGCCGGACATGAGTTTTCCCAAGGCGGCCAACAAGCAGCCCGACTACGTGTTGCATTCGGTGGAGGTTACATCCGGCGGCAAGGTTATTCTGAAAGGCGAAGGGGTCAAATTTGTCAGGGGCGGACAGCGCAAAGTAGCCACCTGGCAGTTACACGTCGGATTGGATGGCAATGTTACAGGAAAAAAGTATTCCGCCAAGGCTGATGGACGTGGAGGTAACTCGCCTTTGAGCAGCGCTGAGGACGGTAAGGTCAAGAAATAGATAAGGTTGGGATGCCGTAGGAAGTTCAGCCATTGAATCGCTTTCTTCTATGGCGACTCCCTTGCGGGGCGCCGGAACCACTCCCATGATCTTCAGCGAAACAGGATGGCGGGTCGCGAGGAATTCGCCCCCCGCATGTCACCCAGGTTTTTGGACCGTAACCGCAGAGGGTTGAGCGGGAATAGTGTGCATTACATTCGTAATCGCTATGCGCCAGTTTTCTGCCGTTCGTTTTCATATCTTCAGTGGCAGCAAACGGGGCAATGCGCTTTACCAACGGTAGGCAGAGCGCTGACGGTCTCGCGACAAAGCTGCCTCTCGAATATCTCAGAAAGCTAAACCAAGAGCGGACGTTGACCGGTAATTGATAAGCTTATTTGGTGACCAGAAAAGTAAGCGTCCAGGTCAGCTGTTTTCCGGGTTGATTTGTAGGTTCCATGGCAAAAGTTCTTCAATCCTGTTGACAACCTTGATGAGCCAGAGCCTCCTTTAAATCACACGCTCGATTGTCTCAAATTCTCTGACGACGGACAGCCGGGGTGGGACGCTGAGCCGGCCGCAATTGCGGAGCGTCCCGCTCTGGCAGATTGGCGACACCATAACTACGGACCAGAAAATCATTCGTGCTAAGTTTGGTCAGTTGCGGAAGTTAGAGCATTTTCAGCAAAAGTTGCAGACTTCCCGCGCTCGTGGATATGCGATGGAATAAGAAGTTAGAGCGTTTTCCGACCTAACTGGATCGGAAAAATGGTATAACAGATCGCGGTACGGAATATTGCGGCGCCCCGGAGAGGCACGAATATGAACTCCACCTTGCCGTCGAAAATATCGACCACAACCTGACAAAAACAAGAAGTCCGTAGACGAACGGTATCGTCGAGCGTTTTCACCGAACGGTGCTGGGCGAGTTCTACCGCATAGCCTTCCGGCGCAAAATTTACCGGTCCATCGAAGAACTTCAGACCGATCTCGATCAATGGATGCTAAGTATCATCCCAAGAGATACCGATATCTTTTTCATTATCCCCTTCCTATCAGTGTCCCTTGCGAGCCGCCCGCCTGGCACCGGGTAGCGATTTGGCGATGTAATCGTCGATCCGGGTGCCGTCCGGCATATGGACCCGCCCCATGCAGCTCTCCCAGCCTTTCGCGCCAGCCCTCGGTTCCCAAGAGACGCAGTTGATGACGCCGCCCGTGCACGGGCCGGGGCAATTCTTTCGGGGGGTCTTGATATAGCCGACGCTGCCGGTCCCGGCGGGGTTTATGCGGCATAGGCAGCGCATGAAATCGTCGGGAAGACGGACGCCCACCTGCTTCGTCAGCTTCATCAACTTCGTGTAGTTGAGCTTGCTCAAGTAATCGCGCACATGGTTGGCGCGGGCGATTTCCTGTTTCCGGTCGGTCTTGACGAGACCGCAATCGATCAGGTTTCTGGTCACATCCCTTTGGTAGGCGGCCCGACCGGCGCGCAATAGACGGCAAAGCGAGTGATCGACATTGTGGTCCATGCGACTTTGTCGGCTGCATTGGTTTCC
Source organism: Alphaproteobacteria bacterium (assembly GCA_037387425.1). Taxonomy (GTDB): domain Bacteria; phylum Pseudomonadota; class Alphaproteobacteria; order Rhizobiales; family Rhodomicrobiaceae; genus JARRLC01. The sequence goes on from JARRLC010000153.1 coordinate 3,006, forward strand.
CGGCTTCATCCAGGCGGCATAACTGTCTTGAACCTCTTTCGTGAGTCTGGCGTAATTTTCCAGCAGTTCAATAGTCGGCTGGCAGCTGTTAAAATAACTGCCCCAGACCTTTGTCGCGCCCTTGGTCCAACTGTCGGTTTTGTTCCACGTTTTCCACGCTTCCCCTATGGCGCTTCGGTTACCCGGCCACGTGGCTTGCGCGAGATCGGCCTTGCAATCGAGTTTTTGAAACCGCTGTTTAAGACGGCTAAGCCGATCACCTTTTTTCTTGGCGGTTTCTTCGGCCGCGTACCATTGCTTATAGAGAGCGAACAGTCTTTTTTCAGCAGCCTCATCGGAAATGGGATTGGTAGGTGAATTGCCCAGCATTTTCTTGACTTCGGCGAGAGGCAGACGATCTCCTGTTATCGTGCGTGCGTTATAGAAGTCCTTCGCATTCATGCCAGCATTTTCCTTAAACTCCTCCTTCCAGACATCATACATGCTGTTGACACGGTCGTTGACGACAAAGGCTTTCTGGGCTTTCACCATATCAAGCGTGGTCTCAGCGGCAGCCTTGAGGGCGTTGTACTTGGGAACGAAAGTACTGAGGGCCGAGTCGCTAAAGGTCCAAACCATTGCGCTTGCGAGTTTTCTCCCGTGCTCAGTTCCGCTCGCACTGGTCCCGATCAGCTTACCCAGATCGAAGTTCGTGCCCTTTGCGAGGATATCCTTGTAGACCATATTGGGATCAATCTTTTCGGTCGTCTTGAACATGCGGGCAACGCGCTTGAGGAACGCCTTGGCTTGGTGTTCCGGCATGCTTTTGGTTATTGCCACCCAGTTCTTGCGAACGGCGTGATCGACCCCCTGACGAAACTTAGTGGTTTGGTTGAGATTGCCTGAATTCAAGCCGATTTTAAGAGCCGCCTGCATGATATGGCCGACAAACGCCTGCTTGTCGCCAGCCTTCCAATCCTTGCCGATGGCGACGCCGTCTTGGACGGCCGTAATGCTCTTCACAGCCATTTCCCGGGCGACTTTCAACTTGGAACCGTCCTTGCCAATATTGAGCCCAAGAATGTTGAAGCCGAGATTGGCAAACGATTTGACGAGATCCGGCTGTACGGCGAGCGTCGCTTCGAAACGGCGCTTTTCATCGATATACTGGTCGATCTCCTTGGCACAATCCGGCGCAGCGTGTGCGGTTGAAATCGGATTGAGCCAATCCCAGATGGAGCCGCTTTTTTTGTAGCGCGGTTGCTCTCTTTTTTGCTGCCTCACATCTGGTATGTCGATGAACAGATCTGGCAGGTTGTCGGTCTTTACGTCTGCCGGAGTGTTCACCAGTGCGTCGAGATCGGCAATAAAGGCTTGCGGATCGAATTTATCGTCGTCGAGATAGCGCCAACGTTCGGCGGCCGTCATCGGATGCAGTAAGGTCCACTGGCCGGTGATCCTAGTCAGGCGCAGGCGCGGATCGGTGCCCTTGAAGTGATAGTCCGGCGCGACGACGTAGATGTAAAAGCTGTCGGCGGGAGCCGTGTTGACCCGCACGGCCATGCTACCGCCTAACGAACAGCGCATCCAGCCCTCGCCGATGGTGATCGTCAGTTTGCCGTTCCAGCTGTTGCGGAGCCATCCGTTCGAGACGTCCCTTTGCGCCTGATTAGCGCAATTGAGTGTCATGTTCGCGGGATCATCGGTCGAACGGACCAGCAGGATCTCGCGGGTCGAAATGCTCTTCACCCAGCGTTGATTGCCGCGCTTCCTCGTCGGCAGAACGACCCTGAAGCCATGCGTGTTCATGGGGGTGAATTGGGCCGTTAGTTCATAGACGGCGTTCCGCAATCGGTCGTCCAGGGTGACGATCCCGGCCTGCGAATGAAGGTCGCAACCTTTGGTGTGACTGCCGTCGCTCGGGCCGCGAAGGACGCTGAAGCCCTTGTCATCGAGCACGCAAAGCTTGTCCGCCTCATTGCCGGTTTCCCACGGCGTCAGTTGCCAGCCGGTGCGATGTGCCGGGCCGAACAGCTCCGTGACCGGCAGCGGCGCGACACCCGCCAGGGGTTTGGGCGGTTCGACAGATTTCAGGACTTTGTCTTCAAGCACAATTTCCCGCAGAGCCATCTTCGCCGGGCCGTCATAGCTTTCGGGAAAGCTGTAGGCGTGGATGCGGAAGCCAACGTCCGATGTGGCGGTCGCCCATTTCTGCGTGTGTGTTGGCAACGTGCCGCCCGAGACCTGAACGTGGCCGGGCGTCAGGGCGAGAACTAGTTGCTCAGGCGGCTGACTAGCCACCTCCTGTTGCCAAGCCGGCTTGGCGTGGACCGGCCAATCCGGGTTGCAGGCCAACCCCGAGTTGACGAAAATCTGCAAAACCGTCTTGTTCTCCGAAACAAGCCTTACCCACTTCACAACAAACGTTTTCTTCTCGTTTGACGTCGATAGTGCGATGGCGATTCCGGTCGTTCGTGCTGGATCAATTTTGAATGTCAGGTGTTTTTCGGCGCCCGGACCGAAATGGTCGAGCCACACCAAAGGTCGCTTTGACGAAAGGCCCACTTGGCCCCAGCTTTTTCCTTTCGGCACGTTGATCCGCAAGGCGCCGCTCTCGAACTTAGCGACGTCTTCAAAGCCCGCCCGGCGCTTGGTCTCCAGACGCTGCTCCCAATCGTTACCGAAGCCGTTTCCGGCAAACAGGATTTTTTGCTTTTCGACGGGTTGCGGAGGTTTTTGGGTGCTGGGGACTTTATCGATATCCGCAACCACGCCAGATGGTTGGCCAATTTTGATGCTGCCAATAATCTTGTCGAAGCTTGGGCGCATGGCCGTTGCGGTCGCTTCTGGTGTCTCGAACATGAAGGTCAGTCGGCGACCTTCGGCGTCAGGCGTATCAAAAACAATCAGGGTATGATGAAAGGCGCCTTCGGGGCCACGGATTACGCTTTCGTAGCGCATCGCTCCCAAACCGTTTACAGATACGGCATTGGAGCTGATCATGCCGATATCGTCTTTCGGGTCGCCTTCCGGATATTGCCAGTCGGCGAACAGATTTGTTCGTCCATCCGGCGCGCTTAACTGATATCGTTTTGCTACATCGTCGG
>JARRLC010000154.1:0-11757 GCA_037387425.1 Alphaproteobacteria bacterium
CAGCGGCTTCTGCGCCTGCTAGCAAGCCAGAAGACAGCGGGCAGCAGGATGATCCGAAACCGGCGAAACTGGCGCAGCATGAGCCAGACGCGCCTGACGCGCCGAAAGCGCCAGATGATCCGGATGCGCCGCAAGAGCCAGCCGCGCCTAGCTCTCCAGCGTCTCCCGATGAGCCTGACGCTCCCACAGCACCAGACACACCGTCAGCGCCCAAGGAGCCGGAACCTGAGCCGGAACAAAAATCAAAGCCAGATACGCCATCAGACGCACCGCCGAAGCACGTTGATACAAACGCCCCCGCCCAAGATGTTGCGCAAGCTGAAGGGGAGGGAGAACCGGATGCAGATGGAGAGGCGGAACTTGCCTCTGAGGCCGAAGACGAAGCGCCTCACGCGCCAGAAGACGCAACAGATCCATCCGAAAACACCACGCCGCCACAATCCGTTGCTGCAATTGATCTGAGCCCGCCTGTTCCGGCTTCTCATCCCCGCAGGCAAACAACACATGTTTCCCATTCTTCCCAGAGACATACAACGTCACGCTCGCACAGGCGGAGGAAGCGCAGATTATCGCGCTTAAGGCAGAGGCGTCCCAGTCGCAGACAGGTTATAGTCTATCGCAGGAGTGTGCGGGCATATCTGGCTGAGAACAAACCAATCGGTGGGCAAGGGAAAGGCTTTGTGAGAGTCTCGTTCATACTCTCGTCAACTGGCCGATTGGTTTCGGCACGCATTATAGGTTCAAGCGGCAACCATCTACTGAACCAGGCGGTGCTTAACGCGGTTCATAACGCCTCGCCGTTCCCGAAGCCGCCTGCCAGAATTCGCGCGTCGCGACTTCGGTTCAACATCCCGTTTTATTTTCATTAGATTTTATAGCTGGTTACATGACGCGGTGGCGTATCGATGGCGCGTGCAGTGATCTTCAAATGGGAGGCTGCGAACGGCGCGTGAACGAACTTTGTAAAACCCGAATGCTAGTCTTGTAAAACTCTGCGTCAGGCAAAAAGCTAAGTCATTGAGTTAAATGGTCGGAGCGGGGAGATTTGAACTCCCGACCCCTAGTCCCCCAGACTAGTGCGCTAACCGGGCTGCGCTACGCTCCGACAAAAGAAATGCGCCGCCAACCCTCTATAAAATAGCTTTCATAAAGCATTGCGGCAATGCCTCACAAATTCATGCGAAGCGAATGGGTGAGTTTTGCCCCCTTCGTCGCCAGGGGTCAATAGCGATCTTACGCATGGCAACCATTTAGCGCCGCATTGCAGCAAAAATACTGATATGCGGTTGCTAGACGTATTTGCGCCTCAATTTCGCCAAGCACTTTACGATATTTTGGAAAAATTCACCCGCCATCCGGTAGCAATGTTACTGTTCGCCTTGCCGGATCGAATGATTACCGCTATTTTGTTAAAATTGATTCCGGCAAGAAGTTAGAGAGGATGTTCAGCAAGCGCGTTTAGTGAGTTGTCGTTGCCATTAAAGAAAATGACAATGGCGCCGCGTCTTGCTGCAAGAATAACTTGATTGGGCATTAGCACACGGCAGTTTTCAGGCTGAAAACTCAGAGTTTTACGAGAGCGTTCTGGCATAGAACCAGAACGTATTTCAGTATGTGAACAGTCGTGAAGAGATAGGGTTATAGGGCAAGACCAAGAAATGCTTGGTGTTTCGCCCGCATTACATGCCTGGGGATCTGTTTATGGCGATTGATGCTGGGGACACTCAACAATCAAATGCCGAGATGGCAAACGCACAGCCTGTTGAAACATCTGGCAGCGGAGCGCTGGTGCCAGTACCATCGTCGGCTCCGCTACATCAAATGCATGATGGGCGCGTAGTTAGTCATGCCGGAAGAATGGTCGCTGGTGCGCTGGTGCCTGTTCCAACTGTGAAACCTTCGCGCCGCCGTTCCAATAGCGGAGGCTGGAAGACCACGGCCGGCATCGTCTTTGCGGCATTCATATTTACGTTTGGTGCGACCTCGCTTATCACCGGCTACCTGCAACAAAAGAACAATGCGACTATGGCAGCCCACGCAACTACAGGCGAGGCTGTCAACTCCGCGGCAACACAGGCTCCGGTACAAACGCTTGCGCTCTCAGAAATTGGGGATGCGACCTCTGATCGTAAATTTATTAATTCGCCGCTTCACAATCAGAGGCTCACGCCCAATTCCCCGATGCCGCGCAGAGCATCAAATTTGACCGTCAAGAACATCGTTGGCGCCAGCGGGCGCCCGCTTCCTATGCATTTGAGCGTAGAACGTGGACAGGTCGAAAAGTACACATTCGTGATGTTTCGTGGCGTGCCAAAGAACGTGAAGATCTCCGCAGGTTTCCGTGTAAAAAAGACCTGGGCCGTCGCCTTGCAAGACCTGGAACAGCTTACCTTGACGACCCCTGCCGGTTTCCAGGGAACGTTCAATCTCGACGTCGTTTTGATCAAAGGTCAAAACACTCCGGCCGAAAAACGCCGTATGGCTGTTACGATCGGTAAGTCTAACTCTGTGGCAAGCACTGCGAATGCGCAGCCCAAAATCATTACGGCGTCTGTTCAGCCACAAGGCAAATCGGCGAAATTGTCCCGTTCGTCTCTGCACCGCACTCCACGGAAACGTCGTGCTTTGAAACCGAAGCAAGAGCAGGCAATTCTGAATAAGGCCGCAATCTTGATTAACGCTAATGACGTTGCCAGTGCACGCCTGCTATTCGAATACGCCGCCAATCGCGGTAGTGCTAAAGCCGCGCTGGCCATGGGGCAGACATTTGACCCAGCGTTTTTCCGTGCTGCGGAAATCATCGGCCTGCGCCCGAATCCTCAAAAGGCGATAGCGTGGTACCAAAAAGCCGCTGCTTTGGGAAATAAAGAAGCACAGAAGCGTCTCAGCTCTCTGCAAACCCGATAAGCAGCAATTCCTCCGCACTCGTTATCGCTTGCGGGGGAACGGAACATCCCTGATTTTCCCACCAGCGGTTGACAAGACCGCTTGCCGTACATAATGTTCGGCCAGCTAGTTTCCAAACATAAGGAAATGCGTTTTAGCGTGAATTCGGAAGGTAACGCTTTCCTGGCGCGCTACGCATTATCGGTAGAGCCATGAAGATCAAAAATTCCATCAAAGCGCTGAGAGCGCGCCACCGTAATAACCGCGTCGTCCGCCGTCGTGGCCGTCTGTATGTCATCAACAAGGTCGTTAAGCGTTTTAAAGCCCGCCAGGGATAATTGCTTACGTATCTTGGCTTGACAGATATGTGGCATATGCTTCACTGCCATGCATGCAGAAGCGTATTCTCAATCGGAAATGTTTGAAAGCGGTCTTTACAGCCGGTGTGCTGGTATTCGCTGCTAATAGTGGTGCGCGCGCGCAGCATACAGCGCCAGAAGACCACAAAGCGCAAACTCCACCGGCTTCTCAAAGCAAAGCCCTTGGCGCCTTTCAGGACATGCGCTCGCGCAAAACAATGAAAGCTCGCGCCGAGGTCGCCGCATCGCTCCACAAACAGCTTATCGAAGCTCCGAATGATGAGAGCGCTGAGCTTATCGCTTCTGCGCTGGTGAAAATCTGGCGCCATTCGGGCAGCGATACGGCCGATCTCCTCTTGGAGCGGGCGACAATGGCGTTTCAAACCCAAAATCATGAGCTGGCAACGAAGCTTTTGTCCGCGCTGACTTCTGTCGCTCCAGACTTTGCGGAAGGGTGGAACCAACTCGCCACCGTGCACTTTCTCCGCCAGGACTACGCCAGCGCCATGCATGAATTGTGGCACGTGCTGGCGCTGGAGCCGAAGCATTTCAAAGCGATGGAAGGGGTGGCCATCATTTTGCGCGAAACGGGCAGAAAACGCGCGGCTCTGAAGATGATCCGGCGGGTCTTGAAAATTCATCCCCGCATGAAATCGGCCATACAAGCCGAGACCGAATTGTCCCGCGAAGTGGAAGGCCAGAGAATATAGGGTGGGTTAAGCGGAGCGAAACCCACCACACACAAACTCCACCATTCACACAGCATCCCCCAATGCGCTAACTCAGCTCATGAGGGGCGGGCGCGTTGCACTTCATCAGCTTGTACGTGATGGAATCCAACAGCGCTTCAAACGACGCATCCACAATATTGGGCGACACGCCAACCGTGAACCAGCGCTCGCTAGTGTCTTTGTCGTGCGTTTCGATCAGCACGCGGGTGACGGCGTCGGTGCCTCCCGTGAGTATACGTACCTTGTAATCCACCAGCTCGATATTTCTGATATATTCCTGGTACTTGCCCAGATCGCGGCGGAGCGCCTGATCAAGCGCGTTTACAGGGCCGTTGCCTTCGCCCACGTTCATCACCAAATCGCCTGCCACGCGTACCTTCACCGTGGCTTCCGAAACAGTCGCCAGCTTGCCAAGCGCGTTGTGCCGCCGTTCGACCATCACGCGGAAGCTTTCCACGACGAAAAACTCCGGCACCTCGCCCATCAAACGCCGCGCTAGCAGCTCAAACGAAGCGTCTGCGCCTTCGTAGGTGTAACCTGAGGCTTCGCGCCCCTTCACCTCATCCAAAAGCTCAGCCACTTGCGGATCGTCCGGACGGATGGCGATGTTCAAACGCTCCAGCTCAGCAAGGATATTCGAACGCCCCGCCTGATTGGAAACCAGCAGCTTGCGCGCATTGCCCACGGCCTCCGGCGGCACATGCTCATAAGTGCGCGGATCTTTCTGCACGGCGGAAACATGGATGCCGCCTTTATGCGCGAACGCAGATTCGCCAACATAGGCCGCTGAACGGCTCGGCGCGCGGTTGAGCAACTCGTCCAGAAGCCGCGAGGTATGGGTAAGTTTCATCAGTTGTTCCGGCGCGATGCCAACCTCGAAGCGATCGGCGTAATCGGCCTTGAGCATCAGCGTGGGGATGAGCGACGTCAGGTTCGCGTTGCCGCAGCGCTCGCCCAGACCATTCAGCGAGCCTTGCACCTGCCGCACGCCTGCCTGCACCGCCGCCAGCGAGTTGGCGACCGCGTTTTCCGTGTCGTTGTGAGCGTGGATGCCCAGATGATCGCCAGGCGCCGCTGTCGTCACATCGGCGACGATAGCTTCCACCTCATGCGGGAGCGTGCCGCCGTTGGTATCGCACAGCACCACCCAGCGGGCGCCTGCCTCATAAGCAGTACGCACACAGGCCAGAGCGTAATCACGATTGGCTTTGTAGCCGTCGAAAAAATGTTCCGCGTCCACCAGCGCCTCGCGGCCTGTTTCGAGCACGGCGCGCACAGATTCGGCGATAGCGTCCAGGTTTTCCTCGTTGGTCACGCCGAGCGCCACCTTCACGTGATAATCCCAGGTTTTCGCTACGAGACATACAGCTTGGGATTCCGCCCTCAGAAGTTCAGCAAAGCCCGCATCGTTCGACACCGAGCGGCCTGCGCGTTTTGTCATGCCGAAAGCCACTAGCTGCGCATTTGTGAGGTTGCGCTTTTCGCCGAAAAACGCCGTATCGGTGGGGTTCGCGCCTGGGTACCCGCCTTCGACGTAGTCAACGCCGAGATCATCCAACGCACGCGCGATGATCAGCTTATCTGAAAGCGACATGTTGACGCCTTGCGTCTGCGCGCCGTCACGCAGGGTGGTGTCGAAGAGGTAGAGGCGTTCCTTACTCATTGTTCCATTTCCATTTTTCGCCAGAACTCATTTGTCTTCGTAGTCCGGATGCTGGTGGTTTTTCTTACGTGCCAAGACTTCGGCGGGCATGTCGTCCTCAGTGCGCGAATGGGGCAGAGCGATCAGCTCCTCAAGCCAGGGCAAGCGCGACTCCACGCCATATTGCCGCGCCGGTTTCACGCGCTCGGGTTCATCAAGGCTGCCGATCGAGACGTTGATAATGTCGCCATCGAGATAGCGGAAGCTCAGCGACGTACCGCAAGCGGAGCAAAACCCGCGCTCGGCAAGCGTCGAACTGCGATAGACCGCCGGACAAAACCCGCGCTCGGCAAGCGTCGAACTGCGGTAGACCGCCGGAGTTCCGCGCGTCCATTCGATGCCGTCCAGCCTCACGCCGACGAGCGACGCGAAGAAATTGCCCGTCGCTTTCTGGCACATACGGCGGTGACAGATATGCGGATCGAGCAGCTCGCCGCGCAGGACGTAGCGCACCGCACCACACTGGCAGCCGCCTGTGAGAGGTGTACTGCTCATTCTACTGCCTTATGACACACCGCTTCGAGATTGTGCCCTTCCGGGTCGAGCACGAAAGCGCCGTAATAGTTGGGGTGATAATGCGGGCGCAAGCCGGGCGCGCCATTGTCCTGACCGCCTGCCGCCATCGCCGCTTTGTAAAAGGCATCGACCTCCTCGCGGTTTTCCGCCCTTATCGCGATGTGCGTAGGGGGAGTGGTTTGCCCCATGTCGGAAAACCAGAGGAACGGCTTCTCACGGCCGAGTCCGGCGGCGTTCGCCACACCGGTCAACTCTTTACCAACACGCATCAACACTTTGATGCCAAGCGGCGCGAGCGCCTTTTCGTAAAATGAGATCATGGCGTCCAAGTCTGCGACCTTCAGGCCCATATGATCGATCATGCGTTCGCTCATCGTGCGACCTCCCAGGTGGTGACGATTTCGCCGGTTTCGGGGTCTTTGGCGTCCATCAGCACGATGCCCATGGCCACCAACTCATCGCGGATGCGGTCGGCCTCGGCCCAGTTTTTGGCTTTGCGGGCGGCGATACGGGCGGCGATAAGGGTTTCCACAGTATCGGCATCAAGAGCTAGAGCTGCGTCATCTCCTTCCCCCACAGTCTGCCGCGCCAACGCCTCGCGTCTGCCAGAAAAGCCCGCCAATCGCAGCGCCGCCAGCAGTCCAGCGTAGTCTTTCGCGGCGTACAGCTTGTGCAATTCAGCGATGGCTTGCGGCGTATTTAGATCGTCGCAGAGCGCTTCAACGAATGCTGCCGGAGGAGCGTCCGCTGGTTGCACATCGCCAAGCGCACCGTACCAATCCCACAGCGTTTTGTGAGTTTCGTCGAGCGCGTCGAACGTCCAGTCAATCGGCTGGCGGTATTGCGTACGCAGCATGTTGAAACGCAGGGCTTCACCGGGCCAGGCGTAGCCTTTCCAGCCGGTCAGCAATTCGTTGATCGTGACGAAGTTCCCCAGGCTCTTGGACATCTTCTGCCCTTCGACCTGCAAAAAGCCGTTGTGCATCCAGACGTTAGCCATGATCTCGGTGCCATGAGCGCAACGGCTCTGCGCCACCTCGTTTTCGTGGTGCGGGAAGACCAAATCAACGCCACCGCCGTGAATATCGAAGGTCTCACCTAAGAACTTGGCCGACATCGCCGAGCACTCGATATGCCAGCCAGGACGACCGCGTCCCCACGGACTATCCCAGCCCGGTTCTTCCTCGCTGGAAGGCTTCCACAGCACGAAGTCCATCGCGTCGCGCTTATATGGAGCCACCTCGACCCGCGCGCCAGCGCGCATCTCTTCCAGCGAGCGCCGGGCAAGCTGGCCGTAATCGGACATAGAGGAAACTTCGAACAGCACGTGGCCATCAGCCGCGTAGGCGTGGCCGCGTTCGATGAGCTTTTCGATGAGCGCGATCATCTCGGCGATGGTTTCAGTGGCGCGAGGCTCATGCGTTGGCGGCAAGCAGCCCAGCGCGGCGACATCGGCGTGGAACTGCGCAGCCGTCCCTTCTGTCACCTTGCGGATAGCCTCATTCAGCGCCATATCGGGATACTGCTCAGCCGCCCGCGTATTGATCTTGTCGTCCACGTCGGTGATGTTGCGAGCATAAGTGACATGATCGTCGCCGTATACATGACGCAGCAGCCGGAACAGCACGTCAAATATGATGATCGGCCGGGCATTACCAATATGCGCGTAGTCATACACGGTCGGCCCGCAGACATACATCCGCACATTATCAGAACTGAGCGGCGTGAATTCTTCTTTAGTGCGGGTGCGCGTGTTGTAAAGCTTCAAAACCACAATATCGTCTCCTCGCCTGCTGGCGTAGGGGCGTTCGCGCTTAATAATATCAGGAAAAGAGGAACGGCCGCGCCAGCTTGTTGTTTAGCTCGCGATAATAATGCAGCAACAAATGTTAGCTGCAATCTGACAAGCACCGCAATGGATGCTGATGGGCCGTGTGATATTCATGAGCAGCACCCTGCCGCTTTTCTGATTGGCGGTCAAGCCGAATTGTGGATATCGAAGCGATTTACAATTGCAGGACAACAACGACACGCGATGGCGCGTTTATTAACGAAATGAAACAGATATGTCTCCGCAATCCAGAATCCGCCCCACTCACGCCACAATTGTGTCAGCATCAGGGGCAGGTTTTGCCACGTTCACGCCGTGTTCAGTGACATCATGCATGCTTGACATGAGATACAAACGCTGAGCCAATGTTACTCTGGATGAAACACATCGCCAACATACTGTCGAGCATCGCTCTTGCCTGCGTTATAGGCGTGGCATCGCCTGCTTTGGCGGGTGATAGCGTAGAAGCCAGCATGGTTCCGCCGACTTTACAAAGCGCCATCCCGAAGGACGTTGTAGCTCCCAAACAAGACCTTGCCGATCCTTCCGCTGCGCAAAAACAGCCGTGCAGCACAAACTGGACCACCAAGACATACAAATCTTATCAGAACCTCCAGACTGAGGTGAAGACCAGTTATGGCAATGATGGTAGGATCCTCCGGGTGTACCTTTGCGGTGAAGGCAAGGAAGCGTTTTTCCGTGTTCTCTTCATGTCAGGTAAAGGCGCAGTCAGCCGTATACGCATCGGTGCGGCCCGTGCGGTGAAAATCAACAAGCGTTAACTGGTGATGAACCGCCTTCCTGGCATTGCAGGCCAAGCATCTTTAGTGCTAAGCCTATCCCATGCTATAGTCGGGGAAGGTTTTACCAAATGCGAATTCTCGTCGTCGAAGATGATCAGGATTTAAGCAGACAGCTCGTCGCCGCGCTGAATCAGGCCGGTTACGCAGTGGATACGGCATTCGACGGCGAGGAAGGACACTTCCTCGGCGACACTGAGCCTTATGACGCTGTTATCCTTGATCTGGGCCTGCCCAAACTCGACGGTATCAGCGTGCTGGAAGCTTGGCGCCGCGATGACCGCCGCTTTCCTGTCCTTATCCTTACTGCGCGCGACCGGTGGAGCGACAAGGTCGCCGGCATCGATGCAGGCGCGGATGACTACGTGGCCAAGCCTTTTCACGTCGAAGTAGTGCTGGCGCGCGTGCGTGCGCTGTTGCGACGCAGCGCCGGGCACGCCAAAAGCGAAATCGCTCGCGTAACGGTTAATGGCGTTCCAGTGAAGCTCACCTCGCTTGAATACCGCCTGCTGGCCTATCTGGTGCACCATCAGGGGCGCGTGGTGCCGCGTCTTGAACTCGTCGAACATCTCTACGAACAGGATTTCGACCGGGACTCCAACACCATCGAAGTTTTCATTGGGCGGCTGCGCAAAAAGCTTGCGGTTGAAATGATCCAGACCGTGCGCGGCTTGGGCTACTGCATAACTATGCCAGAACAACAGAAATGAGACGCAATTCGCTTGCCCGCCGTTTGTTTTTGTCGTCGGCGTTATGGGTGTTGCTAGTACTGCCCTTTGCGGCAGCGGTTCTTATCTCGAACTATTTCGATAACGTCGAACGCGCTTACGACAGTCGGCTTCATCAATTTCTTGAATATCTCATCATCACGTCATCACCCAACCAGGGTGTTGATATCGTTCAGCCGGTCAGCATAGGCGAGCCGCTTTTTAACCTGCCGTTTTCCGGCTGGTATTGGGAAATTAAATCTCCGAATAAATCTCAGGTTTTGTACAAGTCCGGGTCGCTTGCGTCTGAAGTGCTAAAGTTGCCCAGCGAAAGCGGCGTGCCTCCCAATAACCAAAATATCCGGAAAGCTTATCTCCCTGGTCCAGAACAAGTAGAGCTTCGCGTATTAGAGCGCGAAATATCTATTAGCGAAAAGAATCAGCAGCGCCGTTATGTTTATGTCGTTGCTGCCGATGCTAATGAAATCTATGCCGAAGTAGATGACTTTGCCTGGTTGCTTATCATTGCGTTTTGTATATTGGCGGTTGGACTGCTAGCTGCAACGTTTTTCCAAGTGCGCTTTGGCCTGCGTCCAGTAACCGACATCGGCGGTAAACTGGCTGCGATTCGATCTGCCAAAGCCTCTCAGCTTGAGGGCAAGCTTCCGGTGGAAATCGAACCGTTGCAAAAAGAACTCAACGCGCTCATCCAGTCAAACCAGGCGATTATAGAGCGCGCCCGCACGCATGCGGGTAATCTGGCGCATGCACTGAAAACGCCGCTCAGCGTTATCATCAACGAGGGACGCGAGCACGAAGGCGAATTTCCCTCAAAAGTCGTCGAGCAGGCCGAGTTGATGCGCGAACATATTACGCACCATCTAGGCCGAGCACAGATTGCAGCGCGCGTCAGCATCGTGGGGGGCGTAACCGATGTGCATTCGACGCTCACCTCGCTAACGAACGCGCTTTCACGGATTTACTGCGAGCGCGGCATAAGCTTTGATGTCGAGTGCCCGGAAGACGCGAAATTCCGCGGTGAAAAGCAGGATTTGCAAGATATGGTGGGCAATCTGCTCGACAACGCCAGTAAATGGGCAAAAAGCAGCGTCTCCGTAAGCGTCGCAGTGCTGCCGCCAGCAAAGCAATCCACGGATAAACAAGTGCTGATAACCGTTAGCGACGATGGTCCGGGATTGCCTCCAGAAGATTTGGAGAATGTGCTTACACGCGGAAAACGGCTGGACGAAAATAAACCCGGCTCAGGGCTCGGTCTTTCTATCGTGACCGACTTGTCGGAAATGTATTACGGCAGTTTCAAACTGGATATAGCGCCAACCGGTGGATTAAGTGCACAATTATTGTTGCCAGCCGCCTGAGTTGCCGCAAATTTGCCCGAATGCAAATCTTAACGTAACGCAAATGAAATTTTTGAGGGGAAATGGCGCTATTGCTATTTCTGATGGGGACGACGGGGAAGTTATGAAGCTCATCAAATATTTGATTATTGGCAGCTTGGTATTGCCGCTGACGGCTTGCTCCAATCACGAGGATTCGGGGACGCTTGTTGGCGCAGTGGCTGGCGGCGTCATCGGTAACCAGTTCGGCAAGGGCAAGGGCCGTGTACTCGCCACGGTCGCAGGTGCGGTTGTTGGCGGCATGATTGGCAATTCCATCGGCAAGGATCTGGACGAAGCTGACCGCCGGGCCGCGGAAGAGGCCGAATATCGCGCTCTTGAGGAAGACGACCTGGACGAGCCAGTCCGCTGGCGCGGCAGAAGATCGGGCAACTACGGCTATGTCAGGCAGCGCCGTACATACCGTCACCACGGACGGAAATGTCGTGAATATGAGCACACGATCTATGTTGACGGTCGTCCGGAAACCATGGTGGGCAGGGCTTGCAGACGGCCTGACGGCACTTGGCGGCAAGTCTGATCGCGTCGGATGATGTGATAATCAGCAAACTGGCTGGTTTCCACTACAATTAGATGTGAAGCGCTGTATCGGGTTGGTGCAGCGCTTTTTTCTTGATTCGTGACGTAACAACCTGAATATCTCCCCATAACAAGAGTGGGATGCGGAAAAGTGGGTGCCACTTTTCCGCTCGTAATCTCGCGACAAATTATAGAATTGGATCACTGCCTTGACTTTGGATTAGCTCAATTCAAAATCATGGTGATCTAATAATTTTAGGGTTGAACGGTTCCATGGTGGTTTGGGGT
>JARRLC010000155.1:0-8675 GCA_037387425.1 Alphaproteobacteria bacterium
TATACGGCCTCGACACGCTGCCCGCAAAGGGATGCCCGGTGCTCCTCGTGGAAGGCGAGAGTGATGCGCAAACGCTGTGGCACCACGGTTTCGACGCCGTGGCTGTGCCCGGCGCTGGTAGTTACGCCCCCGGCCGTGACGATAGCGAACTGGACGGCCTCGACATCATCGCATTCATCGAGCCAGATCAGGGCGGCGAAGCACTTATCAAGCAGCTAAACAAATCGCGCCACACATCGCGCATCAAGCTGGCTAAGCTCGACGGCTTCAAGGATGTCAGTGAACTGCACTGCAAAACGCCTGACCGCTTCGACGACATCGTCAAAGCCGCAATTGCAGCTGCCCAGCCGCTTAAGAAGACCACCGAGAAGCCGGTAAAATACGCGTCGTCAACTGAAGATGGCGGCATTGACTGGATACAGTTGACAGAAAAAGGAGGCGTAAAGGGGCGTTCTCAAAAAAATATCCGGCAATTCATTGACCATGTCGGCTTATCGCTAAGTTATGATGAAATGACCTATCGCTTTTTCTTGACAAGAAATGGAGTCACCAAGTGGATTTCCGATGAAGTTGGTAATGATTTGTGGTTAGAAGCAGATGAACTGGGATTGCCATCACAAAAAGAATTTTTCTTGTCAGTTATCGAACGGATTGCGCGGCAGAATCCCCTCCATCCCATAAGAGATTATCTGGGCAGTCTTCGGTGGGATGGCGTTCCGCGCCTTGATAAGTGGCTACACGACTACCTTGGCGCTAAAGATACTGAATTGAACACAGCGTTTGGTCGTAAACATCTTATCGCCGCTGTGCGGCGCGTCAGACAGCCTGGCTGCAAATACGACACGATGCTTGTTTTGCAGGGGCGTCAGGGACGCGGCAAGTCATCAACCGTCTGCGCGCTATGTCCCGAAGAAGATTATTTCACCGACAACCTCACTCTTGGCGCTGACCAGAAACAAATTATCGAAATCACCACGGGCAAATGGCTGGTTGAACAAGCCGAATTGGATGGTATGGGCAAGAAAGATGCCTCTACAATCAAGGCGATGATTTCACGGCGGATAGATGGTGCACGTCTTGCATATGGCCGAAGCGGCACAGAGCGGAGACGGCAATTCGTTTTGTTTGGCACAGTGAATGACCTCCACTTTCTTCGGGACCAAACGGGAAACCGCCGTTTCTGGCCGGTAACGGTAGGACATCCTGCTAATTACGATCCGGATGAAGCGAAGGCGCTTATCGAAAACAACCGTGATCAACTCTGGGCCGAAGCCGCGCATTACGAGGCGCAGGGTGAAAGCCTCGTGTTGCCGAAAACTTTATGGGCAGTGGCGGCGGAGGCTCAAGGCGAACATCTCGTTATCGATCCGTGGCAAGAACGCATTGAAACGCTTCTGGATACAGGGGAGAACGAGTTTGCGGATGATATTATCCCGACAGACACAGTTTATGGCGCGCTAGGGGTATCGACTGAAAAGCGCAATCCCGTGATCACGCAGCGGATTGCTAACATTATGGCAAATGCAGGATTTGAACGCGCTCGCCTTCGCATAGGTGAAGGCGGATGCCGAAAGTATGTCTTTCGCCGTATGGAATGATGCCACAAGTGGCAGAGCACCCCGTCAGCGCTTCTAAGATATTCTCGGCTAGGCTTGATAGCAGCGCTTGCGTGGTGGTTCGCGCAAGTGACGTTGAATGGCGGGAGTAGAAAGGCATCTGGTGCAGTCCCCCTCCCCACCCACACGCCTCTAATCATCTTCTAAAGTCTTTTGATGTTTTCAATAAGGACAGTAAGGACACATAGAAAAAGACATTGAAAAACAACACTTTTAGCTGTCCTACCTCTTGGGACAAAGACAGGGACAAGGGAGGACAGATATGGAATGCGTGAATTGATGATTATGACAAAAGTCAGCGAGCTTGCGGTTCCGTTCCGCGTCCCTGTCCTTGTCCCCGCCATCTGTCCCTAGTGGCTGTGGGACAGAAGAGGAAGCTAACTAATTGATATTAAAAATGAAAAAACGCTGTCCCTGCTGTCCGGCCAAAAACGCCTTCAACACTTTAGGAAAAAACACCATTAGCACAAATAAGTGCCAATAAGTTACATGAAGACAAATACACAACTTATGCGTTTCGTTTTGAAGGGCAATCGATCCGGCAAAAGTTCGTATTGTGGGCTTGCAGGGCCGTAGTCATGGTCTTATGTCGGATGTATCAGTGCACAGAGAGAAGGGGGCGATGGCTAAACGAGAAATACGCGCTTCCAAATGCGGCTGCGCTTTTTTTCGCGCAGCCGTTTTGCGTTGAGGTGATGTGTCAGCTTCTCCCGCGCGCCACTGCCTGTTCCTGATTTTGTTCGCGTGCCTGGGTGTAGAAGCCATGCTCTATTGCACCCATCGCTGCTTCTTTGCTGAACCATTCCTCATTGGTGCCGGTCATCGCGTTAGCGATACCGTTTGCGAGCTTGTCGTCAACTGCTGAATCATTCCGCAAGCCCTCGAATGCGGTGTGGAATAGCTCTTCATTGCTCCCGGCACGCCGCAGAGCGCTCACATGATGGTCATGGATAAGCGCTACGGCCCACATCTCAGCTTCGACGTAGCCTGCGGTCAGTAAACACGAAACAGGGGCATGAAAGGCGGTTGGTACGCCAGCCTCAACCGCAGCTTGGCTGTAATCCAGGCGGTATCGGTTCGCATCATAATCATAGCTATCTTCGCGAACTTGGAATGTGGTTATGTAGGCGCGGGCAAGCGCTAAAGCCCCCTGGTCAAGTTCGGGAGTAGACGCCTGTTTATGGTGTTCGTCAGTCTGCTGCTGAAAAGTGTCAGTCTGCTGCTGAAAAGTTCTCCAATGTGCCGCCATCCGGCTTATATCGCTTACGTTGCGATAGATGCTGTGTTGCCCTGTCGGGCCGTCCATAACGAACTTATCGCCCTCAAAGCGTGCCTGCGCGCCGCGGTAATCCAAGCTATCCATAACCTCGTTGAGATCGGGATGCTTGGTGCGATCAGCTATTGCCCGCAATATGGCGCGGTTAATCGCAACGCTACGTTCTGTTGTTTGCAAGAAACGAAATCCAGAGAACTGCCCATCAACCAAAAGCAATTCGTCCCACTGTCCTTCGGTATCCCGATAGATGACAGGCTGATTGATAAGCTCAACGCCTGTAGAAGTCAGTTCGGTAATAACCGCCTCTGCATCGTTTGTGACACTTGGGGCGCCGCCTTCGTCAATAATACAGACAACGCCATCGGTGATGGTGTGACTATAGTTAGCGCGTGCAATGCGATTACTCTGTTCCATGTTTCCTCTAAACGCACACTGAAGGTTTAACCGGTCGCGAACACGACCAGAATTGTTGCTATGGCGGCGGCAACCGCGAATCCTGCCGCCCACTGGGCAATCCGCGTGGCAGCCGTTGCACGATCTGCGGCGGCACGCGCCTCGGCGAGCCTGGCAGCGAGCGCGGCGTTTATTTCTTTTGCGGCATCAGTTGCGGCGCTGCGTAACTGCGCTTCGACATGCGTGGCAGCGGCCGTGATGATGTTCTCGCCGATCGTCTTTGCCGCCGCCGTATGCTGAGCCATACCGGCGGCCATTTCGTCCTGGACGGCGGTTACGGCGACGCGCATCTCCTGGAGCGCGCGCTTCAGCACGATCTCGTTGAGCGTGATCGTCATGAACACCGGATCGTCGCGGCCGATCAGAACGCCGTGGCGTTTCGCCACTTCGCCAATCAGCCGCTCGATTTCCAGCCTCTGCTCAGGGGCATGCGCCTCAAAGGGCTGCTTGGAGTTGGTTAAAGACATCTCGGCGCACCAAAGTCAGGCGTTGCTTGGCCATCAGCCGGGTTTCCGGATCGTTGATGGCCTCCTCGAACGTCTGTTGACGTTTCATCATGTCGGTGACGTCGGCGCCGAAGGTTGCAACCGTGCGCTGAGGCAAATGGATGATCGCGTGAATGCGATGACGGTATGCCTCATACACCGCCATTTGTTCGAACGCCTTGCCGTCGGGCGCAATGATCGGCCCGAAATGCTCGTTCTTCCACACGACCAGCATCACGCTTTCCGGCAATTGCGCCGCCAGGTCTTTGAAGTCGCTGAGCGTTTCGATGAGGCTGGCGCCGCCGGTAACGATGGCGTGCACGACAACTTCCTTGCCGTGCGCCTCGATAGTCGGGATCACATCGTTTTCGAGTAAGTAGTTGGCAAACACCGTATAGGTGGAAGCCCCGGTATCGAGGATGATGTGGGCGTCTTCGTTGAGCAGCGGGTCCATGACTTCGTCGAGGCGGCGCTCATCGATGGTCTGGCCGTCGCGCATCTCGATACGCTTTACATCCAATGCCTTAAACCCGGAAAACGTCGCCGTGGTAGCGTCGGCATCAAAACACAAAACCGGGTCGCCTTTGGATTTCAGGAACTGGCTGACAAAAATCGAGATCAAGGATTTTCCGACGCCGCCCTTTGGGTTCAAGGCGAGGTGGACCTGCCTGGGGGCAGACTGAACTTCGAGTTCGGGCATTGACATAGCGGATTCCCTCCTAGAATAGCTCATCCTTGCGGGTGTGAGCGGCGGTTGGATCGAAGACGAACTTTTTGGATGTCGTGGCGGGGGTGACGATCGGGCCGCCATGCCGCCTGGCAGGCGCTGTATCAGGTGCGCGAACCGGCTGGCGATGCACGACGCGCGGAGAAACGGTCGTGGTCATATCCGATTCATTGCTGTTTTTTGTTTCGCTCGAAATATATCGGTTTACGTATCTAGTAAAGTGCGAATAACTAATGCCAAGTGAGCTGGCACGATTGGTATAAATAGCCGCAAGCGTGTGACCATCCGCCATTTCAGCTTTGATTGCTGACAAGGCTGCAAGGAATGCTGCTTTGCCATTACGCTTCGTTTTTGGTTTTGCAGAAGATGCGTTTGACATAAAGCTTAAGCAACGCCTCACAATTACTAACTCTACACTGTTTTTATAGAATTTATGTGCGTCGCTAGCTGCGTGCAAACGTTTTAATGCAACTTAGATCAACTTAAGTGAAATTAATGCAAACTAATGCAATTTAACGCAACTTAATGCAACTTAATGCAACTTAATGCAATTCTCAGGCGTTTTGCATTAAATTGCATTAAGTTGCATTGTTTTGCATAGAATTGCTTCGCTTTTGCTGGCAAGATGTGTGAAGTTGGCCAACTTCACGGGGAAAGAGCCTTATTCGCCTGATGGCTCAACGGGGGCTACGCCAAGGAAGACGAGTGAGTACCGAAGACAGCAACGATGCTATCGCAGCGACATTGCCACCAAAGCGGCCAGAACCGTTGAAAGTCGTCGTATCGTCTGTAGACCGCGCTCAGATCATTGAGCGGGCGAAAGATTGTGATTTATCGGTCTCAACCTATCTGCGAACGCTCGGGCTTGGCTTTGAACCGAAATCGACGCTGGATGCCCAGGCGATCCAGCATCTCCTGAAAGCGCTGGCCGATCTGGGACGGCTTGGCGGCCTCTTGAAGTTGTGGCTCAGCGAACGGCCAGGCGTTGGCGCCAGCACCGTCGATGTGCGCCGCACGCTGCGGCAGATCGAAGCGCGGCAGGCGCAACTGCAAGCAATTATCGAACGGCTCAAATAATCGCGAAGGGGCGCGCGATAAGTGGGGGACTTACGTGATCGCTAAGAGGATATTGCGCAAAGGCAATAGCAGCTTCAAGCGTCTTTCCGACTACATCACAGACGCGAAAAGGCAAGCGGATAAACAGGCCACTGACGTAAAAGACTGGACCGGCGAAGAGGCCGAAATCTGGGAACGCACCGTTGATTATATTCTCAATGCCGCCAATGCGCCGCAATGCTTGTCTGATTGCGGCCAGATAAACAATGCGCAGCGATGCTCATTCGATCAAGGCCAGATAAAGGGAATCGAACGGGTCGGGGCGATCAGGATTACCAACTGTCTGACAATGGACGTCGGGTTCGCCGTGCAAGAAATCATCGCAACCCAGAGCCGCAATACCCGCGCAAAAGGCAATCGGACCTATCACATGGTGGTGTCGTTCCCGCCGGGTGAGATGCCAAACGACGAGCAACTCCGCGACATCGAAGATGAACTGGCAGCCGCGATTGGACTTAGCGAGCACCAACGCATATCGGCAGTTCATACCGATACGGATCATCTGCATGTGCATGTCGCCATCAATCAGATCCATCCACAAAAGCTGACCCTTATCGAGCCCTATTACGACAAGCTCAAGCTGATGGGGGCGTGTGAGCGGCTGGAGATCAAACATGGCTTGATCCGCACCTATCATGGTGAAGATAAAAGGAAAAACAAAACAACTGGCGAACGCCGCCTGGAAGGGCGGGCCGAGGCCATGGATACGCATGGCGCGGGGCCTTCCCTGCTTGGCTGGATACACCGCGAGGTGCGCCCGGCGTTGCTGGATACCCTTAAAAAAGCGGGAGACTGGCAGGATTTGCACCAAACACTCGCCGGATATGGGCTGGTGCTGCGCCGCCGAGGCGCCGGGCTGGTGATTGCCGATATATCCAATGGCCGCGTTACGGTCAAAGCATCGAGCGTGGACCGCGTGCTTGGGCTGCAAGCGCTAGAGAAACAGTTTGGAGCCTTCGTTCGTCCAGATGCGGAGCTTCTTGATAAAGCGGACAAGGCACAGCGTACATATAGGAGGACTAAGGTGCATCGGCACAAAGATATGAACCAATTATTCGAAGAATGGGAAACCTTACGCGCGGAGCGCCGGAAACCGTTCGATGCGGTGGAAGCAATGGTAAGGTCACGGATTGATCAAACCAAGGAATCAGGACGCGCATTAATTGATAGAATTCGGGGCAATGGCGCCAATGTGCAGTCCGCCAAAGAAGATCAGCACCGACGCAATCAGAAATGGCTACGCGAGGTAGAAGAATGGGCGGAAACGGAGCGCGCCAAGGCGCGCGCTGCCAATCCGCCGGTACCGAGTTGGCGGGATTATCTTCACGAGGCTGCCGAGTGCGGCAATCGGGCCGCTCTTCGCTCCTTCAAGCGCAACAACGCTGAGTGGCGCCTGGCTATCAATGCGCTGATGGGACGCGATAATAGCGACGCTGCACTCGCGGCTTTGCGCAAAGAGTTTCACATTTGGACAAAACACAACGGGGATACGGTTTACCGCACGCGTGATGGAGGTGAAGTGGTGCTTCATGGGCGGGTGTCACATGTTGAGCGCGCAAGTCCTACGGCGTGGATGGTGGCCACAGCTTTGCCTGCCAGA
The DNA here is from genome assembly GCA_037387425.1 of Alphaproteobacteria bacterium. Lineage (GTDB taxonomy): Bacteria > Pseudomonadota > Alphaproteobacteria > Rhizobiales > Rhodomicrobiaceae > JARRLC01. The sequence continues at coordinate 7,274 of JARRLC010000155.1, forward strand.
ATTGCCAGCGATGGCAAAGGGGTGCGAATTGCCTCGGATTGGGCGCGCGAAGGCATGATAGAGGCGGCGGCGCGTGAACGCCTCGACATCGAGTTCGACAATCCTGCCGACGAGCACGAACGTCGGCGACGCCTTCGTGTCTACGAGCGGCGTGACGCGAAAATGGCGGCAGCGGTATTTGTCGCCGCCCATAATGAGGATCAGCCTCAAGAGCCAGCCCATCGTCTTTGGCAGGAAGGTGATGACGGACAGGCCGTTTTTGTGGGTGTGACGCTTCTGGATGACGATGTTGAAAATGCCGCCGCAGTGTTGGTGCGAAAAGGCGATGAGGTAATCGTGGCGCCGCTGACGCGTGATGAAGCGGTTCTTTTAGACGATTATCACCAAGGTGACACCATCACGCTGACAGCAGAAGGGCTGGTCGCCAGCGAACAACAAGGGGTGCAGCGATGACGGCGCAAATCATAGAGTTCGGTCTGCCGCTCGCCGGTGTGTTGGTTTCAGCAGGCTTGTTGTTATTCCTGAGCGTGCATGGACGCACGGCGCAGCGCCATGAGGGTATTCATGGCACGGCACATTGGGCGGATGAAAAGGATATCAGAGCTGCCGGACTTTTGCCGCCTAAGGGCAAGCCGGGCGCTGGTGTTTATGTCGGCGGCTGGACGGGCAGCCGAGGCCGCCTCCATTATCTCCGCCATGATGGTCCTGAACATATCGCCGCTATTGCTCCAACCCGTTCGGGCAAGGGGGTCGGGCTTGTGGTGCCGACGCTTCTTTCCTGGCCGCACAGCGTCGTCGTTAACGATCAGAAGGCAGAGCTATGGCACCTGACGGCGGGCTGGCGACAGATGGAAGCCGGAAATGTCGTCATGCGTTTTGATCCTGGCGCGGCCGAGGGCAGTGTGGCGTTCAATCCGTTGGCGGAAATCCGTCTTGGGACCATCCACGAGGTTGGCGATGTGCAGAACCTCGTCACCATTCTTGTTGATCCGTCCGGCAAAGGACTGATCGACCATTGGGCGAAAACCGCCCATGCCTTTTTAACCGGCGTCGTTTTACATGTGCTTTATCAGGCGCGCGAGCAGGACAAAACCGGCACGTTGCCGAATGTCGCTGACGCACTTTCCGATCCCAACCGGCCCATCGACGGACTTTACCGCGATATGCGGATGAACAAATGGGCGAATGGCGAGGCGCACATCACCGTCGCCCAGGCGGCGCGCGATATGGAAAACCGCCCAGCCGAAGAACGAGGCAGCGTGCTGTCCACCGCCATGTCGTTCCTGTCGCTCTATCGCGATCCGCTGATTGCGAAAAACGTATCGCGGAGCGACTTCCGCATCCTCGATCTGATGAACCATGATAGGCCGGTCACGCTCTATCTTGTGGTTCATGCTGAGGA
>JARRLC010000156.1:0-9477 GCA_037387425.1 Alphaproteobacteria bacterium
GGGTGTGAGCGGCGCACCGCTTACGTACTCGTCATAATGCGCGTTGAACAAACGGAGTTGCTGGCAGCTATGGACGGCGTCGAACGTATCGTCGAGATCGAGCACGATCCGCTTGGGCACGCGAGCGTATGACGCACAATAGAAATCGATAAGCGCCTGTTCCATACACAGCAACGAAGGGATCGCTGGCAGGTTTTCCAGGCGCGAGATCGTGGACTGCGAAGCCAGGTCTGGACCGGAGGGCAGCACACCTTGCGCCAGCTTGAACGCCGGATCCGAACGCAGCGCCGTGGCATCGTTGCCATCCTCATAGCCACTGGCAATCATCAGCATCCGGAACTCGATCAGAGCCGCAAGGGGATGAACAATCTGGTTTTGGTCCCGCGGATCATCAACGCAGGCCGCCAGCCGCCCGGCAAGTCCCAAGCGCTGCGTGATCTCCCTCAGCACCAGCACGCCCGCATCCGATGAGAGCTGTCCGCCGTCGAAACGGGCAACTACGGCCTTGCCGGAAACGGGTGACAGACCGGCCAGCGGCAGCATAGGATCGTTCATGGCGGATGTGCTTCCTCGAAAATCGCGTGGATTGGCTTATACAACCAAATCCTACGCGACTTCAATGGCTTACGCCACATCCGCCAACCCATCATGAATTTTCCGGGCTAAGTTCCTGCTCCCTGATCCACGCCATTACTTGATCTGAACGCGCCTCCCAAGTATGGGTATGCAAGATTTCAGATATTTCTGAAGATTTTTCCTTTGGTCGTTGAAGCGCGATTTCGACCTTATGCACGAAATCTTGTCGAGAAGTTGCTACGCTGATCATCCCGTTCATATCTGGCAGATTCATTATATTGGTTGCTACTACAGGCAAACCTGCACCTATATAGACATATGCCTTTAATGGATTCATTGAACGGGTTAGTGGGGTATCTAGATGGGGAATAATTGCGACATCAAAGTGCTTCATCCATGCTCTAGCCTCCTCGTATTTAAGAACGCCCATAAAATGCACGTTTGGAAATCGATTTAATTCGAGAATTTCAGGCCTTGAATGAGTGGAACCGACTAAGATAATGTGCCAATCAGGCCGCTCTCTAGCGATGAATTCCAAAAGCTCGCCATCAATTTTGGATTCTAGATTGCCAACGTAACCTAAACGGGGGCTTGGAATCGCGAGTAGACGGTCAAGTGAGTGTTTCCAGCCGCTAAGGGGCTCTTGCTCAAATGCATTCGGAAGTAGCCTTATATCACTAGTATGTTCTTGCATTGACTCCATAAGATGTGTCGCGTTTGTGACAGTTAAATCCGACATTCCCAAAATCTCACGATAGTGCGCATCGCGTTCATTAATTTGTTGTTGTTGCAACCCCGGCTGTCGTCGGTTGTCATCGACAATATCACTTATCACTAATTTTGGTTCAAAGCGGCGAACGATCTTGGGTAGCCATTCGTTGACCGGAAATAGCCAAAAGACGGCCTTTGATGGGTCCACGCCGAATCTGTTGAAGAAATGTTGGATGGAGTCGAGATAGCGTTTTCTTTCTTCCAAACTCGTATATATGAATGTGTGGAATTTCAAATTAGTTTGATCTCTTAAGCCCAGCCGTCTCGAGACTATTTCGCTATGAACTAAGTAATCCTCTGTAATGCTCTGTCGACAGCGTCCAAGTTCAAAGAATTTATCGCTGTGAAGTGGGGGATCTACGAACAACACTTGACGCACATGCTCGTGACGAGACAGGTATTTCGCTAACATGTCGGCGCGGCGACCGTAGACGCCGGCATCAAATTGCCTCCAAAACAACACAATGTCGATGGCTGCTGCTGTCTTTGCTGCATGCTTGGTCTGTACGCATTGGCACGTATTTTGTTTCCTAGAATTGCCGAGAATAGCTTCAAACTTTAAAGCGGATGGATCCAAGTCCTGCGGCTTTTTGACTTTTTCAAGAATGAAGGCCTTCATTTTGCGAGCAATTGTCTCATAATTAAATGTGGACTCAAAATATGTACGCCTTGCGAGTTGCTCATCTCGTAACTTCTCCCGGTGTTCCAACGCATAGATGAGCTTTTCCGGCAATGACGCTAACGTGACGGGTAGCACAGCACCAATTTCGATCAAATCGCGTAAAGGAGGTGTTTCGGTAGCGAGAATAGGAATGCCCATTGCCAAAGCATCAATGACCTTTGCCGGCAACTGATATCGGCAAATTTCGTTATCTTCTCGTTGCAGCAAGCAAACTACGTCCGATGCCATCAAATACTTAGGCAATTTCTGCAATGGTTGCCCTGGAACAAGAATGAGCGAGTTGTCAGCTCTTTTACGGATCTGCATTTCCAGCTTGTGGTCCGGTATATCACCAAGAATGCACAGTTTAATATCGTCACGTCTCAAGTTGCGAACGATATCAGCTAGTTCTAAAAGACCTTTGTGCTCTCTCACTGTACCAGCGAACAAAATAACCTTCTCGGAAGGGGTGATACCAAGCTCTTTTCGGCAAGTTTCACGATCGTAAAGGTTGGGATCGAAGATGGTTCCATCACGTGCGTGAGGAATAATAATACCGCCAAATCTGAATAAGGTGTATGAATTTCGTCCTTATTGGTGTAGTCATCTATCGTAGAAAGGTTCGCCGACAAGTCTTTTATATTACAAAACGATAGCTCGTAGTCGTCAATATCGATAATCAGGGGACAATTGTGAGCTTGTTTTGCGAGTAAGCCAAGATGTAAAGATGGTAGCCTTGGTTTACAAGCAACAATGGCATCGCAGTCGAGCCGCGACGCAATATCTGAGAGTTTTCCTGCAAAATCCGGATAGTCGGTACCCGGAAATGTTATGATTGGAACTAATGAATTACGTATTGGCTTCCAGACTGCGCTACCGTAGCTTGGAAACTGCGGTCCTATAAGGGTTACGTAGAAATCACGTGATAATGCCTCGGCAAGTAGAGAGGCGCGACCCACGGGGTTGTGTCCAACGTCCCAAGCAATGACGACAACCCTCAATGTGTTCCGTGGAGGTGAAAATGGGTAGTGAGATTCGCATGATCGCTGTCTGACTGAAGCTTTTACCCTAACTGATACTTCTACAGCATGGTCGCCAAGGGGCGCGTTCTTATCTATTCGACGACGCATGCGTTCAGCGAAGTGTTGAGGAAGAATTGGCTCAACACTCAAGACCAAGCGGCTGGAGGCATATTTACGGTAGCGCTTATCCTGCAGTAATCTCCGCACACCTCCCATCAGGTTCCCCGCTTTTCGCTGATTTCCTGGCGGATGCGGTACACGCCCCTCGGCTCGACCGGCTTTGATATAATGCAAGAGGGGGTTGATGCCTGCCTGAGCAACATCCGGATTTTGCTCAAGATACCAAGCGCTGTCGAAGTCAGGACCAGGCGCACGTCCTTCGAATCCTCCATTATTCAGATAATGAAGAACGGGATCGACGCCTGCCTCGGCAACGTCGGGGTTGTGTTTGAGATAGAATTTGCGATTAAACAGCCCTGAGCGGATGATGATACGGCAGTCGCGATTGGCCTTGCGCCTCTTCCTACGCGACTGGCGAGAAATATCCCGTAGTGATTATGCCCCACACCTGTCGCAACAGCCAGCGCGAAGAGCGTGTTTTCCGTTCCAAGTCGCCTAACCTCTCGCGCTCGGTGGCAAGCTGACACTCAGCCTCCTCTTTCGCCCGGCGCTCGTTCGTAAGCCTTTCGCGTTCAGCGGCAAGCTGCCCCTCTACCTCTTTTTTCGCTTGAAGTTCGTGCCTTGCTTCGTCTTCAAGGCGTGATATTTCCGGAGAAAACAACGCAACTGCCACATCAAACTCAGCACGAATGCGGTCGATTGTTTCTAGGGAAGAGGTGTCATCGGGCTGTTGTTCCAGCGTCTTCAGCGCATTAAAAACATCCCTCGCCCAGGCGCCTATCGCCTGGTTCTCCAATACCTCTGGATCATGGGCATGATGGCGTAGATCGGCAGACAGGAATTCCTCGATTGCTGATGCCGCTTCGTCAAAACTGCGCGGCCAGTCAAGCCCGAGATGCTTGCCAAGCGATAAAACTGTTTCGTGCCAATCGCTGAGCAACCGGTCATAGGATAGAAAAGCACGGGGAAGCTGGCGGGTTGCAATTTCCGCATCAAGCACATGTCGCAACCACAAGAGCAGCGACTTCTCTTGGCTGAAATCATTGCGGCGCGCTAAAGAATCCGCGACTTCCAGCGGATTTCGGAACGGAATGACGACCCGTATCGCAACATCCATTTCGTCGAGCGTTTCCATAAATAGCGGCGCAAAGCGGCAGATGCGCGGATCCTTCACTACAAATAGATCAGCATCGCCAAATTCCTCATCAAGAAGTTTTCGTGTCCGTTGTTTCCATTCAGTGAGTTGTGCAGGGGGCAGATCGCTTTGCCGAATGGCACGGCAATCATGCCAGGAGCTGCCCACGTTAGCCAAAAGCTGATCGTGAAGTTGCGGAAGTTTTGCCGGCTCCCAGAAACCCTTTTCATTGTCTGAGGCTGGTTGAACTATGTGCCGCGGCAACTGCGCGCCCAATAAACTCAAGGTACGGGTCAGTGCCGAAGTGCCGCTGCGATGCATCCCCAACACTAGAATACAGGTCCGCTCGTGAGTCGTTGTCATAACATATTTCCTAAGTTCAATCTGTTTTGGCTGCAGACATCATTTGCGGCACTGAATGCTCTCTAGGTAATAGCGCCCCCAAATACTCCCCATACTCGCTCTTGTTGTACCGTGCGATGTGCTGCTCCAGCGCAGCATCGTCGATCAGCCCGCGCTGCCAGGCGATCTCCTCCAGGCAGGCAATTTTCAGCCCTTGCCGCGCTTCGATCGTCTGCACGAACTGCCCGGCCATCAGCAACGAGGCATGCGTGCCGGTATCGAGCCAGGCATAGCCCCGCCCCATTTGTTCGACATACAGGGTGCCACGCTGGAGATAAACGTTGTTGACCTCCGTGATCTCAAGCTCGCCACGCGCCGACGGCCGAATGTCGGCTGCGATGTCGAGCACGCTGTTGTCGTAGAAATAGAGTCCTGTCACGGCAAAATTCGACCGTGGTTGCACCGGCTTTTCTTCAATGCTCTCAGCACGTCCTTCAGCATCAAAACTTACCACGCCGTAACGTTCCGGGTCGGAGACGCGGTAAGCGAAAACGGTCGCCCCCGCTTCTCGTTCTCCGGCGCGCGCAAGCAGGCTGGTCAAGCTGTGACCATAAAAAATGTTATCACCAAGGATCAGCGCGACGCGGTCGTTCCCAACGAATTCGCGACCAATGATGAAAGCCTGAGCCAACCCCTCCGGGCGCGGTTGTTCCGCATAGCTCAGGGAAATCCCCCATTGTGCGCCGTCGCCGAGCAGCTCTTCGTAAAGTGGCAGATGCTGCGGCGTGGAGATCAACAATATATCGGTAATCCCCGCCAGCATGAGCACTGAGAGAGGGTAGTAAATCATCGGCTTGTCATAGATGGGCAGAAGCTGCTTGGAGATCGCCCCCGTCATCGGATAAAGGCGTGTGCCGCTACCACCGGCTAAAATGATGCCTTTCATACCGTCGCTTCCTCATGAATTCTTGCCAGAATTTCTTTTAAGCTCTCAGTCCATGGCTGGGCCTGGATATTGAATGCGCGCTCGATCTTGGTGCTGTCGAGAACCGAATGAAGCGGCCTTGGCGCAGGTGTGGGGAACTCCGCAGTCGTGATCCGTTCGATCTTTGGCACATTCGGTAACTGAGGCTTTGAAGCAGCAAAAATCGCCTCAGCGAAATCCGCCCAGCTTGCTTCGCCGGCATCGGCATAGTGATAAAGCCCCCATGGAACAGAGTGGGGGGCGTCGTGAATCGCTTGAACAATGATCCAAATAACGCGCGCCAATTCATGAGTTGAGGTAGGACGCCCGCGCTGATCGGCGACAATGCGCAAAACATCTTTTTCGCTGCCGAGCCTCAGCATTGTTTTGACGAAATTGTGCCCATAGGCGCTATAGAGCCAGGATGTGCGGATGATGATGTGCCGGGGGCAAATGCGCACCACAGCCTGCTCGCCCGCGAGCTTGCTCTCGCCGTATACGTTCAACGGCGCCGTCGGATCATCCTCTGTATAGGGACGCGAGGCGGCGCCATCGAACACATAGTCTGTCGAGACGTGAATAAGCGGTATTCCAAGTTCGGACGCAAATTTCGCCAGGCGTGCGGGGCCATGCTCATTCAAAGCAAACGCCGCTTCGCGGTCGCTTTCTGCCTTGTCCACGGCGGTATAGGCGGATGCATTAATCAGAAGATCGGGGCGGTAAGCAGTAAGGGCGGCGAAGTTCGTCTCCGGCTGGGCGATATCCATCTCGGCCCGACCAAAATAAGCGACCTCCATTTCCGTTGGCGCGGTCTCAGCCAAGCATCGAGCCAACTGGCCGGATTTGCCGATTACGGCGATACGCATCGAACGCTCCACTCTCTTTACTAGGCCGTAGCTTGTTGCTGTTCAATTGCCCCAAGGCGACTGCCATCATAATTCTGCGCAAGCACTTGGAGCCACCAGTCCTCATGCTTCAAATACCAATCGACAGTTGCGGCAATCCCTGTCTCAAAACTGGAAGCGGGCTTCCACCCGAGCTCATCGTGAATCTTGCTCGCGTCGATGGCATAGCGCAGATCGTGGCCGGGCCGGTCAGTGACGAAACGGATCAAGCGCTCATGTGGCGCATGCGCAGGAAAACGCTCATCCATCATCTGGCATATTGTCCGCACTACATCTATGTTCTGACGTTCAGAATTGCCGCCGATATTGTAAGTATCGTTAACGTGACCTCTTGTCAGAACCTCCCACAGGGCGCTGGCATGATCCTCGACATAGAGCCAATCGCGGACATTGCGGCCCTCGCCGTAGACTGGCAGCGGTTCCTGTCTGCGCGCCTTGATGATCATCAGCGGGATCAGCTTTTCCGGAAACTGCCACGGGCCATAATTGTTCGAGCAGTTCGTGACCAGGATGGGAAGATCATATGTTTCCCCCCACGCCCGGACCAAGTGGTCCGAACCTGCTTTCGTAGCCGAATAGGGAGAGCGCGGTTGATAGGGAGTGGTTTCAGTGAAGCCAGACGAATGATGATCGAGCGAACCGAACACCTCGTCCGTTGAGATGAGGTGAAAACGAAACCGGTTTTGCCCTTCGGGATCCAGCGTAGCGTAATAGCGGCGTGCGGCTTCCAGAAGCGTATAAGTTCCTATCAGGTTTGTTTGAATGAAAGCGGCCGGGCCGTCAATGGAACGATCAACGTGGCTTTCAGCGGCCAAGTGCATTACCGCATCTGGAGCAAATTCAGAAAACGCCTTTTCAATGGCCGCAGCATCACAGATATCCGCTTGCAAGAAAGTATAACGTCCGTTTGCTACCGCATCTAGGCTCTCTGGCGTGGCGGCATAAGTGAGCTTGTCGATGTTAAGGATCGTCGCGCCACGCGCACGAATGCCGTGACGGATCACGGCCGAACCGATAAATCCGCAGCCGCCGGTCACTAAAACGCGCATGCCTGTCCCTTTCTTCTGATGTCTCAGCCCCTCGGAACTACCGATAGCCGCAGCATCATTCGCTCTCGCTACTGGGTTCGGTCATGCCGAAACGTGCAGCGTCCTGTAGCAGCGGTAAGTCCTTGTCTTTGGACGAAAGGGTCGCTTCCGCTTCACCGATCTCCCAGGCAATTTTTAAAGCCGGGTCAGTCCAGTTGATCCCGCGATCATAGTCAGGCGCATAAAAATTGGTGACCTTGTAGGCCACTATCGTATTTGCGGTGCGAGTGATGAAGCCATGTGCAAATCCCGCAGGCACAAGCAGTTGCCGCCAATTCTCAGCGCTCAATTCTACGGCGACATGTTTGCCAAAGGTCGGCGAATGCTCACGGATGTCCACAGCCACGTCCAAAATGCGGCCACTGACAACACGGACCAGCTTATCCTGAGCGAAGGGTGGCAACTGGTAATGCAGCCCTCGCACTGTGCCAATTTCAGCAGAAAAAGAAACGTTGTCCTGAACGAAGCGTAGATCAATGCCGTGAGCGCTGAATATTCGCGCGTTATAGGTTTCGCTCAACCAGCCACGTGCATCGCCAAACACCGGGGGGGCAACAAGTATCACTCCGGGCAAAGCAAGCGGCGTGAATTGCCATTGGGTTCGATCAGAACGGCTTGGCGCGCTGTTCGAGGATGGGTTGAAGGTCATGTTCATAAAACTCTGCTATCTGCTCAAGCTTCGTGTTGAAATCTAGCGCCCCAAGTTTGGCAAGCGTCGCAATACTCAGGAGCCGCAATTGTGTACCGAGTGAATTCAATTCCGGACGGGCCTTGCGCAGCCAGCGTCTCGTGCGATTGGCAGCCTTTAAGAGGGCCGCGCGCTTATGCTCAGCGGAAAGCAACGGAGCATAGTGCTGAGTAATCCGGATGGTTTGATGCAGCGTAAGGGCGTGATTTGCGGAAAGCTGGTTGCGCGCGCCCTTGAGATTGAAGCAGACCGGTTCATCAACGTAAGCCAGCGATGCATGGTGGATGATGGGAAACAAGAGCGCGAGATCCTGGCAGGATACGAGATCCTGCGGCAAAGGTAGCGCTTCTTTCAATAAATCCCGCCGGTAAATGCTCATGGACGGCGTAAAATTCATGCCTTGGATCAAATACATCGTTCCATCAGCATGCACCGCGCTTGCTCCGGGCGCGCTAACCGCCCCAGCAACTTGGCTTTCGGCAAGCGGGTTGGGGCCATAGGGGAGGGCCGTGCCATACGCCACCCCCGCTCCGTTTTTTTCGGCCACCTCGATCAAACGGCGCGTAGAACCGGGAAGAAGCGGGTCGTCGCTGTCGCAAAAACGGACCCACTTTCCGCGCGCTTTTGTCGCGATGTCATTTATCGTCGCGTAAATGCCGCGGTTGTCCCGCCGTGAGTAATGCACGGCCGGGTGCGCTTCGACAAACGCAGCGCAAACTTTCTCCGATCCATCGGTCGAACCATCATCAATGACGATGACTTCTCCGCCGTTTGCCTGCGCTTCGTGCCAGACGCTGGCGAGAACCGTGGCCAAATAAGCAACTTTGTTATATGACGTCACCAGGAAGGACACGGGAACCGATGAATTTTCTCTGTTCGCCTTTCCGGACTTTTCAGCATGAGCAGAAGTTGTCATTCCTCTCCCCTCAAACCTTACTTCCCGCCGAAACGGACAGCTTCTGAGACACATCGGTCGCTACCGCTGGTTCCCCGCTGGCGACTGCGCAATAAAACGCATCCATCCGGGCTGCTTGGACCGCTATGTCAAAATGCTCCCGCACCTGCACCATCCCCTCGCGCGCAAGACGCTCGCGCAGCTCTACGTCGGTGATGAGCCTCTCTGTAGCGGCGGCGATCGCCTCGGCGGTGACGGCGGGCACCATCAGCGCCGTCTTGCCGCTTATTTCGCTCAGTCCTCCGCTTCC
>JARRLC010000157.1:0-5863 GCA_037387425.1 Alphaproteobacteria bacterium
GTTGGCTTATGCGCGAGGGCTTGCAGGGGAGGGGCGCAACAGAACGGGCCGGCCAAAGTTTCGTTAAGGTCGGCTATGCTCTCTCAAACACGTTCCTTCAACTGAGCATGTTGCCAATCCGGTCGGCATACTAAAAGCGGATCATGTCCTGGCGGAAGTGTTCACAAGAATCACGAAGCGTGTTTGTGCGCGGGAGGGCGCGTTTCATGCATCTTCCAAAATGTCAATTTCATATTTATTCGAATTTTCTCATGTTGAGACGATTCCCAGTTTTCATTCGTCACAATTGTGTCTTTTCACAATTGTTTTTTGTGTTTAGGATAGGGGTATAAGAAAAAAACGTTGCTCTTGGTGTTTGCTGCAAGGGGACCACTAGGCGACGTGACAGGTGAGGAAATAAATCAAGGGAGAATGGGCAATGGCACATGTAGTCGTGCTTGGCGCCGGCTTAGGCGGCGTGATTATGGCCTATGAAATGCGCGAGCAGCTTAGCAAAGGCGATAAGCTGACCGTCATCACCAAAGAGCCGAAGTACCATTTTGTTCCATCTAATCCGTGGGTTGCCGTCAATTGGCGCAAGCGCGGTGATTTGGAAATTGATCTGACGCGGACATTCACAAAACGCAACATTGATTTCGTTCCTGTAGCTGCGCAAAGAGTACACCCAGCAGAGAATCGTATTGAGCTGGTAGACGGAAATAGCGTCGATTACGATTTTTTGATTATCGCCACTGGGCCAGAACTTGCGTTTGACGAAATTGAAGGGTTGGGACCGCACAGCGGATACACGCAGTCAGTCTGTCATGTAGATCATGCTGAAAAAGCCGGAGAGGCTTTCGAAGAGTTCTGCAAAGACCCGAAGCCAATTATCGTTGGAGCAGTGCAAGGCGCATCGTGTTTTGGTCCAGCGTATGAATTCTGTTTTATCCTCGACACTGCACTGCGCCGGAAAAAAATCCGCGACAAGGTGCCAATGACATTTGTGACTTCCGAGCCATATGTCGGCCATCTCGGGCTTGATGGCGTCGGCGATACCAAGGGGCTGCTCGAAAGCGAGATGCGCGAGCACCACATCAAGTGGATCAACAACTCCAAGGTTCAAAAAGTTGAGCCGGGCAAAATGTTCATTGAGGAAATGGGCGAGGACGGCAACCCCAAGGCCAATCATGAACTGCCGTTCGGCTATGCCATGATGCTTCCGGCTTTCCGCGGCATTGAAGCGATTCGCGGCGTGGAAGGGTTGGTTAATCCGCGCGGTTTCGTGCTGATCGACAAATACCAGCGCAATCCCACTTTCAGCAACGTTTACTCTGTGGGCGTGTGCGTGGCCATTCCGCCAACCGGTCCTACCCCAGTTCCGTGCGGCGTGCCGAAAACCGGCTTCATGATCGAGTCCATGGTGACGGCTACGGCCCTCAATATCGGCCAGGTTCTGCGCGGTGGAGAGCCGACGCACGAAGCGACCTGGAACGCGGTGTGTCTGGCCGACTTCGGCGATTCAGGGGTCGCGTTCGTTGCTCAGCCGCAAATTCCGCCGCGTAACATCAACTGGTCGTCGTCGGGTAAATGGGTCCACTTGGCGAAGATCGCGTTTGAAAGCTACTTCATCCGCAAGATGCGTCGTGGTGAAAGCGAGCCGTTCTACGAGAAGGCCGCAATGAGCATGCTGGGCATCGACAAGCTGAAGCGCGTCACCTGATGATTTGAAGGCGGTTAGAGACCGTCAACAAAATCCGCGCCAGCGTTTCCAAACCGGGAGCGCTGGCGTTTTCATTTTCAGTTCTGCGCGCTGCCTTAAAAGTCGAACGCGGCCTGTGCAGGATGCGCTGTTTTGCGGCTGACGGTTAGATTGACGATCGTCTGCCCCGTGGCCTGATGCATCCGCGCCGAGACTACCGAGCGGTGACAATGCTGCGCCGACCTTTCCAGGCACAAAAGGCACACTTTTTCTTCAGCCGCCAGCGCCAGCGCGCGGGTAAGCCCCGCCTGTCCAACCTCGCTATCGAGATGCGCGTTCAAAATTTCGCGGAAGGCGATCATATGCCCAGCGCGCGCAGCTTCCCGGCCTTCGGGCGGGTTCCCCAGTTCGCGCATGTGGGTGTAGCTGATGCCATATTCGGCGAGCGCCGCCGCAAGCGCTTCCTTGGAGAACTCCTCGCGCTTGGAAAAAGGCGCCTCGCGCACGTCGAGCACACGCGTAACGCCAGCCTGTTTCAGTGCGCCGATCAACCCTTCGACCGTCGCGCCTTCGTACCCAATTGTGCAGATCTCTGGCAAAGCCATGGCGCACCCCCGCGCTTTCGCCAATTTTTGCAAAGCTAAGCCATCCGGGCGAAGAGTGAAAGAGCTTCATGCGAGTTGTCCCGAGGTTTCCGACACAAATGCTTGGGAACTGGGCGTTAAAAATCTCGTGATATGCCGCAAAAGCCGCGCAAGATTATCCGTTGTATGCCAACCGAACTTCTGCAAATATTATGCTATGACATTACCTTCAAAAACATCCGCTTCCGGTTTTGAGTTGCCTGTCCTCGGCTTTGGCACATGGGGCATGGGCGGCTATTTTGAGCTTGATCCAGCCAATGATGACGAACGCGATGTCGCGGCCATCCGTTATGCGTTGTCGGTAGGCATCAATCATATCGACACGGCCGAGCTTTATGCGGCTGGGCATTCCGAAGAAATCGTTGCGCGCGCCGTTGAGGGGATCCCCCGTGCGTCTTTCACCGTGGCCACCAAAGCTTGGCGGCACTTGCACTCTTATTCGGTGCTCAAAGAAACCTGCCGCGCAAGTCTGCAACGGCTAAAGCTTGACTATGTAGACCTCTATTATCTCCACGCGGCAAACCACGATATTCCTTTTGAGGAAACAGCTCGTGCGCTGAAAGAGCTGCGCGCTGAAGGTCTCATCCGCCATTATGGTTTGTGCAATTTCGGCCCCGATAGCATGAAGCGCCTGCAAGATCTGCTGGACGCGCCCATCGCCGTCAACCAGTCGCATTATTCGCTGGTGTATCGGGAGGTGGAAATGGCCGAGCTGGTGAAGCACTGCCAGGAGGTGGGTGCGCTGTTCGCTGCGTGGCGTCCGCTGATGTGGCGCTATCATACGCGCACCAATCAGCCAGCCGCTTGTGCGTGGCAAACGGGTGTCTACCCTATCCTTGATGGAGCCGCCGTTGAGCTGGGCAAAACCAACTCGCAAGTGGCGTTGAACTGGCTTATCAGTCAGCCGAACGTGGTCGCGCTCGTGAAAAGCAGCAATCCGCAGCATATAGATGAAATGCTCGGCGCTGTGGGATGGGAAATGCCAGCTGAGATGATCGAGCGTTTCCGCGCGGACTTTCCCGACCAACGTTACGTTTCCGATGCCGTGCCGCTGGGCTGATCTCGCAAGAAAGCGTCGCTTTGAGCAATTGAAAAGCTTTGCGTGTGGGGTGTTTTCCTTTATTTAAGCGCCATGACCTCAAAAACGCCCACGCAAAGCCGAGCAGCCGATGATGCTGCGTCAACGGATGCTCCGATTTTGGAGCATATCCGCAATTTCTCCATTGTCGCGCATATCGACCATGGCAAATCCACGCTGGCCGACCGGCTGATTCAGATTTGCGGCGGCCTTTCCGTGCGCGAAATGAAGGAGCAAGTGCTTGACTCCATGGAGATCGAGCGCGAACGCGGCATCACCATCAAGGCGCAAACCGTGCGGCTCGATTATGTGGCGCGTGACGGCAAGACCTATCAGCTCAATCTGATCGACACGCCCGGCCATGTGGACTTCACCTATGAAGTCAGCCGTAGTCTTGCGGCGTGCGAAGGCTCGCTGCTGGTGGTGGACGCTTCCCAAGGTGTGGAGGCGCAAACGCTCGCCAATGTTTACAAGGCGCTCGACAACGATCACGAAATCGTCCCCGTGCTCAACAAGATCGACCTGCCCGCCGCCGAGCCGGACCGTATCCGCCAGCAAATCGAAGACGTCATCGGTCTGGACGCCACTGACTCGGTAGAAATTTCCGCAAAAACCGGCCTTGGCGTGGACGAAGTACTAGAAGCTATCGTATCCCGCTTGCCGCCTCCGCGGGGACGCACCGATGCGCCACTCAAAGCGCTGCTTATCGATAGCTGGTACGATCTTTATCTCGGCGTGGTGGTGCTGGTGCGCGTGATAGACGGTAAGCTATCGAAAGGCCAGCGCGTTAAACTGATGAGCACCGGCGCAACGCAGTTGGTTGATCGTGTTGGTATTTTCCGCCCCAAAAAGGAAATGTGCGATAGTCTTGGGCCGGGCGAAATCGGCTTTTTCACCGCTGCCATCAAGCAGGTGGCCGATACCCGCGTCGGCGATACAGTGACAGACGAAAAGCGCCCCACGACTGAACCGCTCCCCGGCTTCCAGCCAGCGCAACCGGTGGTGTTCTGCGGCCTGTTCCCGGTGGACAGCGCCCAGTTTGAGGATCTGCGCGAGGCAATCGCTAAGTTGCGGCTCAACGACGCCTCGTTCCAATACGAGATGGAAACGTCTGCCGCGCTTGGTTTCGGCTTCCGTTGTGGGTTCCTTGGGCTGCTGCATCTGGAGATCGTCCGCGAGCGGCTTGAGCGCGAGTTCAAGATTGATCTGATCACCACTGCGCCGAGCGTGATCTACCACCTGTACATGACCGACGGCGAGCATCAGGAATTGCACAACCCCGCCGACATGCCCGACGTGGTGAAGATCGATCGCATCGAGGAACCGTGGATTAAGGCCACGATCCTGGTGCCGGACGAGTTTCTCGGCTCGGTGTTGAAGCTCTGCGAGGACCGGCGCGGACGTCAGCGCGATCTGTCCTACGCGGGCAGCCGCGCCATGGTGGTGTACGACCTGCCGCTGAACGAAGTGGTGTTCGACTTCTACGACCGCCTGAAGTCTATCACGCGCGGCTATGCGTCGTTTGACTATCAGATCACGGGTTACGAGGCGGGCGATCTTGTGCGCATGTCGATCCTCGTGAATGCTGAGCCCGTGGACGCTCTCTCGATGATCGTGCACCGTAGCCGCTCGCAGCAGCGTGGACGCGTGATGTGCGAGAAGCTGAAAGAGCTGATCCCCCGGCACATGTTCCAGATCCCCATCCAGGCGGCCATCGGCGGTAAGGTGATCGCGCGCGAGACGCTTTCCGCTCTCAGGAAAGACGTGACCGCGAAGTGCTATGGCGGTGACGTCACCCGCAAGCGCAAGCTCCTCGACAAGCAGAAAGAGGGCAAGAAGAAGATGCGCCAGTTCGGGAAGGTGGAAATCCCGCAGGAGGCATTTATTGCTGCGCTGAAGATGGATGAGAATTAGCAGGGTGGCAGGTTTCGCTAAGAGCGGCGGTCAACTTGTGGACGAGAACAACATCAGAGTTTACTAAAATTATATTTGGCGCATGATCCAGCAACGCAATTGAATTGGCGGGTGCGAAAGTGGATAACAAGCGCTATCAAATATTTATTAGTTCGACTTTTGAGGATCTGAAGGAAGAACGCCGCATCGTTACTGAGCAAATTTGGAAGTTAGGCCACATTCCTGTTGGGATGGAGCTTTTCCATGCGGGCAATGAAGATCAGTGGTCGTTTATTAAAGAGCGAATAGCTGAGTGCGATTACTATATTGTGATTATCGCTGAGCGTTATGGTTCTCAAGCGGCGGATGGTATTAGTTACACGGAAAAAGAATACCGCCTTGCAACTGAGCTAGGGGTGCCTGTTGCTGCGTTTCTGCTTTCAGATAAAGCGAGAAAAACTTGGCCTGCCTGTCACGTTGAACACGATCAGATCGAAAAGATTAATGCATTCAGGGCGTTGTGTGAAAATAAACTGGTGAAATACTGGGAAGATAAGAAAGGTTTGGCGC
>JARRLC010000158.1:0-5820 GCA_037387425.1 Alphaproteobacteria bacterium
TCGATGCCGAGCATTTGGCGGCGCTCCGTGGCCCTGGCAGCTTTCTTTACGATAGTCGGCCCAGTAGTTGGCACGATAGGGGTGATTGCGTATATATTTTATACTGGGGGAATTCCCTATCATTTTAACATCTTACAAATTTTTGTAATTAATCAGATTATAGGTACGCCTTTTGCGGCTACATGCGGCATTATTCTGGCCATTCGTGCTGTTTTCTCAGGAAGGGTCAGCTTTCTAGAATCTATTGGTGCGGCTCTAGCTTCAACTGTCATTGTAATGGGCATTACCGGACTATTAGATGTCAGGTTTCTAATAGATGATCCTATGGGTTTACTTGGTTATTTTGCGTTAACTGCCGGGATATCCATATGGGCAGCCATTATTTGTTACTGGCTGTTTTACAGGCTGTTCTGGCCAAGAGAATCCGCATAAGGACAGAACGTTTACATATCTTTACTCAGCAGAGAAGCGCCAGAAACTCCCCGATTCCAAACTACGGTCATGGGCAATATTCGCCCCATATATCGTAACGGAATAAGAGGAGATGACCGTGTCTGAGCAAAACCAAACGACAAAGCCGCCTGCTAAATCGTGTCGGCGGGGGAAATACTGGCTGGCGCTGGCGGCTGTGGCGCTTGTCTTTACCGGAGTGGCGGGCGCTAAGGCGTTTGGCTCCCGCAGTATGGGATGCTTTGGCGGCCACATGATGCACGGCCCCGGGCGTATGATGATGGGCCCCATGGACAGCGCCGACGCCGAAGCCATGGCCGCATGGATGGTAAGGCGTTTGGCCTGGCATCTGAATGCAACGTCGGAGCAGAAAACCAAGATGACCGGCATCACAAAAGCTGCTGTAAAAGACTTGTTTCCGCTTCGGGAAAAAATGATGGCCTCGCGGCGTCAGGCTATCGAGCTGTTGCGGCAGCCTACGATCGACCGTAACGCCATCGAAAAGCTGCGCGTTGAGAAGATCGCCCACATCGAAACGATCTCAAAACGCTTAGCGCAAGCGTTCGGCGATATGGCTGAAGTGCTCACCCCGGAACAACGCAAGAATTTGGCAAACGAAATCTCGTATATTTCGAAACATTGGCACGGCCGCTAAAACATACGCCAAACAGCAGCCCTCACATGTGTGGGGGGTGCTTTCAGCGTCATCCTGACTCCCAACATCAGCAAGAGCAGCTCTCACATGCGTGGGGGGTGCTTTTGTTTTAGGCTTCGCAAACTCCTGGTTGGCTCTCTATCCCTCAACTTGCGGGAATTACAGCGTAAAAACGCATACTTCCACCTCATGAACAGTCCGAAGCCACTCACCTCAAATCAATGATGTTATGCAATTTTCCCGTCTTCCCAACGATTTCTTTGCGTGCCTGGCCGCATCGCGCTAAGAAGTGCGGCACGCGTTGTCTTAAAATGGAGAATGTTCCGGCACTTGCCACGTTCACGGCACATTCAACATGGACATCAGATTTACAGTCGATTGCGCATTTTGAGCCCATGTCGTTTCATGAGCCGTTTCATCGGCCGCAACACTAGTCAAGAGGAAAACCCGTGAGAATATTAGCATCCGCTGCTCTGATCGCCGCGACGGCTTTCATAGCTTCTCCCGCTTTGGCCGCGCCTGATACGGTCGTCGCCAAGGTCAACGGCACCCCGATCACCGAAGCTGAAATGACTTACGCTGAGGCCGAAATCGGACAGGAACTCGCAGGGGTTCCCAAAGAGAATCGCCGTCGTGTCTTGGTGGAATATCTCACTGAAGCGCATCTGATGGCTACTGCTGCTGAAAAGGCGAAGCTGGATAAGGGCGATGACTTCGCAGACCGCATGAAATATCACAAGCTGCGGGCGCTTCGTGATGCGTATTTCGAGAAAAAAATCCGCGAGGCCGTTACCGAAAAAGAAGCCAAGGCTATCTATGACGAAAAAGTCAAAAGCCTGCCTGTGCAGAAGGAAGTACGTGCGCGGCATATCCTGGTGAAGACCGAGGAAGAAGCCAAGAAAATCGCCAAGGAAATCAAAGGCGGTGCAGACTTCGGCAAAATGGCCCAGAAGCACTCCAAAGATCATGGCGGCCAAGGCGGCGGCGATCTCGGCTATTTCACGCGCGGCCAAATGGTAAAAGAGTTCGAAGAAGCCGCTTTCAAGCTCGCAAAAGGCAAGATCTCCGATCCGGTGAAGACCGATTTCGGCTGGCATTTGATCAAGGTGGAAGACAAGCGCGACCGCAAACCACCTACCTTCAAGGAAGTGGAATCTCAGATCAAAGCATCTCTCGTGCAATCCAAGCTGCAAACATCGGTGATGGAAATGCGCAAATCCGCCAAGATCGAAATGGTGGACGCCGATCTGAAGAAAGCTATCGAAAAGGAAAAAGCTCAGCGAGCCGCGTTTGAAAAAGCGAAAAAAGAGGCTATGGAAAAAGCCAAGGCCGCTGCTAAAAAAGACGGCGATAAAAAAGCTGACGACAAAAAGTCCGAAGACAAAAAGGCAGACGACAAGAAAGCCGACGATAAAAAGTCTGACGACAAAGCAGCAAAAGATAAGAAATAATACGGAGATATGCGTGAAGACATCGCCTTTTGCTCCTGAGCAACTCGTTAGTCTGCCGCCCTTGGACGGGATCAGGCTGGCGGCAGCCGAAGCAGGCATCCGTTACCAGAACCGTAAGGATGTGCTGCTTGTGCTTCTCCCTGAAGGAACGCAAACGGCGGGTGTGTTCACGCAATCGAAAACGTGTTCGGCGCCAGTGGATTGGTGCCGGGCGCAACTTTCCCACGGCAGCGCGCGGGCGCTCGTTGTCAATTCCGGTAACGCCAATGCTTTCACCGGGATGCGGGGCCGCGAGGCGGTAGAAAAAACCGCTCAGATCGCCGCGCGCGCAGTCGGGTGCCAGCCTGGTGAAGTCTATATTGCTTCGACCGGCGTCATTGGTGAGGCGCTCGATGCCACCAAGTTTGAAGGCGTGCTCGATACGCTGGCGGGTGAGGTCGCTGAAGACGGCTTTACAGACGCCGCTCGCGCTATCATGACCACCGATACCTATCCGAAGCTCGCCACACGCACGGCCAGCATTGGCGGCGTTCCCGTCACGCTTAACGGCATTGCCAAAGGCTCGGGCATGATCGCGCCTGACATGGCCACCATGCTGAGTTTCGTGTTCACCGATGCGCCCATTGTCGCGCCGGTGCTGCAAGAGCTACTCAGCGCCCATGTTGCCACCACATTCAACGCCATCACCGTGGATAGCGACACTTCCACCAGTGATACGCTGCTGATCTTTGCCTCGGGAACAGCGGCCCAACGCGGCGCACCCGCCATTTCGCGCGCTGACGATCCCGCACTTGCCGAGTTCTCCGCCGCGCTGCACGCGCTGTTGCACGACCTCGCCTTGCAGGTCATCAAAGACGGCGAAGGCATCTCCAAGCTCATCACGGTTGAGGTGGAAGGCGCCGAAAGCGACGCCAGCGCCAAACGCATCGCTCTTGCCATCGCGAATTCGCCACTGGTGAAAACCGCCATCGCTGGCGAAGACGCCAATTGGGGCCGCGTCGTTATGGCCGTGGGCAAGGCAGGCGAGCCTGCCGACCGCGACCGGCTGGCGATCTGGTTTGGCGATGTGCTGGTGGCGAAAGACGGCGAATGCGCCCCCGGCTACAGCGAGGAAGAGGCCACCGCCCATATGCGCGGAAAAGAAGTCGTTATCCGCACCGATGTCGGCGTGGGCGGCCCTGGCAAGGCGCGGGTATGGGGTTGCGATCTCACGCACGGCTATATCGACATCAATGCCGATTACCGGAGCTGACCAGCGCTAAGGGGCCTTGTACATTTCACAATTCCCATAAGCAACTCACGCGGCAAGTATGACATTAGCGGAAAGCATGAAGCGGCGGTTCAAACATGGGGGCAGTGATAGCTTCAAGGATATCGATATCGCCCCGGAAATGGTGATTGTGCCCGCCGGAGACTTCATAATGGGGTCGCCCGAGGATGAAATCGAGCGCACAAGCGATGAAAGCCCGCAGCATAAAGTAACCATCGCCCAAGCCTTTGCCGTAGGGCGCTATGTTATGACTTTCGCTGAATGGGACGCAGCGCAAGAAGATAAGGCCTGGGAACGGATCACCGGCTTGGCGCCTTATCGTCCCACAGACCGGGGATGGGGGCGCGGCGAACAACCTCTCATCAATGTGAGTTGGCACGACGCGCAAGGCTATGTGAAATGGTTGCGCGAAAAAACCGGCCAGCCTTACCGTCTCCTGAGTGAAGCTGAGTGGGAATATGTGTGCCGCGCTGGAACTTCAACCGCCTATTGGTGGGGCGATGCTCTAACGGAAGAACAGGCGAATTATGGCCTTGTCAGACGAACGGTGCCGGTGGATTCCTACCAGCCAAATCCGTGGGGATTGTATCAAGTGCACGGCAATGTGTGGGAATGGGTGGAAGACTGCTGGAACGATAATTATGACGGCGCGCCGCAAGATGGCTCCGCGCGGACGACAGGGGAATGCGACCGGCGAATTTTGCGCGGAGGTTCCTGGTTCAACGCGCCGTGGCATCTTCGCTCGGCTACACGTTACGGTAACACGTCTGCTTTGCGTTTTTTCAATGCTGGTTTCCGGGTCGCCAGAACGTTAACTGAGCAATTCTGATATTGGAAATCGTAGAATCTAAGAATGTAATTCCCCCAATAAATTCGTGTGCGTCCGCTAATGTAATGAGTTAATAAAAACTTCAGGGGCAAGACAGGGGGCAAAATTGAGCGGAACCGATCCTAAGCTGGATATAGAAGGCGGCGAGGAAATTAAAGGCGGCGTCTTCGCCTTGTTCAAGCGTGGCCGCGAGCGTTACGATAAAAGCCTCTTCAAGCGCCTTTACGAATGGTACGACAAGTTCGACACCTGGAAAGAGCGGATCGAATGGATCATGGCTTTCCTGAAAGGCCACGCGGTCGTCACAACGGTTGCGGCCACGGCGTCGGCTGTTGCGGTGACGGGCGCGGTTGTCGCAACCAATCCGGCGTTGATTGAAGGGTGGTTTCCCGCCACTAAGGCCGAGCAGCCAGCCCCGAAGCCGAAAAAGAAAGTGAAAGTTGAGCCAAAACGCTGGGGATCGTCGGTCATTTTCTCCATTGAGGGCAAGGATACGACCGGACGGCGCGCCGCTTTCGACATTGCTGTTTTGCCGAAAAATCTCGCCTGGGTAAACAAAAGCGCGACACGACTTAAGGAAGGCGCGGAGGTCATTCCTGAGGACAACACAGTGTCCCGCATTTTCACGTCGGAGTTGCGCGCAGGGCTTGGTAGATCGTCGGAAGTGATGGCTGTCGGGCTGGCCTCGCAGGAAGGGCGGCTCGATGAAGAAACAGAGCGCGCCGCGAACCGCGCCAGAACAGCGGCGGGGTGGCTTGCGGAAACGATAGCGCCCGAAACCGTCATCTGGACGCTCAATCTCGGCCAGTTCCAGGCGGGCTGTAAAGCAACCACCGAAGCCACAGATACGAGCTGGCAGCGTCCGGTGGTTATCGTCGGCATTCGCGAGGCGGCGGAAGGCGTTACGTTGACCGAGGCATTTGCCGACGCCATCAGCGGTAAGACGAACCTACCCAGCCGCGATTGCTATTCGAGCTTTGAGTTGACGCGGTTTCGATAGGTCGCAGTGAAATTTATCGAACGAAGAACTCTGCGCCTTAAGGTTGAACGCATTCCCTTGAAAGGGAAGGGGAGGCGCCTGAGGCGCTGGGATGAGCGGGCGCGAGTGATAGGGCAGGGGGCAGCATCAACAGCCGCCGCCGTCGCCCCCGCCACAACTTCCACC
>JARRLC010000159.1:0-6198 GCA_037387425.1 Alphaproteobacteria bacterium
CCACGCCGATGGCTGGTGAAATGCCCGCCGAGATGACCGCGCATTTCTTCCAGTCGCTGGCGACCACGCTTGGCGCGACCATCCATGTGTCGGTGAAAGGCGATAACACCCACCACATGATGGAAGCGTGCTTCAAAGCCACGGGGCGCGCCCTGCGGCAGGCTTTCCGGCATGAAGGGACAGCGGACGTTCCCTCAACCAAAGGGGTACTGTAGCGTCTTGGCATATTGCTTTACAGATCTCACAACATAAGAGGGACACCCGGAATGCCGCAGGCCAAAAACGCCGCCATCGCCACAGCACGCCGCACGCTTGATCTTGAACTTGCCGGGCTCACAGCGCTGAGGGACGCCATCGACGACGGCCTGAACGAAATCTTCGCCGCCGCCATCGAGACGATCATTGCCGCGCATGGCCGCGTGATCGTGACCGGGCTCGGCAAAAGCGGCCATGTCGGGCAGAAGATCGCGGCCACGCTGGCGTCCACCGGCACGCCCGCCTTTTTCGTGCACCCAAGCGAGGCCAGTCACGGCGATCTGGGCATGATCACCGCCCGAGATGTCATTCTGGCGTTGTGGGTAAGGCCGCAGACATCGTGCTGGCTCTGCCGGTGGCGCAGGAAGCCTGCCCGCATGGCCTCGCGCCGACCACTTCCACGACCATGCAACTGGCTATGGGCGATTGCCTGGCGATTGCGCTTCTGGAGCGGCGCGGGTTCAGCGCGGCCGATTTCAAGAAGTTCCACCCTGGCGGACAGCTTGGCGCCAACCTCAAATACGCCGCCGATATCATGCACAAAGGCGACCGGCTACCGCTTACGCCATCCGGCACCGCCATGAGCGAAGCGCTAAGCATCATAACGCAGAAAAGCTTCGGCTGCCTGGGCGTGGTGGATGCGGACGGCCAACTCATCGGCATCATTACCGACGGCGATTTGCGCCGCAATATGGGGCCTGACCTGCTAAGCGCCACGGTGGATACTGTCATGACGCGTTCCCCTCAAACAATCGCGCCCGATACGCTTGTCAGCACTGCTCTGGCGATGATCAACCGGCCGCAAAAACCGATTACGGCACTATTCGTGGTGGAAGATGGTAAGCCGGTGGGCATCCTCCATATCCACGATTTACTGCGTATCGGCGTGGCTTAGCCGCGAACACAGCAGGACATCCAGTAACCACCAGCGCCAACGTTTCTTTCGAAAATGCTGCGGCGTACTGGGTCACGCCTGCACGAGGACGACAAAAAGGCCGCGAGGGATGATAAATTATCCGTTGAGTAGGCGCAAAATGCGAATTTTTGTGCGCCTCCCGCTTCTTTCACTTGATTCTTGGCGCGTAGATGGTGAAAGTGGGCCCGGGCCGCAGTAGCTCAGTGGTAGAGCACACCCTTGGTAAGGGTGGGGTCGGTAGTTCAATCCTACTCTGCGGCACCATTATCTTTCTCCCACAATCAAAGCTAATTTTTGCATTCCGTGCGCAAGCTTAAGGCTGCCCCTAACCACACAGGGGTTGGGCATCGTCCGGCGCATCAGCGCGCGGCTCAAGAGGCGGGGAACAGCCCAACGCCATGCTTATCCCCTTTAGTCCGGTTCTCGACAAAAATTGTCTGATCAATCAAGTGATTGAACAATCCGTCTCAAAAGGTACGCACCGTTTGCTTCAATATTGATTTATCGTCGTTTTCAAAGGTGCAACCTGACGGAAGAGGATAGGCATAGCCCAACGCCGTCAGGCCCACAAAGAGCTTCCCAAAGATCAGCACTATGTTGGGCCCACCAGCAAAAAAGCCCGCGAAACGCGGGCTTTTCCGTAGACTTGTCTGCGAGGCAGATGAAAGCGTTAGAGCTGCTCGTAGCTGCCCTTGCTCCACTTATACACCGCATACGGAGGCAGGCTCGGATCGCCCTTCTTATCGAAGGTAAACGTGCCGATAACCGTCTCGTACTTCGTGTCCTTCAGCGCCTTCACGACGTCGTCGTGCTTAACGCTCTTGGCTTTTTCCGCAGCCTGTTTCCACGTCTGGATCGCTGCATAGGTGTAAAGCACATAGCCTTCCGGCTCGATGCCTTTTGCACGGAGTTTTTTCACGAGTTCAGCAGCGCCTGGCGTTTTGCGCGGGTCCGGAGAGAAGGTCATAAGCGTGCCTTCGCCATCTTCACCAACGATCTGCCAATATTCCTGCGACACAAGCGCGTCACCACCCATCAGAATGGCGTTCAGACCTTGCTTGCGCATCTGCTTGACGATGATGCCGCCTTCGGTGTGATAACCGCCGAGATAAAGAAGATCGACATTCGCCTGCTTCAGCTTGGTGACAAGCGCAGTGTAATCTTTCTCGCCAGGAGTAATGGCTTCAAAAAGGACTTCCTTTTTGCCAGCCGCATTCATCGACTTTTTGGTTTCCTCGGCAAGACCTTGTCCGTAAGCGGTCTTATCGTGAATGATGGCGACGTTCTTATCTTTGAACTCTTTCGCAAGATAAGCGCCGGCGACGCTACCCTGCTGATCGTCACGACCGCAAACACGGAACACATTCGGTCCGGGGCGTTTGTCGGTCAGGTCCGGATTCGTCGAAGCCGGAGAAATCATTGGAATGCCATGCTCAGAATAAACGCTCGAAGCCGGAATAGAAGCGCCTGAGCAGAAATGTCCGATAACAACAGCAGGCTTCATACCCGCAGTTTTATTTGCGAGTGCAACAGCCTGTTTCGGATCGCAGGCGTCGTCGCCCATTTCCAGTTTGAGCTTGTTGCCAAGAACACCGCCAGCGGCATTAATGTCAGCAATCGCCGCTTCAGCGCCAGATTTGAATTGCGCGCCAAACGTTGCTTCCTTGCCTGTCATCGGGCCGTTCACCGCTATTGTAAGGTCTTCGGCCAAAGCGGGAGTGGCGGCCAGCCCCAGACCCAGCATGGCCACAGCAAGCAAATGCTTCCTCATCATATAAATCCTCTTATTTTACAGACGGTCATGTATCGACGGTCCTGCAACAGCGTATGCAAGACACGATCGTTAGGCAAGAACCTCAAGAAAAATTTCAACG
This sequence comes from Alphaproteobacteria bacterium, assembly GCA_037387425.1. Lineage (GTDB taxonomy): Bacteria > Pseudomonadota > Alphaproteobacteria > Rhizobiales > Rhodomicrobiaceae > JARRLC01. The sequence goes on from JARRLC010000159.1 coordinate 3,046, forward strand.
CTTACGCCAAGTAAGCAGGCTGGTTCGTTCATAAATCCAGCGATACTGCGTCGTCATTTGACGAGTCCGCTCTAAACGATATGAAAATGCTGCAAAAATCATCAAAACGAGCGTATCCACAATGTAATAATGTACTGACAATAAGGTACCCTGCATGTCGCGCCAGCTTTGATAGGTCGCATCAAGGAAAAGGCCCCAATGCAGAAAACGAACCGCAAAGCCAAGAAGCATCATATATATCATGAGCTTAAACATCGGCTTCCAGCCCCGCGCGAGAGCCTGGCCTGCAAAAAAAGCAGCCCCTCCGCCAAGCAGTACGGTAATAATTAAGAACGCGATATAAGATTTCTCGACGATCATTCTTTTAAGCCTGCTATTTGTTAGCGCCCGCCTTCCAGATAAGCGGACTTCACATCGTCGCGCGCCAAAAGCTCAGCCCCAGTGCCTGACATCTCGATACGTCCATTGACCATCACATATCCGCGATGGGCCAACTTCAAAGCATGATAAGCATTCTGCTCGACAAGAAAAACGGTCAACTTCCGGGATCGGTTCAACTCCCGAATCACCTGGAAGATCTGCTGCACAATAATCGGCGCCAACCCTAGAGACGGCTCATCCAGCAAAAGCAAACGCGGCCAACTCATCAGCGCGCGGCCAATGGCCAGCATCTGCTGTTCGCCGCCGGAAAGCGTGCCCCCCCGCTGATTCTGACGCTGAGCCAGCACCGGGAAAAGCCCGTAGACGAGTTCCAGCCCTTCGCTAAACTTGTGATCAGGGGCGAGCGTAGCGCCCATTTGCAGATTTTCCAGCACGGTCATGCGTGGGAAAATGCGGCGTCCCTCCGGCGCATGCGCGATAGACATCCGTGCGATTTCGTGAGTCGGTACACGGGTAATATCCTGACCATCGAAGACAATTTGCCCGACTTTGGCGCGCGGCGAGCCACAAATGGTCATCATCAGCGTGGTTTTGCCAGCACCGTTCGCGCCGATCAGCGTAACGATCTCGCCGCTCTCCACCTGGAGAGTGACATCGCGCAGCGCCTGGATCTTGCCGTAATACGTATCCACGCCTTTAATTTGGAGCAGCGGCTCGCTCATATGTGCACCTCCGCCGCGACCTGTTCTAATTCTTCATCCTCCACACCGAGATACGCCGCGATCACATGTGGATTGTTGCGGATTTCTTCCGGCGTGCCCTCGGCGATTTTGCAGCCATAGTCCAGCACGACGATATGATCGGAAATCCCCATCACCACGCCCATATCGTGCTCAATGAGCAATACGGAAATATCGTGCTTTTCTCTGATCCACCCCAGCAATTCGTTCAACTGGGCTGACTCGCGGTTATTGAGACCCGCAGCAGGCTCATCAAGGCAGAGAAGCACAGGGCGCGTGCACATCGCGCGGGCGATTTCGAGGCGGCGTTGATCGCCGTAGGGCAAATCGCCGGCGGCATCGTCGGCGCGCTCGATGAGACCGACGCGCTCCAGCCAGTAACTCGCCAACTCGATGGCTTCAGCCTGCGCCTTGCGATAACTCGGCAGCCCCAGAATACTCCCGACCGAGAAGAATGACTCACGGCTTAGAACGCGATGCTGCGCCACTAGCAGGTTTTCCAGCACAGTCATACCGCTGAACAGACGGATATTTTGGAATGTCCGGGCAACGCCAGCTTGGGCGGAAATCTCATGATCTTCCATGCGTTCGAGAAGAAACGGCTCGCTGTCCTGCTCACGGTTGAGAGAAATCATACCCTCAGTTGGTTTGTAAAACCCGGTGATGCAGTTAAAGACTGTCGTTTTGCCTGCGCCATTCGGACCGATCAGCGCGGTAATCTGACGGCGTTTTGCAGCAAAGGACAGATCGTCGATAGCGACAAGGCCGCCAAAACGCATAGTCAGATGATCTATTTGCAAAATAGGATGCTTGGTCAAACCTGAGCTCATCCAACGCCCTCCTTAACCAGATCGGCGGAAATCGTCTTGCTCTCCTTCAGCGCAACCGTGGGGATGCGTGTAGAGATAAGACCGCGAGGACGCCAGACCATAATCGAAACCATCGCCATCCCAAACAGGAGCATGCGGTATTCTTCGAGATCGCGGAAAAATTCGGAACTGCCAACCAGTACCGCCGCAGCGATCACAATGCCTGTTTGAGACCCGAGCCCGCCCAACACGACAATAGCCAGCACCAGCGCCGATTCCTCAAACTTGAACGACTCAGGAAAGATGCTCGATCCGCTGCGTGCGGCGATAAATGGCCCTGCGATCCCTCCGAACATCGCCCCCATGGCGAACGCCGTGAGCTTGGTTGTCACAGTGTTGATCCCCAAAGACCGGCAGGCGATTTCATCTTCACGCAGCGCTTCCCAAGCGCGCGCGATAGGCAGCTTACGCAGCCGCATTGTGATGAAATACACAGCGATAACCACCATGAAGACAACATAGTAGAGGAAAATGATGCGATAAGCAGGGTCGTGAGGAATGCCGAAAAACTGATGGAAGGTGTTGTCGTCGTAACGGCCGAATGACAGACCGAAAAGTGTTAATTTCGTACTCGGAGCCATGCCTTGCGGGCCGTTTGTGAGGCTGCCCCAATTTTCCACCACGATCCGGATGATTTCGCCGAAAGCGAGCGTCACAATCGCGAGATAATCGCCGCGCAGACGCAATACTGGGAACCCCAAGATAACGCCCCACAAAGATGCGAGAAGCGCGGCAATCGGCAAACAGACCCAGAAAGATAAGCCGAAATAATGGGACAGCAGCACATAGGTATAGGCGCCGATTGCATAGAACGCGACGTAGCCAAGATCCAGCATCCCAGCGAGGCCGACGACGATATTCAACCCCCAGCCTAGTATGATGTAGATCAGCACCAAAACAGCGATATCAACCGCATAGCTTTGCTGTGACCCCGCCGCCAGAACAGGCAGAAAGACCGCTATGATAAGCATAGCCGGCGTAATCTGTTGGGCGAATTCAGACGAAATACTGGAACTGCGAGCAAAGGCGGCGGCGGAAGAAGAAGCAGCCTGTGCAGAGACGAGTTTCCAGCCGCGCCGGGCGAGTAAAAGAAGCCCCATAGCCGTGACAACCACGAATATGGCAACACATATCACCCCAACATAATTCATGCCTTTTTCAGC
>JARRLC010000160.1:0-5677 GCA_037387425.1 Alphaproteobacteria bacterium
GGTATATTGAGACTGCGGAACTTTGCTTACATTCAGCCCCCAAGTATAGGTGTGTTGTAAACTCTCAATTTTCCAACTGTCGAGCGGTACGGCTATACCATCAGGCTTTTTCGTCAGTAGATCAGTGAGGTGAACGACGGCGTCCCTATACCCTTTTAAGTATCCCTCTAATTGTTCAGGTATGTATGAAGTGTTTGGCCACATCCGGCAGTCAGGCACGACGATTGAAATCGCCCTTCGTTTCCCCACCTTTTTCTTGATAGCCGTTATGCGGTCAGGATCCGCCTTAACAATTGCGGCGCTGATGCTTCGAAGATCGACGATGCCTTCACTATCCTGCGCGTCGTTGTCGTCTATGCCTGAAATAACTCGCAAGCCTGAAGTTGTCTGGAGTTGATTTAGGCCGTTTTCAGCATCTTGAAACCAAACGATATATCGGTTCGTATCTTCATCTATGGATGGATCATATGCTTGATTGGCTTGCCGGGAATGTAAGCCGTTATTAGGACTATTCGTGTCATTGGACATATCGCACCCATTACGCAAACAAAATTATTAAACTTACCAACCTCTTCCGCTTCTGACTTTAACCAGAACGTTAATAAATTCAATGGGAGGTTGTATTCTTTCCCCGACTTTCGTTATGAGGGCATTCATTTGCCCCGCCGCATGTTTATGTTCATGTGATGGTTTATTTAAACCCGGTAATGATATGGAAAAATATAGGTAAGATCGCGTGCTGGCGTACTAATGCGCGCGCATGATTAACGCCGGTCATGTAATGCGGACAGTAACGCCGTGCTTAAGCTTGGTAAAAAATGGGGAACTTACGAACGGGGTGTAGGGAGAGAAAAGTCGTAGCATCTAGCCGCTTGGGGCTGATGGAGGCGACGCCCGGAATTGAACCGGGGTACGCGGTTTTGCAGACCGCTGCGTAACCACTCCGCCACGTCGCCATGTCAGCTTTGCATCAATCTAACCGTTGACCATGCTGGAAATCGGCAGCGACGATGCGCAAGCAACGTTCTCATAGCACGAACTTTGTCGAAATGGGAGGGGTTTTTCGCTTGGTAATGCGTTCTCTACGTAAGGCGTGTGGGCGTGTTTCTGCATATGAGTGTTCGGCAACAAAAATCGGACGGAGCCCAGGGTTCCGTCCGTTCATGTTGCATAAATAGCGGTAACGCCCTGTTGGGTGCTACCGCCATGTCTATCATTTAGCTGTGCGACAGTACCGCCAGCAGCAGCAATGCCACGATGTTCGTGATCTTGATCATCGGGTTAATGGCTGGGCCAGCAGTATCCTTGTACGGGTCACCGACGGTATCGCCGGTCACGGCTGCTTTGTGGGCCTCCGACCCCTTGCCACCGTAATTGCCGTCTTCGATGTACTTCTTGGCGTTATCCCAGGCGCCGCCACCCGCTGTCATGGAAATGGCGACGAACAGCCCAGTGATGATCACGCCCAGAAGCATCGCGCCCACTGCGGAGAACGCTGCTGACTTATCGGCAATCCAGTTGATCACAACGAAGACCACGACCGGCGACAGCACCGGCAGCATCGATGGTATGATCATTTCCTTGATGGCGGATTTGGTCAGCATGTCCACAGCGCGGCCATAATCAGGTTTTTCCTCGCCCTTCATGATGCCGGGCTTTTCGCGGAACTGACGGCGCACTTCCTCAACGATGGAAGCAGCAGAGCGTCCCACGGCGGTCATGCCCATGGCGCCGAACAGAAATGGCAGTAGACCGCCGAAAAACAGGCCAACCACAACCCACGGACTTTCCAGCGAGAAGTCGAGTTTCACGTCTTTGAAATAGGTGAACTGTTCGCTGTTGGCGATGAAGTGTTGCAAGTCGGCGGTGTAGGCAGCGAACAGCACCAGCGCACCCAGCCCCGCCGAACCGATGGCGTAGCCTTTGGTAACGGCTTTGGTGGTGTTGCCGACAGCGTCCAGTGCGTCGGTGGTTTTGCGAACGTCGGCGGGCAAATCGGCCATTTCGGCAATGCCGCCTGCGTTATCCGTTACCGGGCCGAAAGCGTCGAGCGCCACAACCACGCCAGCGAGCGCCAGCATTGTGGTTACGGCGATGGCGATGCCATAGAGCCCAGCAAGGCTATAGGTGCCGATAATGCCCGCGATGATCACCAGGGCAGGGGCTGCCGTTGCTTCCAGCGAGATGGCGAGGCCCTGAATGACGTTCGTGCCGTGGCCGGTCTGTGAGGCGGCCGCGATGGAACGCACAGGACGGTAGTTCGTGCCGGTGTAGTACTCGGTGATGATGATGATCATCGTTGTCACGCCGAGGCCGATCACACCGCAGAAGAACAGGTCAAGCCCTTTGAAAGTGGTGCCGGAAGCGACCAGCGTCGTGTCCATGCCGATGAGGTAGTCAGTGATGGGCCACAATGCGATGAGCGACAGAATGCCGGTGGCAATGAAGCCTTTGTACAGCGCGCCCATGATGCTCTTGTTAGCGCCGAGACGCACAAAGAACGTGCCGATGATCGAGGTGACCACGCACGCTGCGCCGATGGCGAGCGGATAGAGCAGAGTTTGGCCCAGAATGTCTGGATTTGTGAAATAGATCGTGGCGAGCACCATGGTGGCCACGATTGTCACGACATAAGTTTCGAACAGGTCGGCGGCCATGCCCGCGCAGTCGCCAACGTTGTCGCCCACGTTATCGGCAATGGTGGCGGGGTTGCGTGGATCGTCTTCCGGGATGCCGGCTTCGATTTTACCCACGAGATCGCCGCCCACGTCGGCGCCCTTGGTGAAGATGCCGCCGCCAAGACGGGCGAAGATGGAGATGAGCGACGCGCCAAATCCGAGCGCCACCAGTGCGTCAACAACGACGCGGTTATCGGCGGCGTAGCCCATGACTTCTGTCAGCACCGCAAAGTAGACCGCGACGGACAAAAGCGCCAGACCAGCAACCAGCAAGCCAGTTACCGCGCCAGATTTAAAGGCGATGCCCAGCCCTTCAGCCAGCCCTTTTGAAGATGCTTGCGTTGTGCGCACGTTGGCCCGTACCGACACATGCATGCCGATGAAGCCCGCAGCACCGGAAAGCACTGCGCCGATCAAGAAACCAACCGCAACTGTGAATGACAGCAGATAAGCGATCAGCGCAAAGATCACGATACCCACCATGCCGATAGTGGTGTACTGGCGTTTCAGATAGGCCTCCGCGCCTTGCTGAATAGCGCAAGCGATTTCCTGCATGCGGGCGTTACCCGCATCAGCGGCCATCACAGACCGCACGGCCCATGCGCCATATACGAGCGACAATGCGCCGCAGGCGATGATGACCCAGATAAGATTGTCCATATTCAAACGTCCCTCGGTTCGAGATGGGGCGAATAGCTAGCGCGTGCTTTTATTATTTCGCGCTTACCCCCCTAGCATTTGGCACGCGCATCAATCCAAACAGAGGCGATAAGCCGGAGTTTGATAAAATTGATGCATAAACAAACACCTAGCGATCTGATGCATGAGCCTTCGCGAATACGTCAGTGCGCTAGACATACGCGCATGAAGCTCCCGGCAGTCACTGGCCAGACGCAGTCGCGCGCGGGGCTTCCACTTAAAAGCCCAAGGGACAATAAGAAAAATGCCTTAATTCTGCAACATTGCGATCAAGCGGTGATAACATATTCTTACGATTTTAGAGCTGGATTGAGAAAAGAACCATATTTCAAGATCAATGGCTGCATACCTGATACATAATGTCACCGTTTGCGGCATTGACGGCGAGCGCTGTTTCCGTCAGTCTTTGTAAGAGTGTAACCTGAGGGAATGGGGAAATGGCCAGTCAGAAGCGCGGCTTCCGGCGGGACAGACTAATAAGTATGCTGGCGATCATCGGCTTGGTGTTCCAAGCTTTGATGACGGCTGTCATGCTGCCTATGCCTTTTGGGGGGAGCGCCGCGCTGGCTTCAGAAGCATTAAGCGCGGATACGTTTTCAGGTTCCCTCGTCATCTGCACGCCTGAGGGCCTTGTGCGAATGACGCTCGATGAGAACGGCAATCCGGTAAAAGAGCCGCTGTCGGCAGGGGGCTGCGCTGTCTGCGATGCTCTTGTGGCGACGACGTTCGCTTTGCCCGTGGCTGATATCCTTGCGCCTGTGGTGCGGGTTGACGCCAGTTATGCGCCGTCCAGCTTTGTATTCCGTTTCGTAAGTGCTTATGCAGGCGCGCACAAAAACCGCGGACCTCCTTACCTGGCGTGATTGCCGGACGATAAGCTTCGCGAGCCTGAATTTCCCGGCATCAGACCGTTATCTCCGCGCGTGATACGCGGAGTGGCTTCTCAAACAAACTATTTAATGTGATCGCGATCATGCTGCGCTTCTTAAAGCAGGAGCAGGGCAGGATTCCGCTGCGCACCGGTTTCGATTGACCTCGTAGGGCGGAGTGTGGCGGTGAACGGGTGAGGGGAAGGCAGGCCCCTCACCCAGTCTCTAAGTAGGTTTTTGGCAGGAAAACCTGCTTAGAGCGCCTTCATAGGTAGAGTGAGGCTAAGCGTGAGTCTCTAACCACGAATGAAAGCGCAGCATTATTAGCCCGATCCTTCTTATGGCGGTCGGGTAACCTCCAGGGCGGCTTTTCCTCAATTTGTCCGCCACTTCACACAAATCTCATATTACGTGTTTTTAGGCTGTGGCGTTTTGCAGGCGGCAAATGGCGGCTGGCGAGCGATTGAGCGCTTGGCTGTGCCGCAATTGCTGATTTTTTGCTGAGCTGGCGGCGTCAGTCGAATCGTATTGCAAAGCTATGATTTTAGCTGTTTTGGCGGTCATATAGCTATCCGTATACTTAACGTCTGATGACGGATTTACCGCGCAATGAGACGTGGTGAAACCATAAATGAATTAAGGCGCAAGCTTATCAAGATCATCTAATACGTACTTTTCCGCGAAACAAATATTTATTTTGATCACACAGTGCGTGCTTTTCTTAGATTTTGTGTAAATTTTATATAAATGGCGATGTTTCACGTATAAAAACGTAAAATATAAGCTTCAGCATATATGAAATTATATGCACTATTTATAATTTGCGGAATTTTAAACTATACAAATAGTATTATACGTATATTTACCTACGTAATAACTGATATATAGTTGGTAATTCGTGATATCTAAGCAACATTTATGTTATCAAAACTGTATAAGCGTAATAGTTTTTGTTTACGCGCTTAGGTGATTAGTCTAACTAAAATATGCGAGCCACCGAAGCCGATGGGAAAAGAAAAACTGGTTTTTGGGGCGAGTGTTTAGTCGTCAGCAGCATGGGGATCATCGCTGACCGGCTTTCAGAAGCAGAGGCGTCAGGCGTACCCGCTGCGACACATCTGCAATTGGGACGCCTGAGCAGAGCTTCGGGCAAATGGAGATGGAGATGATTGGGGGAATTATGAAGACGACCAGTCGTATAGCTTTAATCGCCGCCGCAGGCGTATTGTTGGGTGCAGCTATGACACCGGCGAAAGCCGCCGATCTTGGTGGTGGGTGCTGTGCTGACCTCGAAGACCGTGTGGCAGAGCTAGAAGCGACGACGGCGCGGAAAGGTAATCGCGTCGTGTCATTGCAAGTTTACGGTCAGGTCAACAAAGCTTTGATGATCTGGGATGATGGTGTCGATTCAGATGCCTTCGTTGTCGATAA
>JARRLC010000161.1:0-7052 GCA_037387425.1 Alphaproteobacteria bacterium
GTTCTTAGGAAATTTGGTGCTGTTACATTTTACAAACTTGGAGACGTGCTCATTTTTTCCCGCTAGGAGTTGCGGAGGGAACAGTTTTACCAATACAACCATCTAGGATGCGTTGTGGGGTGCTTAGTAAAGTTCACCACATTGAACTGATGAGTAGTCTGCTGAAAAATTTAGCGTAATAGCCTGCAACTGAAAGCGCCGTGGATGAGAGGAGTGTGTCTCTCAAATAACTCTCATTTGCGTTGGGCGTATCTTCTCGCAGGTAGTTGAACGTAACAGCTCCTCAATCAACGATATGAGGGGAGGTTTCGTCATCTCTCTGATCGACACAGGGTAAAATGAGTATCAATGGTGTTCTTAATGTATGGCTTGGTTATTGCCAGGGCGGAAGCCGCAATGAAAAACATTAGGTATCATCCTATTGAAATGAATTGATGTTTCTCCAGGCTTCGCGAAACCTATTTCGGTTGGCGATTGAGTGAGAACGGGAATTCAATCAATAGGTATGATGAGAAACTGCTTTGCTGTGGGAACGGTTGCTAAGTGCCCCGTTGAAAGTGTGGCGGAGAAGTCGAGCATGCCCAACACCTCCACCACAGTTGCTTTTTAAATCATAGCTTAAATGCTATGAGCCTGCGCAACCGAAGATCGCGTGAAACTCTCAAACGCGTTACGGTCTGATATAGGCATATCCCTGCTGTTGCAGCTCCAAAAGCCGGACAACACCTGACGGCACCAGCGTGGCTGCCTTAACCAGCGGCGGTTTTTTGCCGCCTGCTTTTTGGGTCATCTTCGCCATTGTGTTACTGCAGGCGCTGAACTGGAGATCAGTTCCCTCTTTCGTCATCGCGGCGATACGCTTGGTGACGGGGCTTTTGTCTTCTCTAAGGATGTTCAGTCCAGGGCCGTTGGCAAGCACTTCAATCTTGACCTTGTCGCCCTTCTCTTTGAAATATTTGATCATGTTCTGAACGTTGTTGAGAACAAGGTTCATTTTGGCAGGATCGTTCTGATCAATGTGAAAGACGACTTTGTTCTCTTGCTTAGTAGCTTTTTGCGTCTGTTCGACAGCTTTTTCCGGTTGTTCTTCAGTTTTCTTCGCCTTATCGGCAGCAGATGCTGGCGCAAACCCGCTCGCCATTAGAAAAACAACAAATGCGACGCCCCAGAAAGACCGAGCCAGAAGATTTGATTTCAGGTTCCCCATTAACCTCTCCACACACTTTTACTGGAAGCAGTTGGAAATGCTTCCTTTGGTTTATGTAACTACGCCATAGTAGCGTTTAGGATTTCTGTATTTTATATTACGTTATTTCCCCCTTGTTTCTCTCCACTCCAGGAATTCTTGCATAAGCTCTTTGCGGCTTACTGTTGAACGTGATTTCTTCTTGCGTTTAAGGATTTCTGTTACAGCAGGAAAACGGTTCCAGCCTGGGACTTTCGCGGCAAGGTTCACATCTTTCCATTTTGGGTGGTAGCCCGCCTTGTTTTGCAAAACATGCAAACGTTTGAAGAAATATTGTGTGAAACGCTCCATGCGGCGGTAGCGGTCCGTATGCTTCTTCCAGTTGAACGCAGCCAGGACGGCAGGCACGGAGATTGTAAGAATCCTCTGCCCCTCAGGAATCAGATTGGGATAGTCCTTATGCGTCAACATGCTGGGTAAGTAATAATCCTTCAGCGCATTGGCATACGGCACTCGCAAGAAATGAAAGCCCTTAGGCCAGGGGCGCGAAAAAGGCGCAAGCGGTTTCGAAGACACGAACACCAGTCCGGCTATGTTGCCCTGGCCCTTTTTCATCTTCCCGATAGCTACGGGATGGGGAATGTGCGTGTTGATGGAGCCGACGCGCAATCGTTTAAACACGATAGGACCGGTATAGGCGGCTGCGGTTCCGTGGGTGTTGAAGTTGACCACTTTGCCTTTTAAGTCGGCCAAAGTTTTTATTTCCGGGCGGACGAGCACGTGCATCTCTGCGGGAAACAAGTTGGCGACATAATTGACGTTTTTCTGGATCTCCGGGCGATCCTTCAGTTCCTCCAGAATATCACTGTAGATGATCGCGGTATCTATGCCCTTGAGGTAAAGGAGGTCATCCATGTTGGTGAAAATGCCGCGCGTCACAACCGGGAGCACACGCATTTTATCGCCATCGTCAAGAACGCGAGCGAGTTCAGCAGCGAAGCGCAGGGGCGCCCCCTCAACTCGTCCGGCTGCCAAGCCGATTGTCCAGCGGTTCATACGTTCACGAATGGGCGGAGGAGATGCTCTTCTGTTTTGCGCTTGAGCAAGTTGGGCTGTAACAGTATCAAGTTGCTGTCCCTGTGCTAAAGCACTGCCTGTTTCACAAACAGATACAATAGTAAGCCCAAGTAGAAAGGACATAAGAGCGCCTTGGGCGCATTTTTTTACTATGGTGTTAAGCATATTCCATCCCTCAATGATGCTTGGTGGAGGAAGGGATTTGTCCTTATCTGAATACATTCAGTGGCCATCCCTTATAATCGCGTTTAGCCTTTTAATAGCCGCCGGGTTCCCCATTTTGGCGGCTTTTTTGTACCATTTCTTAGCTGTTTTGATATCCGGTTGCAGGCCAACCACATTTATTTCGTTGAGAAAATCCGGATCATAGGTTTGCCCCAGAGAGAAAGCGCCTATTGCGCTTCCCTGTAACGCCAAGTCTTCAAATATCAGCCGTGCATAAACAACGTTACCGTTTTTGATGAACTGTTGTCCTTGCGCTAAAGATGATGATTCGTCTTCTGGAGTAATTGTAGGTTTTGGAGCTTCATTAAGCTCCTCGTTTGTGGGTACGGCTACAGTAGCCGTGTTGTATATGTCTTCAGAATTTGAACTATTTCTAGCTGATGTGTCGTTCACGCCAATTGAAACGGTTATCAGGCGTTCTATAGGTGGAGTGTTGTTGCCGTTATAAAGTAAAACATGAAGGGGGAACTTCCCTTTAAAATTTTGTGGCGGTATAATTGATACGTTTTGATATTGACTTATAGAAACAATGTAAGAGTTTTTCGTTACAAAGCCGGTGGATAGTTTAAATCCACTAGGAAGCCCTCGAAACATAAGAAATGTATATTTCGTGCTTGTTTGAGATGAGGAATTGGCAATGAATGGCAGTTGGATTTGGATCGGAATGGCCATATCGGATGGCCCCCCCGCATCCTTGACTTGGAAATCGTCAGGGTTGCTCTGAATAAGGTAAGTGTTACTATCAGTTAGCTGATCAAGGCGCGCAGAAAATGCTGAAGCATGCGCCGATCCCCCGGCAAACGGCTGACCATCCCACGGATTGACTATTATGGCCGTAGCAAATGACATCACGCAGCCTAACGCAAAACACACAACTCTATGGCCGCGCATAGGGATGTTCCCCCCAACTTGGCTTGGTAAGCAAATCATGGAACTCTAAACTCTTAAGCAATTAAGCTAGATAGCCTTAAATGGGCAAATTTATGATTGTAATCAAATTCTACACATCACAATTTGGAACTACAACTTAGTTATAGGACGTAGCCAGCCTGTAGCACGCTCGGTTGAACGGAGTTATGTTAATAAATGTCAATACCTAAGCTGCATTTCTCGGCCAGTAAAAAATAGCTTATAGCCTATCGAGAGAGGGTGTGGCAGTGAGCAATGCATGTTTTGACGGCGGGCCAGAACATTATTTTTGTCTCCGCCGTTGAAGCTATGGGGATGACAATGAGTGGGGATGACAATGAGTTTGTAGAGACATCCCGCGCAAATATTGTCCGGCCTTCACCGGAAGCAGTCTTCTTGAAAAACAGACATTACTGATGCGTCACGTTCGAGCCACAAATCGCTCTTAGATGATGAGTCTTTGAAACTGCTTCTATAAAAGTTGCGAATAACGTCTTTAAACAGTGCGCTTTTCGCGGCTCGGCTTGAACCACCATCTAATCGGAAGCTTCGGCTGTGAAAATCGTTCGAACGCTAAAACTCTGGTTCCGCGAAGGAACATCCGACAAGGTCTATGAGGTAGATCTCGTAGATACTGAAGCCGCCGATCCGGAAGCGCGGTTTCTCGTCAATTTCCGCTACGGCAGGCGCGGAAAAACACTGCGGGATGGCACCAAAACACCAGCCCCACTTTCGCGCGCCAGCGCTGAAAAAGTGTTCGACAGCATCGTCGTCGCTAAAATGAATGACGGCTACCTCCGCTCCGACGGCGAAGAAGCATATGCGCCTGCCTCCGTTTCAGCCGTCCCCTCTGTTGCCCAGCCAGAAGATGCCCGCAAACGGGCATTGCTCGCGCAAGTGGAGGCTTGTCAGCGCAATCCGTGGCCCGAGGAAAAGCGCGACCGTCTTTTCTGGCGTCTTGGCGAACTGCGGATGAAAGAAGCAACGCCCGCTTTGCTGGCGCTCGCCAACATGATCGGATCGGAACGGGCGAGCTATAGCCTCGTCTGGGCGTTGACGCGCTGCGCTGGCGCTGAGGCGCTTGATATGCTGCTGGCTATCGCTGCAAAGGCGCGCAAGCCGCTCGTGTGCTGGCTGGCGGATTTCGCGACACTCTCGCCGGCGATGGGCGATCAGCGGCGTACGCTACAGCAGCCTGGTGCGCTTCCCGAAACTTTCCGCTTAGCTCTCAGCAGGCTGCATACAGTAGGTGATACGCCGAAGAGTTCCGATCTCGCCTTGCCGGAGCAAATGCGCGTTGATCAAGCAGCCAAAGCCCGTCGTAACGACGCGGTTCAAATTCTGCTCGGTGCGCTCACCAATTTCGCGCAAGCTGAGCCACCCAGCACCGGTGCGGCGATGAGCGAACTTTACCGTCTCGCGCAGGCTGATCCGTTGTTGCATGAAACGCTGGTCGAGGTCGTCAAGCGTCTGCCCGCGCGTCCGCCTTATGTGCCGGGACTGCGGCGGCTGTTCAAATATGCCGAGATGATCGACGACGCGGCCATGTTCGGCGCTACGGCGCTGCGTTTCGATACCGCGAAGCCGATGTACCGGGGGACGGTTTGGGGCCGGGAGAACGAAGCCTATATTTGGGAATTGGGGAGTGGCTCAGGCCGCTGGGGAGCGCATCCTCTGACGCATTTGCAGGGGGCGTCGGACGCCAAGACAGCGTTGTCGCTCGCGACCGTACAGTATTTGAAACGGCGCATTTGGCGCGCGCTGCGCAAGCGCGGCGAAACCGGGCAGGAAAGTTACCTGAAGCTCGCAACTGCTTATCTGCTGTCGTTCTTAGAGGCGGATGCTGTTCAACCGATCACGATGACTTTCTACCGCTACGATTACAGCCAACGCCGCGGGCATAACGTAAGGAAAAGATACACCTCACTGCCAAACGCCTGGAGCGTCGGGCAGATCATGCACCGCCATAACGAGCATGTACTGCTGAATGCCGGTTCGCTCGGCTACAATTTTGAGACGGAGCAAACCGAACAAATCGATGCTGGCGAGGCTTTTCCGGGGATGTGGCGCGATCATCCCGAATATGCGCTTCGCATCGTTCTGGAAGCCGGGTGCGATCAGGTTGCGGAATTCGGTTTGCGGCTGCTGCGTGAGAAGGTCGATTACCTTAAGGAACTTCCTAGCGAAACGCTGGAGTTGCTGCTCGCCTCGCCGTTCGAAAAGGTGGTTCAATTCGGCTTTTCCCATGCACAGATGCGGCTAGCACATGGCGATGGCGAATCAGATTGCTGGCAGCCCTGGCGACGAGCACATTGCAGCAAGCGCGTGAAATCGCCATCCGCCACATCGAGAAAGACAGCGCTGCGCCTTGGAGCGACCTGCGCCTCAGCTTTATCGCCGCCACCAGTCCTTATGCCGATGTGCAAGCGCCCACGCTAAAGTGGGCCGCAGACCGTCCGCTGCCGCGCGAAACAGCCGAAGCGCTGGCCTCGCAGCTTGCCGCATGGTTGCTTGCGGGCGCTGACGCGAAACGGATAAAGCATCTGCGCAAGTGTTTGCCGCTCTTGTGGCCTGCACATGACTTACCGCTCAGCGTTGAGATCATCGCCAGTCTGATGGCCCACACATCGTCGGTAGTGTTCGCAGCAGGTATCGACATGCTGGCGCTTTCCGGTGTGGATGCGGGGACGTTGCCAGACAGTCTGTGGCAGCAGCTTCTGAATTCGACCTCGCCTGAAATTCAGGCGGCGGGGCTTGGGCTGCTTGGCCGCCTCAACGACGAGCAACTTGCAGAGCGCGCGTTCCTTCTGGCGTCCATGGCGATGGCGCCTGCGTCTGAAGTGCGTGGGGCTGTGCGTCCGCTCCTGGCGCGGCTGGCGGCACGTTTCCCGCGTCTGGGCGACGATCTTAGCGCACGCCTCATTGATGCGCTGTTTCAAGCCGCGCCCGAAGAGGCAGACGATACGTATGCCGAAGACCTCGTCACGCTGTTCCACGAGGCGCTGCCCAGCCAGATGGCGGCGCTGGACGCCAATCTCGTCTGGCGGCTGCTACAGGCCAAAGCGAAAGGCGCTCAGCTTCTTGGCTCGGCTGCTATCTCGGTGCGCGATCCGTCCATTTATTCGGTGCGGCAGTTGGCGCGGCTGGGGAACCATTCTCACATCGCGGTGCGCGAATGGGTGATGAATGCTTATAAGGCCAATCCCGCCCGATTCCAGCGGGACGCCGCCGACGCCGTTCTGCTCGTCGAGAGCCAATGGGAAGAGACATACAACTTCGCCATAACCACGCTTGACACCTGGCCGGAAGAAGTGTGGACGCCGGATGTGCTCGCCGTCGTCGCCGATAGTACCAAGCCTGAAGTTCTCGCCTTTGCGCGCCAGGTGCTGCGCCGGACCATGAAGCCGGGCGACGCCTCCACGCAATTGGTCAGGCTGCTGGAGCATCCGGCAGCGTCGATGCATCTGCTCATTAGCGAGGTGCTGACAGCGGAAGCCGCACGCGACGAAACCGTGTTCGCCAAGCTGTTGCCGCTTTCGCGCATCGTTCTGATGCAGGTCCACAAAGGCCGGATCGCCAAAGACCGCATCGGCAAATTTTTACACGAGGAAGCCTTGAAAAGCCCGGAACGCGCCGCTGCCATCACGCCAATCTT
>JARRLC010000162.1:0-6166 GCA_037387425.1 Alphaproteobacteria bacterium
GCGAAATAAAGCGATAATTCTAACGGCGTATTCAAGTTCGTGCTCTTTAATAATTCGGTAAGGCTCAAAACGATTACATGAACCAGTTACAGGGGAAAAGGAATTTCAACCACTTAGGGATTGTCAGTAAATAACTACGTCCCCTGGTTTGTCCTTTTGCCCGCACACTGTGTTGCGAAAAGCGTTATACCAAATCCGGCTAATCAATTCCCCGCGAGTGGCACCGGCCACCAGTGGAACAACGTACTTGCGCGGATCATATCGCATTGTTCGATGAGGGCCACGCAGCGTTCGCTGACCACTTTCTCAAGCGCTTTGATGTTCTCGAAACAGATGTTCACGACCGGCTCATCGACAAACTCCCAAAGACGCTCGGCGGGCTGAAGTTCCGGACTGTGGGCTGGCTGAAATACGAGTTGTATACCATCGGGCACGTCGATGTTTTCCGGCCCATGCCATCCAGCGCCGTCGAGTTGCAGGACGATCCGTTTCTTCGATCCCACACCTGCCGATTTGGCGAAGTCCTTGAGGATGCCCTCAAACAATTCCTTCGACACGCCGTTCGAAATGCTCCACACCGTGTTCCCAGTGGCCGGTTCGACAAAACCCCAGACATACAGCCACTCATAGCGATGATGCCCCAGCGCAATAGGCCGCTCGCCTTTAGGCGCCCAAACACCGCGCGTAATCGGCTTCAGCCCGAGCCGATGCTCATCCATCGTCCAGAATTCCGCGGCCTCGGCTTCTGGATCGACCAGCCGATGGCAATGAGCGCATCCCAGCCGCGTTGATCGTGCACGAATTTGAAATTGTGGAACCTGGCCAGCCAGCGGGCAACCTTTGGACCGCTCCACAGGCCGCCATCATCCGGCGGCGTCTTGAGACGTTCTTTCAAAGCACGGAGCGCCTCTGGCGTGAGGATCGTGGGCGCGGTTCCATTGCCCTGCCGCCGGTCACCGAGACTGTCCGGCCCATGCTCGTTATAGCGTTTGATCAGTAGCCGGACCCAACGTGTCGAGAACGATAGGATTGACGCGACTTCGTCAATCGAATAGCCCCGCGCCAAAAGCCAGATGGCGTGAAAATGGCTCTTGGCAATGGGATTGGCGGCTGTCTCGTAGCGGCTTTCCAATTCCGCCGTGCTCAAATGCGATGTTAATGCGGTCATGATCCTGCCCCCGTAAACGAATCATGACCCTTTCATATAACTGCTTCGATTCTGTCAGGGAATCCCCCGCCTCATGAATCGATCAGACGGAGTCGGTATTACATCTGACAGTTCACATCCCCTCCACCTGTCGCTCTCCGGTTATTTTTTCTTGCCCAGCCGCACAAACACGGCCAGGACAGGAGAGGGGGCGATGTGGCGCAGTTTTGGGAGGAGGTGGCCCGACAGGGCCGGATGAGGGGGCAAACGTCAAACATTGAATGCGATACAACGCGATGCGCTAGCGAATATCCGGTAGCATCGCGGCGCATACATCGTGACGGTGACAGTCGGTGACGTGGTCGTTCACCATGCCCATGGCCTGCATCATGGCGTAGACGGTCGTTGGCCCTACAAAGCGAAACCCTTCCGCCTTCAGCGCTTTTGAGATTTTGCGGCTCAACTCGGTTTCCGGCGGCACGTCTTTTAAAGTAGCGCAGGCGTTTTGAATTGGCCGTCCGTCCACGAACCCCCACAGGAAACGCGCCAGAGGCATACG
Organism: Alphaproteobacteria bacterium; assembly: GCA_037387425.1. GTDB lineage: Bacteria > Pseudomonadota > Alphaproteobacteria > Rhizobiales > Rhodomicrobiaceae > JARRLC01. The sequence continues at coordinate 1,707 of JARRLC010000162.1, forward strand.
TTCTGAAAGCCGTAAATAAGCCTTCGCGTTGTCGATCGTCGCCGCCACTTTCAACCGATTGCGCACGATCCCCGGATCGGCGAGCAAAGCGGCGACTTTCGCATCGTCATAGCTGGCGATTTTTGTCGGGCTAAATCCATCGAAAGCGCGGCGAAAATTATCGCGCTTGCGCAAAATGGTGATCCACGAAAGCCCCGCCTGGAAACCTTCAAGCACCATTTTTTCAAACAGTGCCCTGCTGTCGCCGTTGGGCACGCCCCATTCTTCATCGTGATAGGCGATATAGAGCGGATCGGCGCTAACCCAGCCGCAACGAGTGGCTGTCATATTCGCTTCCTTGGGCGTTGTTATTCCGCCGACACAGGCACACGATACTGCGCCCATGCCGGTTGTCGGAGTGTAAGCGCGACATCGCCCGTCTGAAGCGGAATGCCTTGCTGCAACGCTTCCTCGGCGCGATCAACTCGGACTGTGGCAATAGCGTGCGTCCCATCTCGTGAACACAATACCCCCACCGGCAGGTCGGCCGCACGGATTTCAAGAGCGCTGGCGTCCGTATCCACATCAGCCTCCGCGTGCGCCGCAAGAGGAGCGGCCAATTCCACACCAGCGATGCGCGTTTTTGCCGTACCACGATGGTGCATGCGCGAGACAACCTCTTGCCCCACATAGCAGCCTTTTTCGAAATCCACGCCGTTTAGGCTGTCATACCCGGATTCATGAGGAAAGGATTCGCCATAGATATAATCCACACCGCCTTGCGGAACGAAAAGCCCAATGCGATGAGCGTGATAAGCGGCTTCATCAGCGGCCGCGGCGCCTGCGTTTTCTGAAAAACTCGCCGCATCCGTGGCAGGCAGAATATGTCGCCAGCCAAGAGGTGCAAATCGCGGATCGGCGTAAGAAACCACACTTGCGGCTAACGCCGGAATGGCGGACACTCCCGATGCTCCTTCTGCGCCCCAACTAGCAGCGATTGCAAATTCGCCTGAGCGGTCCGCAACGGTGATCTTAGCGCGCAATTTGTACATGGTAAGCCGCTTGACCAAATCGCCCGCCTGCGCTCTCGCACACTCAAGCCAATAGACCTTTGCTTCGCGGCGAATGACGAAAAAATCGCAAAGGATTTTGCCCTGCGGCGTTAGCAGACCGGCGAAAAGTGCTTCGCCTTCCTGCTCATGATCAACATCGTTGGTGACAAGACCTTGCAGAAAGTCTGTCGCATCCGATCCTGCAACTTCGACAAGACCGCGATCCACCAGTAAAGCTGTCCGGCATTGGGGCATTCTACGCAGTCCTCGTTTCCTCTACCTGATAGCTTTGCAAGAAAACCGGAAACGATGCAACTCACCTGACGCGTCTCGTTGACGTATCACCCTCTCGCCAGGCGGCATTACTCGGATGCGGTCTTTTTCGCCAAGTGCTGATCGAATGCTTCGAGCGCTTGCGCTGCATACATCAGATTGGGGCCAGCGCCCATATATACGGCCATGCCGATGGTTTCCATCACTTCGTCGCGGGTCGCCCCGAGTTTGACGGCTGATTCGGCGTGGAAAGTAATACATCCCTCGCAATGGATGGACACGGCGATAGCTAGCGCGATAAGCTCTTTAGTCTTTGTATCCAGCGCTTTAGATTCGAGTGCCGCGCGAGCAAGTGAAGAAAACGCCTTTATTGTATCGGGAGCGCCTTTACGCACTTCTCTTACAGCGGTGGTTAAATCAGCAGCGGCTTGCACCCAATCTTTATACATTGCTTTCACTCCGTTTAAGTGGGGAACACGGGGTTTTATAGCGATACGCTTTATCTCTTTTGTGCGCTCTTTGTTGTTTTGCTTAACACGAAATCCTTGATTCTATCAGCCAGATCTTCCGTTTTATAGTTGGTAAAGAAATGATCTGCGTCCGGGATAGTTACCAGCGTGGTATTTTTATTGTCAGGCATCCCCCGAATGGCTGGCTCAAGTTCTTGCGCGAGCGGATCCATCGTCCCCACGACGACGAGCACTGGCATTTTCAAGAACGGCAGAATACTTGGCGTGTAGAGGTTCTGATTTGGACCGTAATAATTCACGAATGCGCCAGCGGTAACTTTCGCACGATCACAATTCAAAAAGGCCACGCCATCCATCAGCGCCGTTGCGCCGATTTCATCCATTTGCTTTTCCGCCTCAGCGAGTGCTGGTTGCAGCGGAAGACGGAACCGGCGTTCATATTCAGCGCCGATATTGCTTGGCGTCTGCGCAAGCGGCGCGATCAATATGGCCTTTTTCACCGCTGGATCATGTTTCTTGGCAACATAAACGGCAGCCTGATTTCCGCCGCGAGAATGGCCCGCCACAATAATGTTCTTAGCGCCTTGGTTTTTCAGCCAATCGACCCACGCCTGGATTTCTTCCACAGCGTCTTCGTTCCGATGATCCTGTTCGATGTTGCAATCGAACATGCCACGGCGCTCGTTCAACCCCAAGCTTAAGGTGATCGCCAGGGAGCTTACGCCACGCTCGCTCAATAGCTCCTGAAGCGCCGAGATGATTTCCATCCGGTGATGCCCCAGCGTATCGTGCACAAGCAGCACGACAGGGTCCTGCTTCAGCGATTTGCCTTTAGCGATTTCAAGATTGCCGAGAACATCAAGCGCTTGTTGCTCGATTTTCACTTCTTCGGCGCGTAATGGTACGCTCGTGACGATTAACGCCAGAACGATACCCCCCAACCATGACATGCGTGCTATCCAACTCATGGCTGAGCATGTGCCTCATACTTTCACGGCGGTCAACCCACTCTACCGCTGTTAGTGCGGATAACTTGTGGCCAAAATTACAAAACCTCGGCTTAAAAACGCCCAAATACCGCTTTTCAGGGCTGAATTTGCGCCTTCCACTTCATGCGTACACGATTTTTCAACTTTTGATCATGGTGTTTTTACAACAGCCGAATTCCCCTTACGCGGCTCGCATTTCACGTTTTACGCAAGCGAGCCCGTCTTTTGCGCTCTATCCGCCGCTCCATTTTGCGGCGAATCGCCATGATGTTGAAAATCTCGGTGACAGCGGCGAACGCCATAGCGGCATAAATATACCCGCGCGGTATATTAAGCCCGAAGCCATCGGCCACAAGGGCAACACCAATCAGCATGAGGAAGGTTAGCGCCAGCATCTTGGTGCTGGGGTGCCTTTCGATGAATTCGCTGACCGGCCCCACCGCCAGATACATGACGCCGATCGCCACGACCACAGCGGCGACCATCACTTCGATGTGCGACTCGGCCATACCCACGGCAGTGATAATGGAATCAATGGAGAAAAGCCCGTCGATCAATACGATCTGCATAACAATACTGCTAAACGCAACCGTGGCCACTGAACCGTTATTCTTGTCGTCCTCGTCTTCGTCCTCGCCTTCGATCTGGCCATGGACTTCCTGCGTGGCTTTCATGATGAGGAATATGCCGCCCGCAAGCAGGATGAAATCGCGTATGGAAAAGCCATGGCCGAAAAGTTCAACCACAGGGTCTTTCATGCCGATGATCCAGCTTATTGTGAATAACATCAGCACTCTGAACACGAGCGCCAAAGCAAGACCAATCTGGCGAGCGTGGCGAGCCTGGTCCTCAGGGAGCTTCTCGGTGATGATCGACAGGAACACAACGTTGTCGATGCCAAGCACGATCTCAAGCGAGGTCAGCGCAAGAAACAACATCCAGATATCGGGAGACATTAAAAGTTCCATGCGGAATTCCCTCGCTGCGCACTAAACTGTTTGCACTAGTTGATTTTGTTCTAACCCAAGAACCCGGCAGATGTTCTCAGAACTGGATGGTTCCTGCAACGGGTTATTAAGCGGGCTTGGCGGAAATGCTGTTCAAAGCCCCCAGCCAACGTTTTCACAACGAACGCCTTTTGTTGAGAACGGTTTAGCGCGACCATTATCAAGCGACACGCTCCACGCCTGTTCGATATCGCGCCACCATTTATTGTTGTTTTGCTGACTGGTGCGGACAAGGGCGATAATCTTCCGCGTGATATTCTTACTGGCTTCTACGCACTCAAAAGCAAGGGTCTGGTTCTTTTGCAAAGGCGGTACGACCAGCATATCCGTGACAAGAAAAGTCGCTTGTTGGGTTCCTTCCCGCCGGGGCAGTACCCAATCAATAATCACAAGATGCCTGCCATCTTCATGCTTGTAACGATGATACCAGACGGGCTCGTGGAGAAGTCCACCGCCCCGATCCTTCCAGCCTTTGACTGGAAAACCACCTTCGAAAACTTTGCCGACCAGCGATTTAAATTCAGAAGTAGACGCGGGGGTAGACGTAGACGCGGGCTCTTTGGAAAGCTCTTTCCTGTAGGGACGGAAGTCCAGCACATAATCTGCTTTAAACTCCTCGTCATCCTTGGCGTCGTCTTGCTGCGCTGCGGCTGGTTGGAGGAGCATTATGCATCCGCAAAATAGTGCGGC
>JARRLC010000163.1:0-5509 GCA_037387425.1 Alphaproteobacteria bacterium
TAGTGTACCAGATCAAAAGCATCGGCAGTGGCGCTCAGATCGGTTTCGTCGTCGGATACGATGGCGCGGCAAGCGTCAGACGAGACGATCTCGGAGGGCAGAAACAGCCGCTCAGCGAGGCTCGACTTGCCGGAGCCGGTGGCGCCGATCATCACCACCATGGAGAAATCGGGGATGGTGAATTTCATGACTGTACCTGTCCGTCTGCGGTGGCTTTACCCGCGCTATCCTCGAAAATTGCCATCTGCGATGGCGTCCCATGTCTTTCGTCTTCAGCGCCGAGTGGATGCAGGGTCACGCTATAGCCATGCTCTTCAGCTACACGTGCCGCCCAGTCGGCAAACTCTGCTCGTGTCCACTCAAAGCGATGATCGGCATGGCGGAATGCGCCTGGCGCCATCCCCTCAAATAGCGTGTTGTATTCGCGGTTCGGCGTGGTGACGATGACGACGCCGGGTTTGGCGATACCAAACAGCGCGTATTCCAGTGAGGTGAGCCGCACCGGATCGATATGTTCGATCACCTCAACGAGAGCCGCAGCATCGAACCCTACCCAGCGACGGTCGGCATAAGTGAGGCTGCCTTGCTGTAGCGAAAGGCGCTGGCGCAAAGATTTTCCAGCGTCATTTAAATGCAGACAGTCAGCGGCGCGCTCCAGCGTGCGGGGGGAGGCATCCACGCCGACAAGGCGCGAAAACCCTCGTTCACGAACCAAACGCCTGAGCAGTTTGCCTTCGCCGCAACCGAGGTCAAGCACGCTGCGCACGCCACGTTCTTTCAATGCCGTGACAACTGCATCAAGCCGCAGATCATGCAGACGGATAGGCTTTTCCAGCACCGTTTCTGCCTGTTCCTTGGCTTCTTCTTCGGCGTCGTCTTCCACTTCGCCAGTTTCACTGAGACGATCCAGCGCCATGGCTGCGAGCGCCCGGCGGTGTTTCAAAGCGCGTTTAGCGATCAGCTCCTTGGCCGGATGTTCAGCCAGCCAGCCTTCGCCTTTGGCCAACAGGTTTTCCACCTCATCGCGATCCACCCAAAAGTGCTTGGCGTTATCCATCACCGGCGCTAGCACATAGATATGTGTGAGGCGATCGGAAAGACGCACAGTACCACGCAAGCGTAAGTCGAATAGAGGCCGCTGCGAATTGCCTCCGTCATCCATAGCGCGCAGATCGAGTTCATAACCGAGCGGAGCGAACAAGGCTTCGGCGATCTCGGACCCGCCGACGATTGTGATGGGCGCGACACGCGCTTCGATGGGCAGCGGGCTGTCAGCAAGTTCCTGGCGTTCTTTCGAGCGCCCCGACATCGACTGCCCAAACGATTTTGCCATAGCGACCGACAGAAACGAGTTGGCGGTATAGGGCCGGTCATTCACATATTGTGTCAGGAGACCGTCGCTTTCACGCGTTCGCCCACGGACCAGCGCCACCGGATCGACATCAAGAAACAGGACTGCCCGCGTCCGTTCATCTGAACTGTCGGGAAAGAAAACCAAAGAGCGGCCTACAGCCGTCTCGCGTTCATGTAGATGATCGGGATGTTTCTGCAGGAGATAGCCCAGATCGCGCGCTGAGTAGCGCCCATCGGGTGTACTGTGAAGCGTGATCTCTATCTGCATTTCCTATCCCCCAGAAATCTATTGTTGTTTAGGAAATCTGTGGTCAGAACACAACTCCGAATACCAATGTTGAATTGGAGCGAATTAAGTTGCTCTAACGGAGAAGCTTTTTTTGAACGCGAATGCGATGTTGAAAGATCGTCAGGAAGCGTCTTCAAGAACTGGCCGTCGCTGAAATTTCACGCCGAACCCGGTATCTTCATCGCCGATGAATTCAATACCGCCGTTCTCCAACACCTGTTGGATGGATGCGAGTGTGTTCTTCCGAGGTCGCACCGTCTCACCCTCAATCATATTCAGTGTCACGATTGAGACGCCTGCTTTGGCAGCCAGCGTGCCTTGCGTCCATTTCAGGAGGCCGCGCGCGGCGCGTATTTGCGCACTGCTTATGGTCATGACACGGTTATAGAGCAAACTTTAAAAAAATTAAAGTTTAATGTTGACGATGTGCACTGTATACGTCATAACAACGCTCACCTTCTGGGCCGGAGCTGCATGCGTTATCGCTCATAACGATCCCATCCGCATCGGCATTGGCACGCCCAGGAGACCAGAATTTCGGCGCGGGCCGGAGATCGAAGGTTACCATAACCCATAGGGCGCAGGTTCGATTCCTGCCTGATGCAATGTTTGCATCTGTAGCTCAGGTGGTTGAGCGATGGGGTAAGTCTTTGATTGAAAATATGCCCGCGCCACATGAATGCAATGGAACTGGATAGTGAACTTTGAGAGAAAAGGTGTGGGCCGAAGCTTTGAGGATTATCCACCAACCCGACTGTGAGCTGGAAACTCACAAGCATCAACGATGCTTTCATCCTTGAGCACAACATGACCACGCCACTTCCTCTTGAAAACGCAAACGGCCAAGAGTTGGCTGAAACAATTAGGGACTGAAGCTGAGTTCGCAAATGAACGACAAAGCGCCAAAACAGCAATCGGATGATGATTGCTGCCTAGAGTTAATAAACCGGCGCGGGCCGGAGCTGAAAGGTTATCATCAGACTTTTAATCTGAAGCGATAACGCGCCTTTCGGCCACACACGCCCGCGTCACTAAAAACGGGAGTGTGTCATGGCCAATTACTGGAAGTACTTCTCGCTGCGCGCAACGCCGCAGTCCCAGCCGATCCAGGGTACCGTGAAGAATTCCGCCGGTGGCTATGCCTTCCCGGTGGATGACTGGACGCGGCTCGACCGCTTCCTGATCCTCGGTTCTGAAGGCGGCAGCTATTACGCCACTGCGCGCAAGCTCACTATAGAGAACGCCGAAAGCGTGATCCGCTGCCTCCAGGCAGATGGTCAGCGCACTGTCGCGCGCATCGTTGAGGTGAGCGAGGCAGGCCGTGCGCCCAAGAATGACCCGGCGATTTTCGCACTGGCGTTGGCGGCCTCGGCCTCCGAAGACGCTACGCGTAGTGCGGCGATGACTGCCATTCCAAAGGTCTGCCGTACAGGCACGCATCTGTTCCAGTTTGTGGAGGCCGTCGAGGCGCACCGCGGCTGGGGTCGGGCTTTGCGTCGTGGTGTGGCCGGGTGGTACACGGCCCGTTCGGTCGAGCATCTAGCCTTGCAGGTGGTCAAGTATCGCCAGCGCGGAGGCTGGTCGCATCGCGATATTCTGCGTCTGGCCCATCCGCTGACGGATGAGATGACACGGCGCGCGGTGTTCGACTGGGTATGCCGTGGCACGGGCAACGAAGCTTTACCGCCGCTCGTTCACGCGTTCGAAGCTGCGGCAAAGGCTGAGACTGCCGAGGCTATCGCTGGGCTCATCGCCGAGCACAACCTGCCGCGTGAGGCTATCCCGACTGAGTGGCTGAACGAGCCGCGCGTTTGGGAAGCGTTATTGGCGCGCATGCCGATGACCGCCCTTGTGCGTAACCTCGGCAAGCTGTCGGCGGTGGGTGTGCTGAAGCCGCTGGGTGAGCATGTGGCTCAGGTCACGTCCGCTCTTGGCGATGTCGAGCGCATTCGCAAGGCGCGTGTGCATCCGCTCGCGCTGCTCCTGGCGCTGAAGACATATGCGCAAGGGCACGGCGACAAGGGCGCACTGACTTGGACGCCGGTACCGCAGGTGATCGACGCTTTGAACGCTGCGTTCTACACGGCGTTTGCCAATGTCGAGGCTACAGGCCGTCGTATCCTCCTGGCGCTCGATGTGTCGGGTTCGATGGCTTTGGGCCGCATTGCGGGGACGTCTTTGACACCTCGCGAGGCATCCGCAGCCATGGCGCTGATGACAGCGGCAACCGAGGAGCATACGCATATTGTGGGCTTCACGTCAAAGAGCAGCGGCCGGTACGAGCCCGCACTGGCGCCTCTGGCGATCACGCCGTCGATGCGGTTGGATCAGGCGGTTAGCGCGGTGTCCAGCTTGCCGTTTGGTGGCACGGACTGTGCGTTGCCGATGCTCTATGCGTTGGAAAAGGGTATTTCCGCCGACGCCTTCGTTGTCTACACGGACAGCGAGACCTGGGCGGGGAAGATCCATCCGGTGCAGGCGCTCCGCCAATACCGCGAGAAGACCGGCATTGCCGCGAAGCTCGTAGTGGTGGGGATGGTGTCAAACGGGTTCTCGATCGCCGCCCCGACTGACGCTGGCATGCTGGACGTCGTCGGCTTCGACGCCGCCGCCCCGGCCGTGATCGCGGATTTCATTCGCGGTTAAGTCCGGCATCTGCAAGAAAAAACGTCATCCGGCTGAAAAAGGCCGGGTGACGGCCGCATTTCGCAGAGCCGTAATGAGCAACTTGACCAACAAACCATTCCAGGTGCTATTCAACTAGCAAACACTGGACCATGGAAACAAGAGGCCCAACCTTTGCGCACCGTTCTGCAGTCACTTAACCCAGAGGCAGTCGCATGTGTCGATGCCCGGCTGGCGGCCATCGCCAGTGAGCATAACGTAACCATCCCGCTTGCGGTGGAAAGTGGCAGCCGGGCCTGGGGTTTCCCCTCGCCCGATAGCGACTATGATTGCCGCTTCGTCTTCGTCCGCCCAGAGGATGACTACCTATCGCTCTGGCAGCATCGCGATGTTATCGAAACACCGCTCGAGGGCGATCTTGATGTCAACGGCTGGGATCTGGCGAAGGCCATCCGGCTGATGGCGCGCGGAAATGCGGTTATCATTGAATGGCTGATGTCACCGCTGGTTTATGGCGGCGATCCGCAGTTTCGTGAGGACTTTCTTGCCCTGGCGCGTCACATAGCCGACCGCGATGCAGTAGCCCGGCATTATCTTCATCAGGGAGAGCGATTTCGCGATGCCTGCTTTGTTGCAGGGGGCGAGGTGTCCTGCAAAAAGGCGTTTTATGCGCTACGTCCGGCAGCGGCGCTACGCTGGTTGCGCCTGCATGAATGTTCGGTAGCGCCGATGCATCTTCCGACACTCATGGCGGAGTGCAATCCGCCCGCCGGGCTTGCCGACACCGTCGCCGCTCTTATCGCGCGCAAGGCAAACACAGCCGAAGCTGACAAAGAGCCTTTACCCGAGGCTGTGGCTCAGTTCATCAATGATGAACTTGAAGCTGGCAGGAACACTTTTGAAAAGCGGGCGCCGCTACCAGATATCGAGCTTCGTATGGAGGCCGAGACTTTCTTTCGTGCCACCATTCAGCGTTTGAATAGCAAAGAATAATTACGTTTGCTCTGTTCAGTCGCGGCGTTCTCCGCACACTTGGTTTTCATAAGCGCGAGCCACTAAATCCTCAATGAACTGTAGATCCGGCGCTTCGGGTAGGTTCGAGGCGGCGGCGGCATTTTCCACCTCCACCAACAACTGTTCGATTTCTTCTGTCACCGTCTCATAAGGCAATTCGCCCAGCTTGATGCTAAGAATATGGCTGGCATAAGGGAGCGGTAACGTGATGTGGCCGGTGGTGAACAG
>JARRLC010000164.1:0-10696 GCA_037387425.1 Alphaproteobacteria bacterium
CCGCCATGCGCGCGGATGAAATCGCGGGAAATAGCCAGCCCCAGCCCCGTGCTTTTGATATTCTGATTGCGCGCGGTATCGAGACTATAAAACGGACGAAACACGTCTTCCCGCTTCTCAGCGGGCACCCCAGGGCCGTTATCCTCAACAATAACCACCACGTTGCGCCGCTTTAATGCGGCGCTAATGGCAACTTGCGAGCCAAAACGCACAGCATTGCTCACAAGGTTCATAACCGCGCGCTTGAACACATTCCGACGCACTGTGAGGGTAACCGGCTCTTCCGGCACGCTCAGCGTCAGTTGGCGGCCGGGATGCTGCGAACTGAAAGACGCATGCACATCGCTCAACAATGTGCGAATATCGGTTTCCTGCGCTTCCTCGCCGCTGTCGCCGCGCGCAAACGCAAGATAATCCTCCAGCATCGCCTGCATTTCATCGACATCGCCGACGAGTTCATCGACCTCCGCCCCTGGCTTCAGCATGGCCAGTTGCAAGCGGAACCGCGTGAGCACTGTGCGTAGGTCGTGGCTGACGCCCGCCAGCATCGTGGTGCGCTGCTCAACGTGACGCTCAATGCGGTTGCGCATATCCACGAACGCCTCAGCCGCCTGACGCACCTCACGCGCGCCACGAATGCGGAAATCTTTTGGAGCTGGCTGCCCTCGGCCAAAGCATTCAGCGGCTTGCGCCAGCGAAAGCACCGGGCGGATCTGATTGCGCAAGAACATCACTGCAACCGTTATCAAAATAAGCGCCGTTGTCAGCATTCCCGTCATAAATATCAACGTGTTGGATGCGTAAGTCTGGCTGCGCCGCACGAGCACTTTCATCACCGCGCCATCTAGTTTGATGCGAATTTCCACAGTCTTGGAATTACCGACAGTGTCGATCCAGAACGGCTTGTTGATCTTAGCGCGGATCAGCTTCGACAAAATGCGGTCAAACCGTCCAAAAAATGGCCGGGGGTGAGGCGGTGGAAGCTTTCCGCGAGGCACGATCTTCACCACAAGACCTAAATCGCGCCGAGCAATATCGGTCAGGCGGGTGTGTTTTCTTCTGTGCGGATAGTTTTCATATATGGAAACGAGCGTGGAAATATCCTGCACCGTGGCTCTGGAAAGGTGCTTCGTCACATATTCCCAGTGCCGTTCCATGATCAGGTAGATCAACACCGACTGCAACAACACGATAGGCGCAATAATGATGATCAGCGCCCGCGCATAAAGCCCTTTCGGCAGCAGCCTGGCCCCCCACAAGTCAAGCCACTTCAGCACACGCCGCATACGCTGGCTTGTTAGGGAAGGACGGCTTTCCGTCTGCTCTGTTGTTGTAGTTGTCATCAGTCGATATAAAATACGTAGCCGCGTCCACGCACGGTTTGCAAATATGTTGGATTAGCTGGGTCCGCTTCGATTTTGCGCCGCAACCGATTGATCTGTACGTCCACCGCGCGTTCGCTTTCATGGCTTGATAGGCTGGCAAGCTCTTCGCGCTCCACGGTCTCACCGGGACGCACCGCGAAATACCGCAGCAAATTACGCTCAATTTCAGTGAGCTTGATCACCTCGTCATCAACGCGCAGTTCGCCGCGAACAAGCTGAAACGTGAATTTCCCGAACTTGATCTCCTGCGGAGCATCGGGCGCGCTCTCTGGTTCTACTCGGCGTTTCAAGATGTTGTTTACCCGCAAGAGCAGCTCTCGCGGCTCGAAAGGCTTGGGCATGTAATCATCCACGCCGATTTCCAGCCCCGAGATGCGATCTTCGGCTTCCGAGCGCGCCGTCAGCATGATTATGGGAATACCGGACGTTTCGCGCAGATCACGTGCGAAGTCCATCCCTGTCTCGCCGGGCATCATCACATCGAGAATGATGAGGTCGAACGCAAGCCCGCGCATGCTGGAGCGCGCGCTAGCGGCATCTTCGGCGGCTGATACGCGGAAACCGTTTTCTTGCAGAAACCGCGCCAGCAAATCGCGAATGCGCTTGTCATCGTCCACAACGAGAATATGAGGGGCGTCATCTGGCAACGCCGCGCTTGCGTTCGTCTCCACATTCGTCTCCGTGCCTGTGCTTTGCGTTTGCATAATCATACCTCGTTAATTCGCGGTAAGCGGCCGTACATGAGACGCAACACCGACGGCCTAGAGCCGTTTTTTTGCGCTGTCCCCCGACAAACCGTTAGGACTTTATACCAACGGCATAGCTCCCCTTCCCGCTGAAGGACACGCAATAAAAACGCAAATGAATCTGGCCTGATCTTATATGTTTTACGCAGAATCCGCTTCTGTTTTCTGCCCGCGCCGGGGAGAACGTCCATTCACCTCAGAAACAACGTTTCCTGGAGCCATCGCTGCCAGAAACCGTATCACGGCCCGCCTGCCCTCCGCGTCCAGCCCGTGAAGCGCCTTACGCAAACGCCTTAGCTGCGGGGTCACCAGCCGACGGGCTAGCGCACGTCCGCCAGAAGTTACGTAAAGCAAACGCGCCCGCTTGTCATCCTGAGCGGCGCGTTGCTCGATATAACCTTTGCTGATCAGTTCGCGCAGCACCCGCGCCAAGCTTTGCTTGGTGATTTGTAAGATCTCCAGAAGATCAGCTACACGCATGCCTGGATAACGATTTACAAAATGCAATACACGGTGATGCGCGCGTCCAAAGCCGATTTCATCAAGGATGCGGTCAGGATCGCTCGTGAAATCGCGGTAGGCGAAGAAGAGCGCTTCGATCAATGCGTATAGCTCTTTGGTATCGTGAGCAGCAGGATCGCTTAACGCATTATGCGCTTTCAACGCGCATTGCGCCTTCCTATTACTCCGATAACGGATTGAATTTGCATTTATGTCAGTCATATTGACATATTTGAACTTGTTTTTTGACCAGAGCAAGACTAACGTCACAAAAATCCGACGCTACATAGCTGTTTTTTTGACAGGTTCGTGAAGCGGAGCCTATTCTTTTCAAAACGTATAGAGGCCCTTGAAGCCCTAGGAGGATACCATGGCAACCGAGCCTTATGACGATCGTGATGGTTTTATCTGGTATAATGGACAGCTTGTCCCCTGGCGCGACGCCAAGCTTCACGTACTCAGCCATGGTCTCCATTACGGCAGCGGCGTCTTTGAAGGCGAACGCGCTTATAACGGCAAAATTTTCAAGCTGACCGAACATTCAGAGCGCCTGCATCAATCGGCGAAGCTCCTCGGTTTCCAAATTCCCTACTCCGTGGCGGAAATTGACGAAGCATGCCGCGAAACGCTCCGCGCCAATAACATCGTGAACGGATATGTGCGCCCCATCGCATGGCGCGGCTCTGAGCAAATGGGCGTTTCCGCGCAAAATGCGAAAATCAACGTCGCGATCGCAACCTGGGTGTGGGGATCGTATTTCGATCCGGAGCTAAAGTTGAAAGGCATCCGCCTGGCAATGGCGGAATATCGCCGCCCCGATCCGCGCACCGCACCATCAAAATCGAAAGCGACCGGTCTTTACATGATCTGCACCATCGAAAAGCACCGCGCGGAAAGCCTGGGCTACTCCGACGCCATGATGCTTGACTGGCGCGGTCAGGTGGCCGAAGCGACCGGCGCGAACGTCTTCTTCGTGAAGGATGGCGTCATCCATACCCCCACGCCGGATTGCTTCCTTGACGGCATCACGCGGCGCACGGTCATCGGCCTTGCCAAGGAACGCGGAATGGAAGTGGTGGAACGCGCCATTATGCCGGAAGAAATGGACGGCTTTCAGGAGTGCTTCTTGTGCGGTACGGCCGCCGAGGTGACCCCGGTTTCCGAAATTGGGCAGTATCACTTCACCCCAGGTGAGATCACCAAGACGCTGTTGGATGACTTCAACGCTCTGGTACAACCTGCTGAAGAAAAGCAAGCGGCTGTCGGTTAGAGCACCGGGCGATTAATCTGAAACACTTGCCAAAAGCACCTGATACCGGCATGGCACCCGGGGCCCACAGAGCACTGATTTGCTTGTCAAAATCAGGCAAGCATTTTGATGTGTGGGCCAAATAGGCCGCGCGGATGCGCGGACTGGGCAAAAAACTAGAGAAGGATGCGATGCAGATTAATCGCATCCTACTCTAATTGCACACCGAACAATGAACCAAGTAGGGTGGGGGAAGAAAAGCGAAACCCGCCATCAAGCCAAGCCACAAATCCTGCCAAGTTGGGGACCGCACATATCTTTCCCCAACTCATCTGAGTGGCGGTTAAGCTGCCCGTATGCGGTGCAGGAAATTATTTACTTCTAAACGCAAAGTTTCGGCCTGTTTTGAAAGATCTCTTGCGGATGCCGCCACCTGACCTGACGCGGCGCTTGCGCCTTCTACAGAATCTCTCACACCGGCAATATTCTTTGTTACTTCGGCTGTCCCCTCACTTGTCCGGTGGACGTTGTGAGCTATTTCCTGTGTGGCAGCGCCTTGTTCTTCAACTGCGCTCGCAATAGATGTAGAAATCATATTGACTTCTTTAATTGTGCTAGCGAAGCCTTCAATAAACGTTGTCGCCTGTTGTGTTGACGCCTGAATACCTGCGATTTGCCCACCGATTTCGGCAGTAGCCTTAGCCGTCTGTTCGGCCAAAGCCTTAACCTCGCTTGCCACAACCGCAAACCCTCTACCAGCCTCTCCTGCCCGTGCGGCTTCAATGGTTGCATTGAGGGCCAACAGGTTGGTTTGGGAAGCAATTTCGTCAATCAGCTCTATAACGTTACCGATGCGATTTCCTGCCTCAGCCAAAGTGCGCACCTGATCGGTAGCCTGTTGCACTTCGTCAGCGGCTCTGCTGGCATAGGTATTGGACTGATGGACCTGCTGGCTAATTTCCTGAATGGAAGTTGCAAGTTCTTGTGTAGCGCTAGCAACGGTACTCACGTTGTTGGAAGCTTCTTCAAAAGCATATGCAACGGCCGAGCAACTATCGCTGGTATCGTTTGAGGACTTTGTCAGATGATCAGATGTTGAACTCAATTCGGTTGACGCCGCAGCAACAATATCCACGATGCCGCCAATTGCATTCTCAAATGAATCGGCGAGTTCAAGCATATCAGCTTTCCGCTGCTCAGCCATTCGCGCCTCTTGAGCATGCTGTGCTTCAGCTTCAGCTTGCGCCTTTTCAGCCGCTTTTATCTTGAAATCTTCAACTGATTTAGCGATTTCTCCAATTTCATCCTGACGACCGATAGTTGTAATCTCAATATCAAAATCGCCGAGAGGTTTGATCACTGCGAAAAATGTGATCCACATAGAAAAAACTGTCGCACCTACAGCAGCAAATAATATAATTATCAAGCTCATTTCTGCGAATACGAAGGTCTCTTCTGACTGATCATATTGATTCTGAGCTACGGAAATTTGAAGATTAACGAGCTTACTTATCAAATCGGACACAGGATCAATCGAGTTATAAAGCTTTTCAATAACAAACTTATCAAGAGCCGTTTTGTCGTGCGCCTTAAGGATTTTAAGAAGTTCTTCCGTAGCTGCATCACTAATTTTCATTTGCTCGTTAGTAGCAGCAGCGAGACGTTTTTCTTCCGGAGGCATATAAGTTTGAGAATATGCTTTCCATTTTTCTTTTAGCTTCTCAGATGCTTCAGTGACGTATTTGATACCTTGATCCCAACTGATATTGCCATTGCGCGTCTTGTGAGCCGCATCCACAATATTCACGGCGTAATAGTCCGCAACCGCTTTCAAATCTCGCAGTGGAACAACGCGGTCATTGAACACGGTTTTCAGCCCATCATGAGAAACTTCCGCAGCATAATAGCCAACACCTGCAATGGCGGCTGTCATTACGCACAGAAAAAATATTGCAATTGTGAGACGAGCTTTAATCGTGCGCATTCTTGCCACCCAAGGTTCGTTTAAAAATTTATCAACTCATACACTCATCTCATGAATATCTCGTTCTATAAAAGACCGACAATTTCTTATTGTTATTAATCGTATATTTTCAAAGGGTGACTTATCGCCGCGAAAAAAGCTTTTCAATATCAGCCAGGCGCAGCTCTACATAGGTGGGGCGGCCATGATTGCATTGCCCGGCGGCAGGGGTCGCCTCCATCTCGCGCAAAAGCGCGTTCATTTCCTCGGGGCGAAGACTGCGCCCGGCGCGCACGCTGCCATGACACGCGACCGTCGCGAGGATTTCATGCAGCCGGTCTTCCAAGCTCGCCGCCGTGCCGAGATGTCCCAGCTCTTCGGCAAGATCGGCCACCAGCGCCTTGATGTCACCTTTTGCCAAAAGCGCGGGCACCTCGCGCACCAGCACCGCGCCATCGCCGAACGCCTCCAGCATCAGGCCAAGCCGCTCCAGCTCCGCAGCGCGGGAGGCCAAAAGCGCGGCCAGCGAAGCGTCCAGCTCCACCACTTCCGGGATCAGCAGCCCCTGGCGTTCAATGCCGCCATCGCTGAGCGCGATTTTCAGCTTTTCGTAGACGAGACGTTCATGCGCGGCATGCTGATCGACGATAACGACCGACGACGCCGTTTCCGCCACGATATAGGTGTTGTGAAGCTGCGCGCGCGCCGCGCCGAGCGGAAAATCGCGGGTCTCAGGTTCTGGTTCGGCCACGGCAGCCGCAGTATTGGCGCTGACGGCTCCAGCCCCCATGCCTTCGAGCGGCATCTGCCAGTTTTCGGCAAAACCTGAGCCACGCGCATATCCACCGCGCGAAGGCACCGCCGAACGCCCCCAGCTTGCGCCGCTATATCTGGGCATGGACGGCCCGCTTCCCCCCATCGCCTGAGGGTGAGGCTGTGTCTGCGTCTGAGCCTGAGCCAACGCATCATCGGAGAGCGCCACGCTGGTTTTCGCGCCAGCCTCGGCCAGCGCATTACGAACGCCGCTGACCACCAGCCCACGCACCAGCCCGCCATCGCGGAAACGCACCTCGGCCTTCGTGGGATGCACGTTCACATCCACCTCTTCGGCGGGCACGGTGATGAACAGCGCGGCCATCGGGTGACGTCCACGCGGCACCATGTCGCCATAAGCGGCGCGCAACGCGGCCATCAGCAGGCGGTCCTTCACTGGACGGCCATTCACGAACAGATGCTGCATTTGTTGCGTCGGACGGTTGAGCGTCGGCAGCCCGGCGAAGCCTTCCACGCGCGCGCCCTCCCGTTCGGCGGCCAAGGCCAGCGCATCGCTCGCGAAGTCTTGCCCCATCACGCGGGAGAGCCGCAGGCGAAGCCCTTCATCGTCGCCTGGCTGCACGGCGGGAAAGGTGAAGCTGGTGCGCTCGCCAGTCGTTAGCGAAAAGCCGATTTCCGGGAACGCCAGCACGAAACGCTTCACAAGCTGATTGATGGCGTTATTTTCCGCCACCTCTGATTTCATGAATTTGAGCCGCGCGGGCGTAGCGTAGAAAAGGTCGTGCACCTCAACGCGCGTACCGCCGTTCATGGGCGTAGGCCGCGCTTCTTGCTTGCGCCCGGCGTTCACCTCAACGGCGTAGCCTTCCCCTGCCCCGCGCGGACGGCTGGCCACCACCAACCGCGCCACTGAGCCAATGGACGGCAATGCCTCGCCGCGAAAGCCGAGTGTAGCTATGCGCAGCAGATCTTCGCCCGCGAGCTTAGATGTGGCGTGGCGTTCAACGCAAAGCGACAGATCGGCAGGATCCATGCCGTTGCCGTCGTCGGTGATGCGGATAAGCTCAAGCCCACCTTTGGCGGTGACGATTTCGATGTGCCGCGCGCCCGCATCAATGGCGTTTTCCACTAGCTCTTTGACGGCGCTGGCTGGTCGCTCGATAACTTCGCCCGCCGCGATCCGGTTGACCAGATCGGGCGAAAGCTGGCGTATGGACATGATCCCCCTCCCCTACCGCCCAGTTCGGCATGGACGGGCTGACGCGTGAAACAGCGAGACTACGCCGCCACTTGCCGGTTCCGCGCATCCACATGAACGACGGTCGGCGTCCATTGGCGCGCTTCGGTCTCAGGCATGCTTGCATAGGCGCAGATGATCACCAGATCGCCGCGCTGCACTTTGCGCGCCGCCGCGCCGTTGACACGGATGGTCCCCGGCTCGCTGTCGGTGATGACGTAGGTCGTGAAACGCTCGCCGTTGTTGATATTCAGCACATCCACCTGCTCGAATGGCAAAATACCAGAGGCTGCCAGCAGCGTGTCGTCGATCGAGATTGAGCCTTCGTAATTGAGGTCAGCATCGGTGACGGTGGCACGGTGTATCTTGGCCTTGAGGAGCGTAAGTTGCATAAAACGTATGTACTTCCCTTAGTAGCGACCTCGCAGCGGCGGCAGACGATCACCCGGCTGCTGTATCCATACGCGCCAGATACTCCTTGGTCAGACGCTTGCCCAACTCAACCGCTGGCTGATCGAACGGATCAACGCCATAAAGATCGGCGGCCAGGATGGTTTCCATCACGAAATGCATCATCAGGCTGCCCAGCGTGCGCTCGTCAAGCTGATCGTATTCCATGACCCGCACGGGCCGTTTATGCTCGGTGAACGCATCTGAAATGGCTTTGGATTGCGCCATCACCAACTCGCCCACGGTATGCCCCGCGAGATAAGGCGCGCCTGCGGTTTTTGCAAGCCCCTCGTCCAAGGACGGCGTGTCACCTTCAGGCAGCTTCGAAGCGCGCACGATGGTTACGAACTGGTGGCGGTCGCCGCCCAGATAGAGCTGCAACTGGCTGTGCTGATCCACCGGACCGATAGCGCCAACGGGCGTGGTGCCGGCGCGATCTTCCTTGCCGAGACTTTCCGCCCAGAGCTGCACGAACCAGTGTGAGAACCGCGCAAGGCGGTCGGAATACGGCATCAGAACGCTGGCACGCACACCGCGTTCCTTAGCGAAGGCGAAATTCAGCGCCGCGCCGATGGCAGGCGCGAAATCAGCAGGCGTATGAGCGGCGGTCAACGCGTCGATAACGTCGCGCCCACCTTGGCGGAAGGCGGCAAAGTCGAGCCCGCGCGCAAATGCTGGCGCCATCCCCACCACTGAGAATGCGGAATAACGCCCGCCGATGTCGTCTGGGTGCGGCAACGTGGGGATTGCAAATGCTTTGCACAAATCACGCAAGCCGTTAGCAACGCCTGGTTTTTCAGCTTCCGTTACAGCGAGGAACTGCTGAGATATTTTGCTTTCCAGCCCGGCGGATTTAAGCCGCTGAATGGCGATGAGCATCTGGCTGAGCGTTTCAGCAGTGCCGCCCGATTTCGAGATGACGACAAAGCGCGTGGATGCCAGATCAAGCGCGTCTAGCCCTTTCACCAGCGAGGCAGCATCAAGGTTGTCGTAGAACAGGAGTTGCGGACGCGGAGTGGCGGCGGCATCAGCGCCGAGACCGTTATCGCCAGGAATACCCCAGCCGCCGAGCTGCGCAATCGCCTGCCCGCCGAGGCTCGATCCGCCAGTGCCGAAGATAACCACGGCGCGCGCACCTTCGACAAGCTGGGCATAGGCGGCCTTCGCTTCGGCGAGATCGTCCTCTTCGTATAAAATGCGGATATGCGGCAAGCTGCGGTTAGCGGCTTCGACTTGAAGACGCTCTAAGCGCGGCGCTAGGCGAACAAGCCATTCGCTGAGCGCGTCCTCTGTAAGTCCGAATTCGCCAATTGTGCCTTCCAGGCACGCGCTGAAAGATTGCGTAACGCTCATCGATTTAGCCCTCACTATTTATATGTTGTTATGGGGGCCGGAACGCTGTCAATCAAACCGCATTTTTGCTTATCAACCGCCTTTAGCCTTGCTGGCGGGCTTGGGAGCCGCTTTCGTTTCCTCAGAACTCCTAGAACTCTCTAGCCCTTCAGGCTGCCCCACCACCGTGATGATCAGCTTACCCGGCTTGATCACCTCTTTCGCGACGCGCTTAATGTCCTCAAGCTTAACCGCCTCGATTATTCCGACGCGGCGGTCGATATAGTCAATGCCTAAGTTTTCAAGCTGTATGCCAAGCAACACGCCAGCGATCCGTGTGCTGGAGCTAAACCGCAGTGCGTATGAGCCGGTAAGATAGCGCTTGGCGTTGTCGAGTTCCTCACTTGTCGGACCTTCAGCAGCGATACGCGTCAGTTCTTGCTTGATAATTTCGATGGATTGCTTGACGGCTTTGTTCTTCGTGGCCACGCCGCCAAGCATGATGCCTGCGTGATCCAACGTATAGAGATAGGTGTAAACGGAATAGGCCAGCCCGCGCTTTTCGCGCACTTCTTCCATGAGCCGGGAAGCAAATCCGCCACCGCCGATGATGTAATTCAGGATATAGGCGGCGAAAAAGTCTTTATCATGCCGTTTTAGGCCAGGCTGACCGAAGGTCACCACGGATTGCGGCGCCTTCAATGGAATGACCTGGCTTTCTCCTTCAGCTTGCCAAGTCACCTCAGGAATAGGCTGCAATTTCTGCTTGGCGGGAAGCGCGCCGAAAACTTCGTCCAGCGATTTACCGAGTTCATCAGCCGTAACATCGCCAACGACAGCAACCACCAAACCATCGCGAGCAAAAATGTTTTTCACGTAAGTCTTCAAGTCATCAGGCGTAATCTTGGCGACAGTTTCAAGAGTGCCTTTTGTAGACTGCGCATAAGGGTGCCCTTTAAAAGCCATCTTGAACCAGGCTTCAGACGCGATATGCCCGGGATCTTCCTGTTCCACTTTTATGATGGAGGCAATCTGCCCGCGAACGCGTTCCACAGCGTC
>JARRLC010000165.1:0-5504 GCA_037387425.1 Alphaproteobacteria bacterium
CCGGGCAATTTTGAATGCGTATGGTTCAACGACTTCCCCCTCGCGCTAGCAGTATTTACATTTAGAGGCTTCCCTGGCCACCGCCCTTCAGCTTGCCCCCGAACTGCTTCAACGCGGTGACGCACAAGCTATCTTCGCGGCATTTCGTGCTATTCAGCACACTGGTCAGCGGGCGCAATGGAACGAAGCGAAGATGCTGATCGTGGGTGAGGGTGAGGTCGGCAAGACGTCGCTGGTTCGTTTTCTTGTCCATGACAAGCCGCGTGATCCAAATGAACCACGAACACCCGGCGTCGATATTGAAGAAAAGGTCAATGTCACCTCATGGTCGAATGCCGCTGAGGATATTAATCTCAACATCTGGGATTTCGGTGGTCAGGTCATCCTTTACAGTACGCACCGTTTTTTCCTTTCAGAACGCAGCCTTTATCTGCTTGTTCTCTCAAACCAACTCGAAAATCAACGCGAACTCTACGGATGGCTGAAGACGATAAAGAACGTCGCACCCGATAGTCCGGTGCTTGTCGTCATAAACAAATGCGATGGCGGCGATATCAAACTGAAGCTTAATGAAGCTCAGCTTCAGGAAGAATATCCAAACATCGTCGGCTTCCACCAGACGTCTTGCAGTGGCGAGGATTGGGCTTTTGACCAGATTGCAGGGTTGCGCACTCTGATTGGCCAGACGTTAGGGACACACGAGCAACTCAAACATATCCGCGACCCGATCCCTGCGCACTGGCTGAAGGTGAAAAATGAAATTGCCGAACTTGCCAGGCAGAAGAAGGTTCTCGATTACAGCGAGTTTGAGCGGCTTTGCATTGATGCCGCGCGCGAAAGCGGCAGTGAAGAGGATGAGCTATTCAACGTCCATGGAAGACGGGCGTTGCTTCAGCAACTTGACGATCTCGGTGTGCTTGTCGCGCACGGGCTTCAACCGGGTGAGCCCGTCGCTTTTCGACAAATCCATCTGCTTGACCCGAACTGGCTAACGGATGCGGTTTATATAATCCTGCGGCAAACTGAAAAGGTTGATAAGGACGGCCAGTTTACACGGCAAAACATGCGGGACTGGCTTGATCCGGTTACTTATCCCGACGATTGGCACGATTTCATCCTGTCTATGATGACGTCGGAAGATATCCGGCTGTGTCTTCCCTTGCGTAGCGTAACGGACCGGTGGCTCATCCCAGCGGCTCTGTCGAACAAAGCCCCCGATTATGGCAAATGGCCGGAATTTCGGTTCTGCGCTGATCCGTTGCGCTTTCGCTACCGCTACAAGCCCATGCCACATGATCTAATGGTGCGGTTTATCTGCGAAGCGTATGACCGGCTGACGGATCAACCAACATTGTGGGCAGGCGGAGCGGTCATGCAGGTCGCGGGATGTCGTGTGCTTGTGACGGCCAACGCCGAACGCGAGCTTGTCGATATTCTGGTTGACGGTTGTGACACACCGACCAGACGGCGCGATGCGCTCAATCAAATTCAGGCTGATTTCGACCGCGTCAATGATCGTTATCCGAACAACACTCCGCAGCGGCATGTGCCGTTGCCGGATAAGCCTCAGCTTGATCTGCCTTATGACGACCTCATCTGGTATGAGGATGAATATGGCGGAGATCATATGGTCGATGTTCCTGCGGCAAGAAAGCGATACAAAGTCTCTGATTTGCTTAATGGCGTGCGCCAACCAGAGCGACGGGATAGCAAAGTACGTGAGCCGGAACCAGCTAAACCTGCCCCATCTACCCCTGTACGCCCCTGGACAACCCTTGCCGCATATGCAGGTGGCATTGCTTTTTTGTACACCCTTCTATGCACACTTTCGGGCTTCTTCCTTCCTCCCATCTGGCAAATTGCCTTTGGAATGGCAGGCGTGGCCGGAGTGTTTGTTTTTGCTTATGTCCTTTGGCGCAACCCTGATTTGCGCTATTGGCGTGCATTAATTTTCTTGCTGCCGCTAGGACCGCTCATCCAAACATTCAGTGGCCTTATTCACCTTGAGCTTTTCGGCAAACCAGTACTTCTGATGCAAGTTAATATGAACCCATGGGTCACAGTAAGCGGAATAATTGTTTGGGGTGTGATCGCCGTTGCATTGATCCGAGCGGATCTCATTCACAACGGCAAGCTGAAGTTTTCTAGAAATTAGAAATACTGGACCACGCGTGGTCCGCTTCTGCTTCACTCGTTCATGGCCGGGCTTCGCAGGTCCATTTTTGGTCCAGCAAATGCGTAATCGCGATACCGTCAACTTCTGCCGCTCGTTACTTACTTCACCAACGGCAGCAATTTGGAGCACTGCTTCATCCGCGGCACACGAAACTTTGACACTCCCGCGACATAGCGGCCGTCGGTTGAAATTGTCTCTGCACCCCGTTTCACACAAAACGGCGGTAGATAAACCCTAGAGAAATACTCCAATTACACCGAATGCTGCTTGTTTTTCACTTAGCTGCTTTGGGGAACAAAACTGCCGTTAATTTCACCGCTCTTCGGGATAGATAAAAAATCCTTGCGCTCCACATATGCACAAGCACATGAGTTTTTCCGCCTCGATAACCAACGCGAAACGAAATTGCTGTAAATAATATCAAGCAATGTAAATAATAATAATTGCGATATGCTTTGTTGATATTTGATTAAACAATTGCATTGCGCAAGCAAAGTCGCGAATTCACACTATGTCGTTTTCAACCAACTGTGAACTTAAGAATGCACTGCGCCAATGCACACGTCCGCTTGGTGGCGTTGCTGTTTTTTCTGCCGTCATCAACCTGTTAGCGCTGACGGGCTCCCTCTACATGTTGCAGGTCTATGACCGCGTCATCCCTTCACGCAATATGCCAACGCTCATCGCGCTTACCATCCTTATGGTTGGCCTTTACGCAGCGTTTGGCGCGTTCGATCTGGCGCGGCGATTGCCGAAACGTTGATTATGACGTGCACGATGCCGAATTCGCGGCCAAAAATTTTACGCGACCGCCTCCGGCGGTACACAGGGCCGTGCTTGTGGTAAGGTTAGGGGACACAAGGCGTTAAGTAGTAAATATTAAGGATTTAACGTTCGGGAAACCCGGAAGCCGAGGAGGTAATCCCGGTCGCCTGATTGGAACCCGTTGTGGACCGCGGAGCGCAGGTACCCGGGAAGATCGACCCAAGAACCGCCGCGCAAAACACGGGAAAACGACTGACCATCAGTCCACGCACTACCGTTATCAGGCGCATCGTTGTAATTATCGTGCCAGCGGTCTTCACACCACTCCCACACGTTACCGTGCACCTGATAAAGCCCCCACGCATTGGGCTGAAACGACTTCACTGGCACCGTCTTTTTCCGATACTCGCCTTTGCTACCATCTCCATAGGTGTAATTGCCATCATAGTTCGCTTGATCCGTGCTGATCGACGAACCCCACCAGAAAGGCGTTGTAGTACCCGCTCGCGCAGCATATTCCCATTCCGCCTCGCTCAGCAGCCGATAGCTTTGGCCGGTCTTTCCTGACAGCCATTTCACATAGGTTTGCGCATCATCCCAGTTCACATTGATCACCGGACGGTCGCCGCGTCCCCAGCCCTCATCCTTTGGCTTATAGCCCTCGCAGCCGCCATCCTCCACGCAGGCATCCCATTCCGCGAAAGTCACCGCAAATTTGCCAACCGCAAGCGGCTTGCCAATCGTCACGCTATGCTGCGGACCTTCATCGTCGCTACGCTCCAACTCGTCCTTCGGCGAACCCATCATGAAGCGCCCCTTGGGTACCACCACCATCTCAGGGCCTTTCACCTTGCAACCGCTGTCGATGCAGTCCTGAAAGCTCTCCGTCTTGCCCGCGCCCGGCTTGAACCACTGCTGATTATCGCGCCCCCTGGCGCCGCGCACCATCACCGCCACCTCGCCACGCCGCTCCGACGCTTTCTTCAGCGCTGCAATCTGCCGACCGGCTTGGTCAATATGCTGACCATCCGGCCACTCATCCACATATGCTTCGAAAGCTTTTACCGTGTTTGCCTGCTCAGCCACCCTGTAGTTCTTGTCATCAAGGGCAGCGCGTCGCTGCTTCGCCTCGTCCGCGTGACGGCTGTATTGCTTCAGATAGTCTTCAAATGCCGCCTTGGTGCCTCGGCGCTCGACGTTTGCGTAAGCCTTATCGTCCTCGGCCTGCGCACGTTCTTCGGGCGTGGGGCTTTCCTCCGGCTTCACTGGTCCAGGCTTAGGCTCAGGCTGTGGCGGTGTCTCGCCCGGCGGCAGAGTGAAGCCAACCACAAGCACGACAGCAACCGCCCCAACCCCTGCCGCAATCTTCCACGGCATCCCCTTGCCCGAACGCTCTGCCCGGCGGCGCAACGCTTCCAGACGCGCCCTCGCTAGCGCCTCAAAGCGGCTTCCTTCCCAGCGCGTGATGAATGCCTCGATTTCCGCTGCATTCCGGCTGGCTTTAATAGCGTTCCATCCCAATTCTGCGAGCCGCGTTTTTGCCAACTGCACGTACTCGCCATGCGGGAATTTCGCCAGAAATCGTTCGAAATCACTTTCGTCTTGGCTGTTCTGAATATTGACCCACCAAGTGTGTTCGACGGTGCGGTCGTCGATGGGAGCGGGGCTGACCCGCTCCGGCTCAAGCGGCGACGCGATTTCCTCCTGCACTGTCGTAGGCAAGATCTTAAAACAAAACCGCTCGCGCAAGGAGGATTGGTCCCACGGCTCCTGGCTGTTGTTCGTTGCGCGCAGCACGTCGTTGCGCACCGCGATCATCATGTCGCTGACTGAAACGTCCGGCGTCTCGATATGCGAAAGCAGCGCCCCGGTGAACGGACTGTTGGCGCCTCTGCCGTCACTTGCCGTGTTGTCCGGCGCTGTGGCGAACGCGATGAACGAGCCTTGCGACGCCTTCACCTCGGCCAGACCTGAGCGCACCAGATACCGCTTCTGCTCCGCCTCGCTCATGCCCGACAGCAACGAGCGCGAGAACGGATTGTCGCGGCACGCATCGAGAAAGACCAAGCTGGCGCGCGCCCGCCGAACCATGATCTCCAGCAGCTCATCAAGCGAGAATGCCCGGCGCTTGAGCTGGATTTCCTGCTCAATTTTCGCATCCACGGGCACGAGATAGTTGTGGCCCTTCACTTGCAGCCCATGGCCCGCGTAGAAGAGCATCGCCGCCGACGCCCCGCCGATGGCCGCCTCGAATTCGAAAAGCTTGTCTTCCATGGCGTCGCGGCCAAGATCAAGGCCGGAAATAACCTCAAAGCCGAGCCCCGCTAGCTTGCCGCCTAGACCCGCCGCATCGTTTCGCGGATTGCGCAAAGGCGGGGCGTGCTCATAGCCGCCATTGCCGATCACCAACGCAACGCGTTTGCCATCCTCCGCCATGGAAATGCCCGTAATAATAATGAACCTGAATACTAAAGTATCTTTTTACGGCATTAACCGGCGGCGCGCTACGCTGATTTTTTGCGCTGGTCAGCGGCGGTATCATCACCTGATACGTTTTTCTTGA
>JARRLC010000166.1:0-5465 GCA_037387425.1 Alphaproteobacteria bacterium
CGCGAGACTATGACATCACTAACAAGACGGGTCGTTAGCCGACACTGAGTTTGCTGGCATGTTACGAACCTATGGTCAAATCAATGCACAGTAATGCACCAAGCATTGTAATCCGACGATAAACACGGTGCTGGTTTAAGCATGAAGCGAAAAACACTCATACTGGAGGAGCCAGCAACCGGGGCAATTCGGCCAAGGTTGGGATTTCATGGTCGGGTTTGCCGGGCAGCCGCTCGCTCAGTTGACCGTAGCGATTGCACCAAACGACACGCATGCCGAAGGCAGAGGCCGCGAAAGCATCCCAGGCATTCGAGGATTGAAAGGATATCTGTTCGGCACGCAAACCCAACGTATCGAGCGCGTATTGGTAAACCCGAGGGTCCGTCTTGAAGACCTGGACGGCGTCGACCGACAACACGGCGTCGAACAGACCTTCGAGTTCGGCACCTTGTATCAGGGCTTCGAGCATGGCTGGCGAACCATTCGACAAAATCGCCATTCTGAAGCCATCCTGCCGCAATTGCCGCAACATATCGGGAACCTCAGGAAAAGTATCCAGCTTCAGATAGAGGTCCATAAGCTTTCCGCGCAAGTCGGCGGACGCAATTCCGAGACTGTCGAGCGCAAAATCCAACGCATCGCCGCTCACCTGCCAGAAGTCGGCATAATGCCCCTGAAGCGAACGCAACCAAGTGTATTGCAACTGCTTATCACGCCACAGGGCAATCAGCGCTGTGCGCTTGTCCTCTGGGACGTCGGGGCAGCGCATGACCGCGGAACCAAAATCGAAAAGTGTGCCATAGGCGTCAAAAATGCATGCGGCGATCCCGTGCAATTGGCTCATTTCCATGCTCCGTGCGTTGGATGGTTGTTTTGAATTGTGAAGTCGAACGGAGTGTTCCCCCGAAATACGCGGCAATTGCACCATTTCTCGAAGCGGCGCAATTGCAATACCTCAAGCTGGTGCCGACCATGTGCAGCGTTGTCATGCCCATGAAAGTAAGCCGATTTCTGCTCCCGCGATTATCGCGTGGCAGCGCTGTTGCCTGCAAGGCGGAACTGCCTGCCTACCAGTCCAATCTTTGTGTAACACCAACAATTCGCAATGCAGGTGTTTGAAGGTCAACCAATGTAACGCGCGATTAAACGTGCCGCAGTAAAGTTATGTTGTGATGAGGTAATACATGGCGGTCAGGCTATTCAAGGATCGTGATCCCGATCTGCGGTTGAAACGCATCCAGCGCCGTTTTCGCGCGATACGCAGCCATGCGGATCGAGCCGCGAAGATGCGCCGGTTCTACCAGCGCTTTGTCAAACCATTGCTATTCGGCCTCCTGATTGGAGGCGCAGTCCTGCTCGCATTCCAGTTCAGCCCCTGGCCCATGGGGACGACGCTCAGACATTACCTTTCAAGGTCTAACTGTGATACCGCTCGGGCGATGGGGTTGGCGCCTGCATTGCGGGGAGAGCCAGGCTATTGGCAAAAGCTTGATCGCGACAATGACGGCATCGCTTGCGAACCTTTCCACCCTTTCTGATTTCAGGTCGTGACCGGTGGATTGCGAAACGATAGTATCGCCACCGCTGGTTTCACTCGGAGCGCTATTCGAAAAAGTCCTCATCAATTTTTCTTATTTCAAGGATGTCTTCAACTCGGCACCCGACATTATGACGGATCATCAACTCGGTAAGCTGATCACCGTCGATGAGAACAATCCGCTTACTCAGAAATTTCGCGGTCTCTCTCGCTGAATGCGAAAATGCTGAGGTGGTAACGAAGATGCCTTTGGTGGCCTTGTGCCGGTCGAGGCTACCGAAAAAATCCCGGATCGCACCCGCGCCAACGTTGTTGCCGGTCGCGTAGCGCTTGGCCTGGATATAAATTTGATCCAGACCAAGTGTGTCTTGATCAATTACGCCATCAACTCCGTCGTCACCGCTGCGACCGAGCGCTCGGCCTGCATCAGCAACCGATCCGCCGAACCCCATACTCAAAAGCAGATTGACTATAAGGCGTTCAAAGAAATCAGGCGGCGCTGCTTGGATTCGATCTAGCAGCTCCTGAGCAAGAGCCACCTCAATCTGGCGATACGCTTCACGCATCACTTCGTCCGGAGTGGCCTGTTGGTTCTCAAACGCAGGCGCCGTAGGGTGTTGGCTCTCGGAAGTATTCTGGGTCGATTTTTCTCTGAACTGCTTGAATTTATCAAATTGTTCGAGAAAGGCGTTGTCGATGCGCGCCGGATGCGAATTAAGTACTTCCTCCCCACTAGCAGTAATTTGAAAATGTCCACGACGGGTGCCTTCGACCAACCCCGCTTTGCTGAGATATGTCTTGGCCCAGTGCACCCGATTGCTAAAAATCGCTTGCTTGCCGGAGGGTAGCAGCGCCGTTCGTTCATCTTCTGTCAAACCGAGTTGTTCAGCGAGATCGTCAATAACAGCTCCGATTCTGACCTCGCCTGAGGCAGAGGCCGCAAGAACTGGGAGCATGAGAGATTGATAATCAGGAATCGTCATTTGAGGCACCTTGTCGACGTCACGGTCTCATGAAGTACGTTTTTCACGATAGAGCATGCAATTCAAGGGGTACCACACCGGAGGAGGAGACAACAACGGTGGGGATTTGCTGATGCGATGAGGTCTGTACGTCAAGTTCTGCCGTTCAGTGGTTGCTCTGCCAACAGCAGCTCACGGCTTGCGGTTTCTAATAGCCAGTGGAAGAATTGATCGTGCTCGGAGCTTCGCTGCTATCAATTATACGAAGGGCACGCCAAGCACTCCCACCGCTGGTGAAACGCACCGGCCTCCAGTCAGATCAATGCACTCAGCGCTGCAATTCCCGCCGCAGCAAGAAACGGCCAGCCGATATGACGTCCACGTGAAATGGCGATGGAAATCAACGCCATGACCAGGAAGGAGACGCCGATAATAAAAACGATGAGTCGGCCTTGCGGTAATGGTGGAAGTGTATCCACGATAATGAGAATAGCGGCCACTGCGATCCAAGTCAGCGATGTGGCGTGCCAAGCGTATCGCAGTATCCGGCGCGCCAATTCGTATTGCAAAATTCCTGGTCCGGCTTGAGAAGTGCCAAGAAGCGGGGCTATGAGGCGGCGTTCGCCAAGAATGGAGTGGGCGCCCGCTGTGATTGTAACTAAGATTGCCGCAGCATAAATCATGAAGCTGTTCACGAACTCCTCCTTGCATTTCAAGCGCGTCCATTTAGAATATTAGTTCTAGAATGTGGAGTCTATAAAGAAATGGCCCGTCCCCAATTTACCAGCCCGGATTTTCTCGAAGCAGCCCGCGCGCTCGCCTGCGAACACGGTCCGGCGGCTGTCACCGTCGGCGCCGTCATTGAGCGCCTGGGAGCGCCAGCCGGTTCTTTCTACTACCGATTTGCCTCGCGCGATCTTTTGCTCGGTGAGTTGTGGCTCAAAACGGTGCTCGCTTTTCAAGAAGGTTTTATGGCGGCCATTAAAGCCGGCGATGGGCTGGCGGCAGCATTGCATACTCCCGCCTGGGCACGGGAAAATCTAGACGATGCGTGCCTGCTGCTGCTTTACCGCCGTAGCGATTTCGTGCATGGAGATTGGCCGGAAACCCTGCGTAGCGGCGTCATCAGCCAGGAAAAGAGTTTCAAGACCGCGGTCACACAATTCGCACAAACCACGCTTGGCAGTGATTGCCCCAATACCCTCAGGCGTGTGCGGTTTGCGCTGGTTGAGGTTCCTCTGGCAGCAGTGCGGATGCATTTGGAATGCCGCGAGGCGCCTCCTCCGATTGCCGATGAACTGATCCGCCAGACCTACGAAGCTGTAATCACAGGGCGACCGGAGCAATGAGATTGCCACAGGAAACTCTGGCGAAAGTTGAGCAGCATGTCGCCAAGACAGGCGGATAAAGTGGCATCAACACTTTTCCCATCAGGAGCGTTCAGCGGCGAGAAGCCATTCTCTAAATTATCGCAGACAAAGAGAAGACCAATGCGCATATTTGCTTTCCTCATAGCATTCGCTGTCATTGGCAGCATCATAACAGCGTTTCCCCCTGCCAGGGCCGCAGAGTTCGAAATAACCGGCAATAACGGCTCGATTATCCAGGCCAGTGTGATCACCTCCTTCAACGCCCCCTGGGCGATGACCTTCTTGCCGGATGGCACGATGCTGGTCACGACAAAACCCGGGAAACTGTACCACGTCACGCAGACTGGCCGGAAAACCGAAGTTAGAGGCATGTGGAAGGTCGCTTATGGCGGTCAGGGCGGGCTAGGCGACGTGGTGCTGCATCCCGATTTCTCAGAAAATAGTTATGTCTACATTTCAAGCGCTGAAACGCTCAATGGCGGGCGGACAGCCGGCGCCATCGTCACGCGGGCGAAACTTAATTTGTCTGGCGGCGTTCCGAAACTAACAGACATGACAAGAATCTGGACGCAAGAACCAAAGGTTCCGGGCTATGGTCACTATAGTCACCGCATCGCCTTCGGACCTGACGGCAAGCTGTTCATTACTTCCGGCGAACGGCAGAAGCAGACCCCAGCACAGAATTTCAATACGGCTCTCGGCAAGATTATCCGCCTGAATGACGATGGCAGTGTGCCGGACGACAATCCTTGGCAGGATAAAGGCCGGTTGGCCAAGACTTTCTGGACCATGGGCCATCGCAATATGCTCGGCCTTGCCTTTGATAAAGCGGGGCGCTTGTGGGCACATGAAATGGGACCGCGCCATGGCGATGAATTGAACCTGATCTTACGGGGAAGCAATTACGGCTGGCCGATCGTATCGAATGGCGACCATTATTCAGGCATTCCGATCCCGGATCACGATACGCGTCCCGAGTTCAATGCGCCCAAAGCCTATTGGGTGCCTTCGATCGCGCCTTCGGGCCTGGTGATCTATGATGGCGCGCTTTTCCCTGACTGGAAGGGAGATGCTTTCATTGGCGGACTGGTCTCAAGGGCGCTGATCCGTGTCGATCTCGATGGCGAAACGGCGAAAGAAGCAGAGCGCTTCGAATGGGGCAAACGTATCCGCGAGGTCGAACAAGGGCCGGACGGTGCAATCTGGGTGCTTGAGGATCGTAATGGCGGGCGGCTGCTCAAGCTTACACGGAAGACCGAAGGCGTCGCGGAAGAAGCGCGAGAAGGATTGCACGACGATGACGTCAAAAGCGTTATCGCCGTCGCAGAGGCGCTGGAACTCGGGGCGCTTGTCGTCGGTCGCTGAACGACGAATTTGGCTGCGACCGTCCAGCCGCGCGCCTCACACCATGCTTTTGTCTGCGCCTTCTGGTCGGGGATCGAAAGATCCTTTTCCGCTTGCCGTCCTGTTGAGACCCGAAGATAGATCGCGGCGCGCAACGCTGCCTGCGATCCCAATCCGGCGGAACGTCCCGCCGATCCATTTCTGGCCATCGCTTGTTCCGCAGATAATTTTCGCTAACACGTGCTTGATTGT
>JARRLC010000167.1:0-5372 GCA_037387425.1 Alphaproteobacteria bacterium
ACGCCTCGCGGCGCTCGCGGATCATGGCGCCGAAACGTGCTGCCAATGCGGGGGCGGAACGAAGGAGATGCGGGATGGTGCGGTTGGCGGTCATTGTGGTTGCACATGTGCGAGTTCGGGAACTTGTAGCATTAACCAGCCCAAAATGCAACTAAAAGTTCCCGCTCAGGAACTCCTGATGTCACACGCATTGCCACGAAGAATAGAGCTGTTGAACAGCCCTGTTTAGTGAGCGAACTTGACGCTGTTCAGTTCCCAACAGCCGGAAATTAGGCGTTGAACAAGGATGACTGTTCGGGGCTTATGGCATTGATCCGGCAAGCAAGAAGATCGTAGTGATCAAAGATTTGTTCCCGTTCGGAAGGGCCCAAGGCGGCGCCGCTTTTGCCCAGATCACGAAGGTAATGTTCCAACGTTTCCGCCGCAGCGCAGATTTCTGCAAAACCGAGCGTACCGCTGCTGCCCTTAACTTTATGCGCAAGGGCAAAGCCCTTCGCAATGGCGTCCGCTTCCACCACGCCCGGCTGCCCCAGGCCGTCAAGGCAGGTTTTTATCTCAAGCAGTTCGCAGGCCAGTGTTTCGCAATGCCCGGTGATAAGTGCGCGGAATTGATCTTGCAAATCCTGCTTGCTCATTCGTCGCTCATTCGATTCCATATCGCTGCGATGTCCTTTGCTAAGGTCATTGGGTCAAATGGCTTTGGGATGACATCAAGGGCGCCCAGGTCTTTGTAGCTTTGAATTTCATGTTTCTGGGCTTTGGCGGTCATGAAAATCAATGGAATACCGGCGGTCTCAGGGATGTTTTGCAGAGAACGAAAGGTTTCGATCCCGTCAAGGCCGGGCATCATGACGTCTAGTAGAATGAGGTCAGGCTTAAACTGCGGCGTTTTTTCGAGTGCCTCGGCGCCGCTACTGCATACATCGACGGTAAAATTACCGACCTTCGTGAGCGCAAGTTCTCCAATTGTCCGAATGTCTGGTTCATCCTCGACATAGGTAATACGTTTAAGTTCTCTGTTCATTCTTTCTTCCCCTTATCCAGAAAAATTTAAGCGGAGAGTACAATTGCCGTTGGAGCGTCTTCCGTTTTCGCCTTTGTCAGCGGTAAATCGAAGTAGAATGTCGTGCCGTTGTTCTCAGTTGTGTTGAAACCAATTGTTCCACCATGGTGTTCGACGATGGCTTTGCTGATGGCGAGACCGAGACCGGTACCGCTGTGCGCTCTTGTGTCCGAAGAATCGGCTTGAGCGAATTTGCTAAAAATTTTCTTCTGAAATTCTTCTGGAATGCCCGATCCTTCGTCGCGGATTGAGATGCGAACCGTATTGGCGCGGCCTTCTGCAGTAACAAACACTCTACCGCCTTTTGGCGAGTACTTTACGGCATTGGAAAGCAGGTTGGTCACAACCTGTTCAAGCCGGTCGGGATCGCCGATAATTTTTGAATTTTCATCGATTAGCGAAAGCTCGATCATAACCATAAACTGTAAAGCGTAGGCGCGATTGGCATCGACAACCCGGGCAAGAAACGGCGAAAGCTCTATCTCCTTGAGGGTGAAATTCATTTTGCCCGCTTCAATCTTTTCAATATCGAGAATATCGTTGATCAAGCGCACGAGGCGATCACTATTGTTGTGAGCGATCCTGATCATTGACTTAGCCTGTTCAGGCAACTCGCCAAGCACGGGAGAATCCAACAGCCCGAGCGCTCCCTTAATGGAAGTCAACGGTGTGCGCAGTTCGTGACTGACGGTGGAAACGAACTCGTCCTTCATTTTGTCGAGTTTCTTGAGTTCGGTCAGGTCAGTGATAATGGCGGTGAACATCCTTTGATTGTGTAAGGAAATTTCTCCGACAGCGATATGGATGGGTACAATCGTTCCATTTTTATGCTGCGCTACAACCTGACGAGCCGTTCCGGAAGTTTCAGACTTACTGCGTTCCTGGTATTGCCCGAAGTAATGAGTGTGGCGTTCCCGAATCTCGTCAGTCATCAGCACTGTGACATTGGCGCCAACCAATTCCTCTCTGGAATAGCCAAACAACTGAGTGGTGGCATCGTTGGCCTCGTGGATGACGCCAGCGCTATCTATAGTGATAATCGGATTGGACGCCGTACTGAGAATGGCTTTGATGCTTGTTTCTTTCTCCTTCAGAGTTGTCGCCATTCGGATAAAACAGCGGGAGAGCGAACCAACAAGGTTGGATTGCTCTATGGGAACTTCGATGGTGTCTAAGGAAGCCCCACTCGCCAACAATTCTGTTGCTTTGCTCAATGTGCTCAAGGGGCGAAGCATGTAAATGGAATAAATCACAGCGAGAATTGCGCCGATGAGCGCAAGAAAGGCGGTTGCCAAAATAATTTGGGTACGGGCGTTATAGCCTTGTGCAAACAGGCTGGTTATCGGCGAAAACGCAGCCACGGCAAGGAAGTGAGACGGGTTGCTCTGGTCGTAGCGATATTTGGCAAGGTATGCGAGATTTTCCCCATTAGTATCTGCTGTTTTTAATGTTAGTTTCTCTGGGGCGTTCGGAGTGAAAAAGGATTTTATCGCTTTAAACTCATGTTGCATCTGAAAACTACGTCCAATATCGAAGCCAAATGCTTTAGAATTATCTGGATGAATAAGATAATCGCCATTGCTGTTTGTTAGATATAGTAGATTATTACGATCAAACAAATTTGATATTTTGTTAAAAACATAATTCATGTTGATATTTATAATAATGAGTCCGAAATATTCTCCGGACTTTGAATATACAGGCGTTGTGGCTCTGAGCACGGCCATATGGGGCGTTTCGATTACGCCATGCTCACGATTGAGATCGATGCCGAAAAACCTGACCGTTCCCTCAGGTTTATTATGGCTTAACATGACATAGTTGCGTTGGTTTTTGTTTTGAAGCTGATTGTCCGGGATACGCACGATGTCTTGTTTCTGGCGATCGACACGAACCAATTCCTGCCCATCCGCTGCAACCAACCTGACTTGCAGAAGGTTGGGATCGCCCGCCGTCAACAAGGTGAAGATCTGTGCAAGCCTGTTTTTCAGGTTCGCGACGCTTGAACCATCGACAGGATCGATACCGTTATTTTTATGTGCCCGAACAATGCCTTCTACCGCTGGAGCGCCAGCAAGAAAGAGAACCTCCCGGGGGGCGGCGCTGAGTATTTCATCCAGAAAATAGATTGACTTCTCAACGGTGAAATTAAGCCGTTCTGTCTCGCGGGCGATGTGTACGCTCGTGTTATGCCGGTATTGAAGAAAGCCGATAATCGCTGCGGTGCCGACGATAAGACCGGTCATCATAAGCCCCAACCTAAAAGCAAGGCTTCTGAATATCGTTTGTTTATCATCATGTGCTGTGGACATAATCGTTACCGAATAGTAGCACTATGTTCAAAAATGACATGTTCCCGCATATATTACACAAGTGCATTCAACAAATATTTTACGCGAAGAAGTTCGCGCTACTGTCGTTACCAAGTGAATAATTCAGGTACTGTTTGCTAATTAACAGCAAAATTGCCTATCAGAATTATGATCGAATTTAGATGTGCTGGAATATATTTTGCAGGCGTGAAATTTATCCCGCTTTCATTCATTTTCTTTGAAAGGGCTGTTATGGAAGGGGTCGCTCAGAATAATACCATTTTTGATTTATCGAGCAGCGATGACACGCCTGAGCGACAGCAGCGCGTTTTGATCGCCGAAGACAGTTCAATCACCCAGGATCTGTTGACGCTTGTTCTGTCTCAACACGGACATCGCGTCGATATCGTCAAGGATGGCGACGAAGCGCTTGAGGCGCTGTTGCGCAATAAATATGACGTTGCGCTTTTAGATTTTCACCTTCCCGGACAAGACGGCGTGGAAGTCGTTGCATCCTACTTGGCGCAATCCAGTGGAGGACAACGCCCCTACTTCGTGGCGATCACGGGCGATGTGGAAGGTCTCTTGGCTCATGAGGCCAATTGCGAAAACTTCGACAAAGTGGTGCCGAAACCTGTCGATATTCAAGAAATTTCGCGCGTTGTTGAGGAGGCCACTCCCCAGGATCGTTCTGCCCGGACCGAAAAGCAAAATGTTAAGCCGGTAGAAGCTCCCCCCCTCAGCACCCAGCAAACTGAACAGCCGCTGCGCCCCCAGACAGTTCCACCGCAATTTGCGGCTGGCAGAAACTTTGTGCGCTGGCCGGCCGACTTTGACACAAGGAACCTGACAGGCCGTTCCTTACAGGCAACCGTTCAACACGGCAATGTAGACGCGCTGCTGATCGAGGAACCGGCAACGCCCGCTGACCTCGCCCGCGTGTGGCAAACGGCCAGCCTGCACCTTTTCCCGGTTATCGATATGACCGGAACGCTTGGCGTCATGGCTGATCTCGATTGTTCCAAACTCGCTGCGAATGAAACGGACGCGGTATCGAAAGTAATCGAAACCTTCCACAACCGGCGGGCGCGTCTGCATCCCGACGCCCTGCTCGCCAATGATATCAGCGACAAGATTTTAGCTAGAATATTCATGTCGGAAACGCCGTTGAAGCCGAGCTACAATGGCGCATCCCAAGCAATCGTGAATTACAATATTCTGTTCGATGGTCAAACCGTCATCAACGAAGCAAGCAAGCTAGTCAAAAGCGGCTTTCTGTCACAGACGTTTTTCGACCGCGTTCATGTTTGCGGCAATTGCGGTTCTTCTCAGTTTAACGTGCGCGAAGAGTGTCCTGAGTGCCGTTCATCGAATCTCAGGGAAGAACCCTATCTGCATCATTTCAAATGTGCCTATCTGGGACCGGAATCGGATTTTCGCCGTGGCGATGATCTGGTTTGCCCCAAATGCCGTAGGGAGCTGACACATTTCGGCAGCGATTACGACAAGCCCGGCACGATGATCGTTTGCGGCAATTGCGGTCATCAGACATCCGAACCGATGGTTGGTTTTGTTTGCCTTGCATGCGGCCATCACACCGATGGCGATGCAATCCCAACCCGTGACATCCAGTCTTACGCCTTGACCGACAAAGCGATGGGTTTTCTGGAAGCTGGAATTGCTTTCTTAGGCTTTACCCAGCAACGTTTGCGCTTTTCCGACTTGCCGCTTGATCTTGTCGTTGCGCTTAACGATGAAGCCAAGCAGTTCAATGCGACCGGCGTTCCGTTTGCGCTTCTGGACATCAGCTATCAAAACGCGCGCGAAATCGATAAGGAGCATGGACCGCGCCAGTTCAGCCAGCTTCGCAATTTGTTCCTTGAGAACCTGCGCAGAACGCTGCGTGACGAAATTTCAACCGTTGAAGACCCCAAAATCGTTAAGGGACAGTCTTATGACTTCGCCCTTTTGCAGCAAACCAAATCTGACGAAGTTCG
>JARRLC010000168.1:0-5308 GCA_037387425.1 Alphaproteobacteria bacterium
TATGTGGCGGCAAGCGGCAAGTACCAGATATTCACACTTGATACTTTGGGCGTTTTAACGGGGAGCGCGCGGCGCGACGATACCCAGCTAAACAGAAGCTGGAGAAGTGCAATGCCAAGCGAAAGCCCAATAGCCACTTCAAGCCGATAATGCGGAA
Source organism: Alphaproteobacteria bacterium (assembly GCA_037387425.1). Lineage (GTDB taxonomy): Bacteria > Pseudomonadota > Alphaproteobacteria > Rhizobiales > Rhodomicrobiaceae > JARRLC01. The sequence goes on from JARRLC010000168.1 coordinate 158, forward strand.
TGATGGTACTGTGAGTTGTTTTGATCTCGATACCAACAATCGCGACGAACAGCAAAAAGGCGATGCCGCCAACGATAGCCGACTGCTTGACAGCTTCTGCTACGTCAAATGTGGATTCGTTTGCGTTTGACGCGTTTTCTTTCGCAACTGCCATGGCTCAGACCTTCTCTATCTCGGGGCGGCCTAACAACCCTGATGGTCTGAATATCAGCACAATGGCCAATATTGAAAATGTGGCGACGTTTTTGTAGTCCGCCGAGAAGTATCCTGCCCAAAACATCTCGATGAAGCCAATGGCTAACCCGCCAAGCACCGCGCCCGGTATGGACCCGATCCCCCCGAGCACAGCCGCTGTGAACGCCTTGATGCCCACCACGAAGCCAATGAACGGATCAATCGCGGTGTAATACAGGAAGTACATCAAGGCGGCGACCGAGGCGAGCGAGGCGCCCATCACAAAGGTGAGCGCGATCACCTGATCGACGTTGACGCCGAGAAGCGACGCCATGGTGCGATCTTGTTCGCAAGCGCGTTGAGCACGCCCCAGCGGCGTACGGGCGATGATATAAGAGAATACCATCAGCACAACTATGGTTACGGCGATAATCAGGATTTGAATAGCGCTCAGCGTGACGGTGAATGTACCGCCCTGCATGATAGAGTAGCGCTCTGTTAAGATCCCGATACCCCAGGCGTCAGTTCCCAGCTTTTGTAGAAGCGGATCAAGCGGCTTGGAGCGCGTGCCCTGTGCGAGTTGCATGAAGTTCTGCAACACGATGGACATTCCGATGGCGGTTATCAGTGGCGCTAAGCGAAACGACGTTCGTAATGGCCGGTAAGCGACTCGTTCCAGCGCCCAGCCCCAAACAGCGTTCGCGACCATTGCGAACAGCAAAACCAAGACCAGTATCAACGGTATTGCCGTAACCCCGATAGTGACGAGCACCAAAAAGGCAATAAACGCCAGGAACGCACCTATCATGAAAATTTCGCCGTGTGCGAAGTTAATCATGCCTACGATGCCATAGACCATCGTATAACCAATAGCTATCAGGCCGTAAATCGCTCCTAACGTCAGACCATTGATAAGCAACTGGAGAAAGTATGCGAAATCCACTTATTGTCCCCCTGAGCTTCCGGACGGATAAGCTACAGTTAGCTCTCTAACACCATTAACACACAGAGAAAAACTGCCTATTGCCAATTCTAATAGCAGGGGTTCTATCGCCCCAACAATAGCTAATTATGCATTCACGTGATTATGAGGCGGTGCCTGCGATGAAAAAGCAATAGGAGGGAGGGGAATGTATCAAAAGGGGACTTTTAAAGTAGCATAGTGCATTCCCCAAACTGGGGCACTGCCGACGCTGGGTCAAATTGATGCATCGGCAAAAACGCACCAATCCCTACGAGGGACATAGCCGCTGTCGGGTGAAAAGATGCAACAGCTAAAGGTTTGAGTGACTTTGTGGCTCACATATCAGGCCTGCCTCACGGCATTGTGAACCACGAAACACATCAACGCGTCAGAGCGCTAGCTGACTTTATGCTGCTCACGGTTCACATCTGAGACAGGCTTTTCTTTATCTGCCTCAATCACTTTTGGCGATGAATTGGCCTCGGCAGCGGATTCGTCATCCTCGCTTATGCCTTTTTTGAAGCTGCGAATACCTTTGGCGACGTCTCCCATCACCTCAGAGATTTTCCCCCGCCCAAAAACCAGCACGATCACCAGGAGGACGAGTAGTATTTGCGGTAGGCTTAGCATATTCGGTCCTTTCGGTCGGCCCTGTTCCATTGAGCGTCAAAGCTGATAGAACTTCTATATACATGCGGCCAACCGTCTTGCCAATCAAGTACGGCGTGCTTAAAAGCTCATTTCAAGCGGGAGCTGGAAACAGCCCTCCGCCATAAGTTGAGCATTAGCTCGTTGTGCTATGCTTGTGAGTAATTATCGTGAGCTAATCGCGCCGGATAAAGTTTTAGTGTTTTGATGGCGTAGCGGTGCGCACAGTACGCAGCCATTCCGTCGCCTCTTCACGCGCCTGAGTTTGACGTTTAACTCTTCTAGTGCTGCGCTTTTTGCCCCGGCTTCCCCGGTGCCTGTCTTCCAGCGACACCTGCCGCGCCATTTCCCTGAGCCGCTCCAACTCTTCAGCCACGGAGCGAATTTGACGTGCTGAATCTGCCAACGCAGGATCTGTTACCATGTCCGCATACAAAGCCCAAAGCAATTGGATCATCTCAGGGACCGTCTTCTTGGAATAACCGCTCAGGTCATCGAAAGGTTTCATCAGCACCCCTTACTATACTTGAGAACCTTGATACGATGGTACTTTTCGGCCAATTATGTATTTCCTCGGCACATTGGTGTATTTTCAGCCTACAGTACCGCTAAGGTATATCCCACTCCAAGAAGCAAAGAACCCCCGAAGGAATACATGCGACATGCAATGCAGCTCCAAAGTTAACTTTGCAACATATGCGGATATACTATCTGTGCTTCTATATGAGCTAATCACAAAAATATGCACGATCCTATGTTTCACGCTTGGCACAAAGCTGACCAAGCTGGCTCGCCTAGGAAACACGATCCACATAATTTAACACGTTGTTCACATCCGCACAAAATAAACCATTCGAGGGAGTTTTGGCCGTGTCATCCCCCTTGTATTGCGCTTCGCCACACGACGATCTATCCGGATTTTGAGTGGTAAACGCTCGCCAAGCATTATTCGAAATGATCAAGACGGTATTTCCCGCTATCGCTCCCCGGACGTTGCTGTGGCAAGCTCCCAACCACAGTTCCTTATGCAGCCGATACATTTCCAGACAAGCTATAGAACATACTCTACCGGCTCAGAGCATTATGCCCCCGTCGTAATATTCACCGTTCATAAAGCCTATTTTCCGAATATCACGTCCCCCTCGCGTACGTAGTAACACGTAAATCTGGAGAGCGCCCCCGTTGCAAATTCCCGTTAAACCAACATCCCCTGCCCTTTCCGACCAATTCTCAGCTTTTATCGACCAAGGTTCGCTTGCGGGAACGAAAACACGACGACATAATGCCGAAAAATATTTCCGTTATGAATCATAGGGGAGGATCGCATGTCCGAGATCAAAGTCCATCAAGTGCCGGACGAATGGTCACGCACCGCCTACGCTGACGCCGCAAAATATCAAGAAATGTACGACGCTAGCATCAACAACCCCGAAAGTTTTTGGGGAGAGCACGGCAAGCGTATCGACTGGATCAAACCCTACACCAAGGTCAAGAACACCTCCTACGCATCCAGTGAGGTCTCGATCAAATGGTTCGAAGACGGTACGCTGAACGTCTGCGCCAATTGTGTAGACCGGCATCTCCCCGCCCGCGCAGATCAAGTTGCGCTGATTTGGGAAGGCGACGATCCGGCGATGGACGCCAAAATTACTTACGCACAGCTTCATGAGCGCGTGTCACGCATGGCTAACGTGCTGAAGAAGCTGGGCGCAAAAAAAGGCGACCGCATCACCATCTACATGCCGATGATCCCGGAAGCCGCATACGCCATGCTGGCTTGCGCGCGTATTGGCGCCGTCCACTCGGTGGTGTTCGGCGGATTTTCGCCGGATAGCCTCGCCGGACGCATTCAGGATTGCGACTCCAACATCATCATTACCGCCGATGAAGGCGTGCGCGGCAACCGCAAAATCCCGCTCAAAGCCAATACGGACGCAGCGCTGGAAAAATGCCCGACCATCGAAAAAGTGCTCGTCGTGAAACGCACCAACGCGCAAGTGGGCTGGAAAGAGGGCCGCGACCATTGGTACGATGAGGAAATGGAAACCGTTTCCGCCGATTGCCCGCCTGAAGAGATGAACGCCGAAGATCCGTTGTTTATCCTTTACACATCCGGCTCCACCGGCAAACCCAAGGGCGTGCTGCATACAACCGGCGGCTATCTGGTCTATACCGCGATGACGCATCAATATGTGTTCGACTATAAAGACGGCGACATCTATTGGTGCACCGCCGACGTCGGATGGGTCACCGGACACAGCTATATCGTGTACGGACCGCTTGCCAATGGCGCGACATCGCTCATCTTCGAAGGCGTGCCGAATTACCCAACCGCCTCCCGCTTCTGGGACGTGGTGGATAAGCACAAAGTCAACATTTTCTACACCGCGCCGACCGCCATCCGCGCACTGATGGGCGCAGGCGACGATCACGTCAAGAAAACCAGCCGTGCATCGATAAAATTGCTCGGCACGGTGGGCGAACCGATCAACCCGGAAGCGTGGGAATGGTATTACAACGTCGTCGGCGAACAGCGCTGCCCCATCGTCGATACCTGGTGGCAGACCGAAACCGGCGGTATTCTCATTACGCCGCTTCCCGGAGCAACGCCGCTGAAAGCCGGCTCAGCTACGCGCCCGTTCTTCGGTGTGAAACCCGCCGTGGTCGATCCGGATGGCAAAATTCTTGAAGGCGCCGCCGAAGGCAATCTTGTTATCCTTGATTCCTGGCCGGGGCAGATGCGCACCGTTTACCGCGACCACGAACGCTTCGTGCAGACCTATTTCTCCACATATCAGAACATGTACTTTACCGGCGACGGCTGCCGTCGCGATGAAGACGGCTTCTACTGGATCACCGGCCGCGTAGACGATGTGATCAATGTCGCCGGACACCGCATGGGCACTGCTGAAGTGGAATCCGCACTGGTCGCGCACCCGAAAGTGGCCGAAGCCGCATGCGTCGGCTATCCGCATGATGTGAAGGGCCAAGGCATCTACGTGTACATCACGCTTATGGGGGGCGAAGTTGCCACCGATGAATTACGCACCGAACTTCGCAATTGGGTGCGCAAGGAAATCGGCCCAATCGCCACGCCCGATCTCATCCAGTTCGCGCCCGGCCTGCCGAAAACGCGGTCCGGCAAGATCATGCGCCGCATCTTGCGCAAGATCGCCGAGGACGATTTCTCCAACCTGGGCGACATTTCCACGCTGGCGGAACCCGCCGTGGTGAACGACTTGATTGAGCACCGCATGAACCGAAATACGTAAGTCTCTTTCTGCGGATGGTGGGTTAAGCGCATGCAAAACCCACCATCGTTGGAACCCTACACCGATGGGCTTGGGCGGAGATTTCATAGGTAT
>JARRLC010000169.1:0-487 GCA_037387425.1 Alphaproteobacteria bacterium
CATCAATGAAGGCCGCTTGAAGCTCATCAACCAAGTTGCGGGGGTTGTGTTGGTTGCGTTTGGCGGCCTGCTGTTCTTCAAGCTGGCGCTGGGTTTGACCGGCCACGCGGCGGATGCCTCGGTACTGCCCTTTGCGATACCGGGCCCGATCAGCCGCCGCCTCGGGTTACTGGGTTACCCGGTATAATGTAAACTCGCCATGATGTATCCGGCGCGAGAGCCCTTCCGTCATCTTGGCAACGGCATCTTCCCCATAGGTGGACACCAGATCCGACAGAGCCGCGAAGAATGCAGCATTCGCCAGCATTTCGGGCTCGATACCATCGTACAGAGCTTCGTTCCACGCCTCCATGATATAGCGGAGTGCAGCTTGTTTCTGCTCGTCGATGGTAGAGCCGGAGTCGTATGACATTTCGCTCTTTCTCATCCAGTACACGCGTTCGCTCCCACAAATCTCGCCCTGCTTCCCGTTCCTATCACAGCCCTA
>JARRLC010000169.1:492-1060 GCA_037387425.1 Alphaproteobacteria bacterium
CCTTTGTACATAACGGGTGGACGGTTCTCTGCTCAATGTTTCTTCTCGTTGGAAAGTCTTTCGGCGATGCTGACGCCCTGCTTCATAAAGCGGTTGATCGCCACCAAGGCAGACTTCGTGCATGTCCGGTAAGTGCGCGCATAACCGCGATAGCCCTTGTTGAAGTTGTCAACCAGCCGCGCGCGGCGCAGGGCGCTTGTCCCTTCCGCATTTACCAAGTCGTGCATTTGCTTACGCCAGACCTGGCCTTCTCCCGCGCCGCACAGAGCCCGGAGATAATGTATCGCCCCCAGGATTTCCGACAGCCGATAGATTTGCGCATCATAGGGACGCGCATCGGGATCAGCCGAAACCTGCTGGTTCTTGCTTGGCGGGGGGGCCCCGTTCTGAGGAGCCTGCGCCAGCGCGGCCCCGCTCCCGAAGCACATTGCTTGAAAAACTGTCAGCATCACTAGAAACAATCTTAGGTTATCAATCATCAGATCCCTAAACCTTAGGTTGCGCCATACTGTCAAGATGGGCGCCACGTTACAAGTGCATTCCTGCAGATTTTCAACGTAGGTCATAC
>JARRLC010000169.1:1094-6384 GCA_037387425.1 Alphaproteobacteria bacterium
GTCCGGTCCAATAGCGATCCGGCGCCTCTCTTAACTCCAATGTCGATTTATCGGAATTTTGGAGGAACGTACCTGAACCGGAGGCTAATCTGCGCCTTGATAATGGCATCGTTCAGCCCCGCAATCTTCGGTAACGCCAAGAGACCGGCGGGATCAAACCAGCCGGCTGCTGCATCGCTTCCTGCGGCCGGATTGCCCCCCAGCCATCCGCTGGAAAATACCATAGTGGCGCGGTGGAATCTAACGATGTCACTGGTACGCCCCACCGAAGGTTCTAACCCATCTGCCGCACGCTCTCATAGAACTTTCAGCGTATAAGGCGTACTAGCCTCAATTATTCGTGGAAGCTGTCCGACGACGGTTTTGGCAAGCGCCACTGGCCGGGTTGACGGTTGTGTTGTGATGGTACTTTCGAACGCGTTGTGGGTGGATGACCTGGACATAAGCGGCGGCGCATGCCGCATGTCTTATGGGTTGCGAGCGGCGACGGTGCCGGCGAGGAGCGCCTATCGAGGCCGCGGCCATGCCGGATCAGTCACCGCGGCGCTTGTGGAGCGTTTGTTTGCGACCGGAAGAACCATGGTTTGCCTCTACACCGATTTGCGCAACATTTCTTCCAACCGATGCTACGCGAATATCGGTTTCAAGCCGGTGTGCGATGCCTGGCACTATGTGCGGTGTTCCGATAATTAGAGGTGCCCGGCAAGCAGCCGTGAGTTTGCTTCGCCATACATGAACCGGCACCTGCGGTCAAAAAACCGGAATAGCGGTGGGACAAATGTGATTGTGATATCTTCAACGCCTGCCCCCCGCCGCCAGCATCCCAGCGTCAACTCCCGGCCTGACGAGTCGGCACCCGCCCGTCGTTCACAGTGGAGCAACGCTGCATCAACGGCACGCGGAACTCTGACACTCGCGCGACAAAGCCGACCTACACACATACCCCAAACGTAAACAAAAAGCGGACAGGGCGTTCCCTTGTTTTCACGAGGAGCAATCGTACACGGATTTGCGGTGCCGATGAAGTGGGACGTGTAGCGCTGTCGCGGTGAACCAGGTGAGGCGGTAGCAGGTTTGTTGGTGGCTTCGCCTCTTCCGCCAGCCATTTGCGCCGCAGCTCGCATTCGGTTGCATCTCACGAGATACGTGCTTTTTTTCATTTATTTTTATGGGGGGCCAGGACATCTATTACGGCATGCATGCGCTGTTTCTGAAAACGCGCGCCATGTTTCTGCTCGCTTGGCAGCCCGGCTCCGAGAACACCCGCGAGCACGATTATGGCGGCTTCACCTTCCGTAACGAGCCGCTCGGATATTGGCTGGCTTATGTGCGCCATTTCAGCGGTAAGGACGCCCAGTGCTGATTGTGCAAACGCAATGCGACCGACCTGAACAGGAAGTCCTACGCCCGCCTTTACCCGACGAGGCGCTTAGCGTCTTTCCGTTCAAAAAGGTGCTGCATTACAGCGCCAAGGAAGATCGCGGCCGTGCGGCGCTTAACGAAGCCTTAGTGGTCAGCACGATTGCGGACAATGGCATGTGTGGACGACGCCCGCGTTGCAAGAGGAATTTGACGTTTTGCGTAGTGGTCGGGTGCAAGTCATGTGTCCGGCCTGTTGTCGCGGTCACATAACCGCTGGCCCTGATGTGATCCGCGGATTGGGTCCCAATCAGGTATCCGGGCTCAAAGTCCAAGCCATTGGGCGGGTTTTCCCTATCGACGGTTCGACCGTTTCGCATCACGCCATTATCACCCTCGCAATTGGTTTATCCTAATGCTTAGCCGCTTCCTTCCGACCTCGCGATACGTATACAAATTCGTTGGTGCTCGCCGACACATCGTCAAGCCTCCCACTGCCGAGCCCCTTTACGCCGCTTTAGCAAGCTCAGACCTCTGATATGTGCCGCCTCTCACCAAAAGCACCCAGGCAATGCGCACCATCTTATTGGCGAGTGCCACCGCCACGAGTTTGACCGGCTTCTTGGCCAAAAGCTTGATCAGCCAGGGGAACTTTTCCGGACGGGTCCGAGCATGCCGGATCACTGCTGTGGCGCCGATAATCAGCAAGCGCCTTAAATAGCGGTCACCTTGTTTGGAAATGCCGCCGAGCCGCGTTTTACCGCCGGTAGAATTTTGGCGGGGTACAAGACCGATCCACGCGGCGAGTTCGCGCCCCGATTTAAAGAGGAACGGATTGGTGATGATCATTGTCAACGCCGTAGCGCCCAAGACGCCAATGCCGGGGATGCTCTCAAGCCGCTGGCTGACCTCATTGGCGCGATGCAGTATATGGATAGCGCGTTCAAGCTGGCCAATTTCTCCGCTAAGAGCCTCGATTTGAAGAACAAGGGGTTGTAGGGCCGTTTTCATAGTGGCTGGCAATAGCTTGCTTTTCGCAGGATCGGTTACGATCTCGCACAATGTTTTCATGCCCTCAATGCCGGTCGCGGCAACAACGCCAATTTCAGCCAGATGCGCACGTAGGGCATTGATGAGCTGCGTGCGCTGACGGATCAGCAGATCCCGCGTGCGATGCAGGGCCAACGCCGCTTGTTGATCGACCGTTTTGATAGGGACAAAGCGCATCGACGGTCGCGTCACCGCCTCGCAGATCGCGGCAGCATCGGCAGCATCGTTCTTGGAACGCCGGACATAGGCTTTGACATAGCTCGGTGGTATCAGGCGCACCGAGTGTCCGAGCGCTGTCAACTCGCGGCCCCAATGATGTGCCGTCGCACACGCCTCCATGCCGATAAGACAGGACGGCAGCTTACGGAAAAACGCGATCATCTGCGTGCGGCGAAGCTGCCGCGTGATGACGACATTGCCCTGTTCGTCGATGCCATGCGCTTGAAATACGTTCTTAGCCAGATCCAAACCAATAGTAGTAACCTGCATGTGGACGGTCTCCTCACGTGTTTCGCTTTTTCAACGATCACCCTATGGCACAATGCATGCCGGGAGCGGGCGTCGTCCACCTCATCAGGTATTGGGCAAGATTTAAGATCACATCAAGTGGCCGCTATGTGCGATCTCCAGATGTGGTTGAGGAAAACAAAACCGACGCGCTGGGTTGTGTTCAAACGTCAATCGTGTGGCCGCTTCAGTGCGAATAGCGTTGCTTGCTGCGTCAATTATCGGCGCCTACATCCTTGCGAATACATAACAAAAAATCGCAACAGAGAGAAAAACTATGCGAACCAGCTTCGGCTCTGCTCTATAGACAGCGCCGAGTTCATAGGCAAAGAGGTTGATGCACACATTCTTATTTGGGCGTTTCTTCCTGTGGTACAAATCTCATATGACTAGTCATTTTTGCAATAACGGCTACGATTATCATCGTACTGATCCAACAAAAGGAAGAGTTTCTACACCATCCACATATCTCAAATCCTCGTAACAATGCGATGTGTGTTATACCTCCCAGAGCTCCCATAAGACCGTATGTAGTAGTGAGAGCAACAGCAGGTCGACGCAGCAGTAGACAGTCTCGCAGTAGTCCGCCGCCCGCTGCTGTTGCACCAGCAAAAACAAACGCGATAACGATAACATTGTCGCCATAGAGACCGCCTGCACTTTTCACGGCTTTCATCGCGCCGACAGCAGCGAAAACCCCAAGTGATAAATAATCAAGTATACAAAGTGTAGGATCAGATCCAAATCTGAGCTTACGACAATGCCATGCTCCTGCAGAACTTGCTAAAAATGCTGTAATTAATTGCGGACTGATTTCGAAGAAAAACGGGCGTTGCCATGAGAGAAGAAGATCGCGAATAAGCCCCCCGCCAGCGAGAGCGGTAAGTAAGCCTGCCATAAGTCCGTAATATAACAAAATGCTCTGCCGCGTTACACCAGTATCTCTCAACCAGCAACTTGCTTCAGCTGCTGCGCCACAAGCAAATATTGCAGTGCTGGCCAATTCACACGCGTTACATAGGCATGCGCCATTACAAAGAGAATCCCATAAACTGCCAGCCGGAATATATATGACGGATATTGCTGCCAAAACAAACAATATCTTCAAAAGAAGAGCTTCAAGAAAATACTTGCATGTAGCCATGGTCTATTGGATTCATAAAATAAAAGAAATTATGCATGCGAGATAACTACTTCCCGAATGCATGCGCAACAGTTATAAGCGATATATCACCCGATTGTTGGTGTTAGTGGAATTCTCTCATGATGGCTGTACCCGGCCACACACACTGAACAATCCGCCCGAAAGGCTGATCAATCATGAAATTGATTGGATCATGGTATCCGTTCAAATAATCGATGGTCTTCGAATACTCAAAATGTCATCCAGCACAGGCATGTTTGTGTCTACCGTCTTTTCTGATGGTACTTACGCTCGGCTTAGACCGCTACCCCGGCCGCCATCCAAAACAATAGCCAAGTCGTGGCTATACTCTCGAATGTGTAACCGCGTCATCATATATTTAGAGGCGTCCCATTTACCCGTGAAAGGAAATGCCATGCATGTATCCGAAGCCGTCGAAGCCCGCCGTTCCGTCAAGGCGTTCGATCCCAATCACCAGATGTCCGAGGTGGAGATCGATCGCCTGATGACCCTGGCGATGCTGTCGCCGACCGCCTTCAACATTCAGAATTGGCGTTTCGTGCTGGTAACCGATCCAGAGTTGCGCAAAAAGATCCGGGCAGCGGCTTGGGATCAGGCGCAAGTCACGGACGCCTCGCTGCTCGTGGTCCTTAGCGCCGACCTTGGGGCTTGGGAAAAGGAGCCGCACCGCTATTGGCGAGAGACAGACGAGGCTACGCGGGCATATCTCGTCAGCGCTATTGACAGTTATTATCGCGGACGTGATCAGGTGCAGCGCGATGAGGCCATGCGCTCCTGCGGAATTGCGGCGCAAACACTGATGCTGGCTGCAAAAGAGTTGGGATACGACACTTGTCCCATGGATGGCTTTGATTTCGACGCCGTGGGCAAGCTGATCAGCTTGCCGGAGGACCATGTTATTACGATGTTCGTTGCCATTGGCAAGGCTGTAAAACCCGCCAATCCGCGCGGAGGCCAACTTTCGAAAGAGGAGGTGGTGATCTACAACAACTTTGCTGAAATGTGAGCAAGGCCGTTTTCAATAGAAGATCCCATGAATATACATTACGAATGGCGGTAATTGACTGTTGAACCGCCGCTCTTTCCGCTGCTCTGGCGGCGGCACTCGTCCCAGCGCGTTGATTTTGCTTTCCTTTACGACATCAGGAGTTCGCACTAACCGGACGTTGAGCCAATCGAAACGCTGACCAATACCTGCCATTGTCCGCA
>JARRLC010000170.1:0-5197 GCA_037387425.1 Alphaproteobacteria bacterium
CTGAATCCCATCGCACAGATTTCAAGATTCAATCAACTTATTCAAATGTTGGGTCAATTTGATCCATAGGCAAAAATTCTAGTGCATTAATCCAAACGGAGGTTACACCGGAATTTGGTAAAATCGATGCATAAACAAACCTGATTACCCCGATATCTCCGCTCAGATGACGAGAATGGACGTATAATCAAGGGGATAACGCCGTCAGATTGCAACGCTGCCTCCATTTCAGATTTGTCATCCGAAACAATGAGTTGGGAACGATCCGGCGGAGACATCGGGGTAATCAGGTAAACAAAAGAGCTGATGCGCTGACATATGAATCTATTGGATGTGTCAGCGCACTAGTACGCCCCGCTAGGCAAGTCCTGCCCCAAATGCCGCACGCTTTCACAGGACTTCTTAGCGGTTAAGCGTACAGCCGAGCTATTGTTTCTAGTACAGCTTTATCCGCTGGAAATGCTGATGAGCGTTCGCAGCATATGGGGTCAGCATTTCCGGCTGGCTGTACTAGTGGTTCGAAGCGTTAGATTTGAACCACCAGCACGCCAAAACAAGCCGACTGGACACCTCGCACTTACAAAATAAACTTGCTCAAATCGGCGTTTTTCGCCAGATCGCCCACGTTTTCACGCACATAGGCGGCGTCGATGGCGATGGTCTGGCCGTCCCGGTCGGATGCCTCAAAGCTGATCGTATCAAGCACGCGCTCCATCACCGTGGATAAGCGCCGAGCACCGATATTCTCAACACTGGAATTAACTTGCACGGCGATATCGGCAATGGCGTCAATGGCGTCTTCGGAGAAATCCAGCGTCACGCCTTCGGTCGCCATAAGTGCAATATACTGCTTGATAAGACTGGCTTGCGGCTCGCGCAGGATACGGCGAAAGTCGTCCTGCGTCAGCGCGGCAAGCTCTACACGGATCGGCAAACGGCCTTGCAGCTCGGGCAACAAATCAGACGGTTTAGAGACATGAAACGCGCCGGAGGCAATGAACAAAATATGATCGGTCTTCACCGGACCGTATTTGGTGCCAACGGTGGTTCCCTCAATGAGCGGCAGCAGATCGCGCTGCACGCCTTCGCGGCTGACATCGCCGCCAGTACGCTCCGAGCGCGTACAGATCTTATCGACCTCATCAAGAAAAACGATGCCGTCTTCTTCCACCGATTTGATGGCGTCCGCCACAACTTGCTCTTGATCTAACAGCTTGTCAGATTCCTCGGTGATCAACGTGGCGTAGGAATCTTTCACGGAAACCTTGCGGCGCTTGGTGCGCGCACCGCCAAAAGCCTTGCCCAGCATATCGTTGATATTGATCATGCCGATCTGACTGCCCGGCATTCCGGGAATGTCGAAGGTTGGCATGCCGCCGCCTGTATCGGCCACCTCGATTTCGATTTCCTTGTCGTCCAGTTCGCCATCACGCAGTTTTTTGCGGAAACTTTCGCGCGTGGATTGCGTAGCGCCAGCACCGACCAGCGCGGCCAGCACGCGTTCTTCAGCTAGCTGATGTGCCTTAGCCTGAACTTCATTGCGCTTTGCTTCGCGAATAAGGCTGATGCCGTTTTCCATCAAGTCGCGCACGATCTGGTCCACGTCACGGCCAACATAGCCAACCTCGGTGAACTTGGTGGCTTCCACCTTGATAAAAGGCGCATTAGCGAGCTTGGCAAGCCTGCGAGAAATCTCGGTTTTACCCACGCCGGTAGGACCAATCATCAAGATGTTCTTCGGCAGCACTTCCTCGCGCATATCGCCTTCAAGCTGCTGACGCCGCCAACGATTGCGCAATGCGATAGCTACGGCGCGTTTGGCGTCGTTCTGGCCAACAATATAACGGTCAAGTTCGGAAACGATCTCGCGGGGAGAAAAATCTGTCATGTGTGTAACTCGGATGCCTGTATGCGGATGTCTGATTCGTGTGCTTATGCCTCGGTAGCGGAGGCAAGCGTTTCAACAATGAGATTGCCGTTGGTGTAAACGCAAATGTCGGCGGCGATGGCCATGGCCTTGCGCGCCACCGTTTCAGCGTCCAGATCGGTTTCCATCAGCGCGCGGGCGGCGGCGAAAGCGTAGTTACCGCCCGAACCGATGCCCATTACGTGATGCTCCGGCTCCAACACGTCGCCTGTGCCGGTAAGTACAAGCGTAGCATTTTGGTCGGCAACCAGCATCATGGCTTCCAGGCGGCGCAAATAGCGGTCTGTACGCCAGTCCTTCGCCAGATCGACGCAAGCGCGCACCAGTTGTTCTGGGTATTGCTCCAGCTTGGCTTCCAGCCGCTCAAAAAGCGTGAAGGCGTCCGCCGTGGCGCCAGCAAATCCACCAATGACATTGCCTTTGCCGAGCGTCCGCACCTTACGGGCATTGGCTTTGATAACCGTCTGCCCGAGCGAAACCTGACCGTCGCCGGCAATGACCACGTGTCCGCCTTTGCGAACGGTGAGAATGGTTGTCCCACGCCATGTGGGAAAAGAGGCAGATTGTTGGGTCATATTCTCGTGTTTCAATACTGATTCTCGACAAAACTGGTGCATATATCGTAGATACGGCAGAGATTATCAAGACGGTGCGATTAGCTAGCTGTTCGACAACCGGCGTAGAGCCGTCTATATGTTCTGAGTGTTACACGCCATCGCAGAACGAAGGAAGGATCGGCGTTGCAAACATACACAATATACGAGCGTTATCCCGCGTCCGAAGATATCGAACAGCGGGCGTCCGAGCTGGTTTTCGTTAAGGAAGGTTTCTCCATCTTTGCGTTTCTGGCGCCGTTGATTTGGCTTCTCTTCAACCGCATGTGGTGGGAGGCGGCCGCATTTTTTTGCCTGATGATGTTTCTTGAGATCACGGTATCGCTGTTGGGCATAGGGCCGGAAATCACCGCGGTTATAAGCTTTCTCATTAACATTATCTTCGCTTTTGAAGCGCGCAATCTGCAACGTTACGGGCTGGAACGGAACGGTTATTCGATGATCGCCATCGTAAGCGGACGCAATCTCGACGAAGCCGAACAACGCTTTCTGTCAGAATGGCTGCCAACGGCGAAAAGCGGTTCGGTATACCAGACGACAGCGCCTGGAGCATTGGGAATGCATGGCGAAGCTGTAAGGAATGCAGCTTCCAGCACCGGACAAACGCAAGATTTATCCAGACAACCGGTCATAGGCATGTTTCCTGCTCACGGTGGATGATCGCCCGACCAAGTTTGAGGACAAAAGCACATGGTTGTCGCCATCATTGATTACGGCTCAGGAAATCTGCATTCTGCGGCGAAGGCTTTCGAGCGCGCTGCTGCGGAAGGTGGAACGGGCGCGCGCATCTTGGTTACGGCTGATCCGGAGGCTGTACGCTCTGCTGAGCGCGTCGTGTTGCCCGGTGTCGGAGCCTACGCCGATTGCTTGGAAGGGCTTTGCCGTGTGCCCGGTATGCTTGAGGCGCTAAAAGACAGCGTACTAGAGGCGAAAAAGCCGTTTCTGGGCATTTGCGTCGGTATGCAGCTTCTTTCGACGCGTGGATATGAGCACAAGATTACCGACGGCTTGGGCTGGATTTCTGGCGAGGTGCGCCACATAGAGCCAAACGACGCCAGTCTGAAAATTCCGCACATGGGATGGAACACTCTCCACCCAGCGCGCGAACACGCCCTTTTAGATGGCATCCCAACTGGCGCTGATGGCTGGCACGCATATTTCGTGCACTCTTACGCTTTTATGAATGCTGAGGCGGGAACTCTCATCGCCGAGACCGACTACGGCGGGCCGATCACGGCGCTTGTGGCTAAAGGCAACATCGCAGGCACGCAATTCCATCCTGAGAAAAGCCAGAAACTTGGTCTGGCTCTTATTGCAAATTTTCTCAAGTGGCAGCCATGAGCAGGTGTGATTCGCGCGCGACGTTGTAAATCTGCTGATGCGGCGGAAGCACATCAATCAGCAGCTTCACTGGCGCCCTTTCGAACGGCGCTACAGCGCTGATACGACAAGGTTTCCCGGTGCCGATGTCCATCCCCGCGTAATCGTATCCGAGTTCGCTGATGTATAGTTTGTCGCCGGTAACGAGATATTCACTTAATGCTGCGCGAATCTCTGAGGCAGATAAATCAGTATCAACGATCCACAAATTGGCGAGCGGGTGCTCCCAATCGTCGCCTAAGCGCTTGATCTCGGCAGTGAACTCTGAATAGTTGTTGCCGGGACGGTAAAGGTCATACGAAATGATATAACGTCGCATGGTCATAGCCGCTCCTGAAAAATGAGAACACAGCTCCATACGCCGTACAAGTAGGAGCGAACGAATAACGCTCGACTCAATCTGGCAATGCTGCCAATTCGTTGTGTCGTAACTTTGACGGACAGTGACTGATGATTTTATTTCCTGCAATAGATTTGAAAGACGGAGATTGCGTACGTCTACGCAAGGGTGTGCTGAGCGAAGCCACTGTTTTCAACTCCAATCCGGTGGCTCAAGCTGAGGCATTCGAGGGTATGGGGTTCAAGTACCTCCATGTTGTTGATTTAAATGGCGCTTTTGAGGGCGAACCGGTGAATGTTGAAGCCGTTCATCGCATCGCCGGAAAACTATCAATTCCGGTACAAGTTGGGGGCGGAATCCGTTCGATTGAAATCATAGAAGCGTGGCTCACGGAAGGTGTGTCTCGTGTCATTTTAGGCACAGCGGCTGTGCGTAACCCAGACCTAGTACGCGAGGCGGCTGCCAAGTATCCCGGTAAAGTTGCGGTCGGCATCGACGCGCGGGACGGCCGAGTCGCAACCCAAGGCTGGTCTGCGCCTACTGAAATCACTGCGCTTGAACTTGCGAAACGCTTCGAAGACGCCGGTGTCGCCGCTATTATCCACACCGATATCGAGCGCGACGGCGTGAAGACCGGGCTGAACCTGGACGCTACTGCCGAATTGGCGCGCGCGGTCACCGTTCCAGGAATCGCGTCGGGCGGGTTGTCAGGTATCGAAGACATTCGCCGTCTACTGACGCCGGAATATTCGTGAATCGCCGGAGCGATCGCCGGACGCTCTTTGTACGACGGCGCCCTTGACCCTAAAGAGGCTCTGGCATTGATTGCCGCCGCTGAGCAAGACAACGGATAGCGCGCGGAGATTTGTGGAACGGCTTTAGGTGGCGCAAGGCAGCGTGAGACTACGGTAAAGCTTCCTCGCCGCCCAAAATCAC
>JARRLC010000171.1:0-5182 GCA_037387425.1 Alphaproteobacteria bacterium
GTTCCGTCTGGCCACGGCAATATGCCCCATTGCGAGGCGATTTCACCGGCTGCCGCGACGATAGCGAAACGCTTCGCCGCCCGCTCAATCTGGCCGTCTTTATATTGAGCAGACGCTTGAGCGACGAATGCTTCCATCAGGCAGCGCGCTTCTGCAAAAGCGTCATCTGGCGCAGCAAGCAACTGCCGCAGAAACGCCCGCGACGCATGGCCGTAATGCGTGTTGCAAGCCGCCTTGAGCGTGTCGGAGAAACCGGCGGGGGATGCGGCGCCGTGGATGTCCTCAAACGCTCCCATGCCCGCCCGCGCATCGGCTTCAAGGTCAATGAGACGTGTTTCCTGGCCAGCCATGGCCGGAAGCCCGTCTTCGGCCATCTTGGCAGCCAGCGATACCTCGCCTGTGCTCAAAAACAGCACGCGAAATTCAGCAGCGGGGCGGCCTTCGCCCGCAATGCCAGCGCGTTGTTTGCCAACGCCATTCGCCAGCATATAGGCGATTTTCGCAGCCACTGTACCAGTCACTTGGCCCAGTTCATCCAGCAGAAACAGCGTGTCGCTGTGCTGCACCGCGCGCGCTTCCAATCCATTGTCCGTTGTCCGCCAAGACTGCATGAAACCAGCCAGAGGGCCGCCACCCCAGACGCTGCCCGCTACTCGTAATGAGGAGGTTTTGCCGGTTGAGCTGTCGCCGCGCAGATGGAAGCCGCCGCCCTCAATGTTAAGCGGCTGCAAAAACGGTCCGGCGAACGCGGCCGACAGAGCAAAGACCAGGCGCGAATTGCCAACGACCCTTGCCGCCACTTCGCGCCGCCATCCATCCAATGTACCGCATAGCTTGTAGGCGTGCGCAATAGGATGTTCCGGCTGATAAACGATGTGTTCCCCGGCATAGCCGCCGAAAGCTTCATCCGGCAGGATGAATGTTGTTGGATTATACCATCCTGACCGTGTTGCGGTCCTCGCGCGTTGATGTCGTGTTGTCATAGCTAAGAGTGCGCGCAAGCGCTCCTTTCCTGGTTTTGATGCCGTAAGTCTAAGCCCCAGGTTGAACAGTAACGCCAGCCACTCCCCTCCTTCGCTCATGAATAATGCACGCGATATTGCTTGTGTATGCCACACGTTATCTGGTGTTTTTACGCGGAGAAGCAGTCCCCATCCCTTTTCGTCTTCTCCGCGCGTCTCTGCGAGCACTTCTATAGGCGAACACAACCAGGCCCATACTTCGTCGCCATCTTCTGTCTTGCGTGGCGACAGAAATTCGATTGCGCCGTCTTTCAGATAGCGAAAGCCGTCTGGCAGCTTCGGGCGTTCTTGGCGTTCAACAGGTTTTAGCCGCGTTGTTTCCGCTATGGTGGTCATAGCTATCGCGTGCATTTTGCGGTCCTCCGTGTGCGATCCTTCAACATCGGCAGCGGATCGTCTTTGGCCCGCGCCAGCCCCTTATGCAGCGTCGCCAGAACAGCGGGACGCCCGTCTTCTTTCAGCAGTCCGTTGGCCGCGCATGCCTGAAGCGCGGCGGCTTCAAGCGCGGCGTAGGGTAAAATTCCGTGAAAAACGTAGCGGCCGAGCCCCGCCGCAAGCGCGAAAAGCGTGTTGTTGCGCCCGCCCTCACCCATCTCAGCAAGCGCTGCCGCTTTGCGCGCCAATCCAGCGCGCGCCGATGCTTTGAACCGCTTTTGCTCAAGCCCTACAGGCGGCGCCCCAGTTCTGATGCGCAACTCCGGCAGGTCGGTTTTCCGTGCACACCAGGGCTCAAGCGCTTCTTCAAGTTGCTCGGCGATGTTGGTCGGGAGTTCAGGCAGATGGTCTACTGAAACGGTTGCAAGCGTTTCTGCTGACAACCAGCCGTAATTATGCCCCGCAGGATGTGCCGAGGGCGGCAGAACTGTTTGCGTGCCGACACTCAAAAGGTCGAGGATGCCGCGCCGCTGAGTGTCAGCAAAATGCCTTGAGGTTATCGGCGCCGATGCGCGGTAGAAGGCGGTGAAGCCTTTCGCTCCAGTTTTTACGACCGGCGAGGCTGGGAGAACGGCGTTGATCGCGGCGCATTGCTCGGGGTCTACCGTATCCACATCGACAGCGACAACGCCGCCAAGCCCGAGCGCAATGCCGAGCGCGGCCGTTGGGTGTCGTGCGGCGTAATCCTGGATGCGAGCCAGTGTCAGCGGGGATGTGCAATAATCTGACCACGAAAGCAGAGCCGGACGTTTCGTACCGGGGATGATCGGTATTGGCGAATATCCGGCCGCATGAAGCTGTGCGGCGTGATCACGGAAGGGGTAAGCAATCTCACTTATACGGCCGAAATACGTTGAACCGGACTTGACAGAATCTGAGTATTCCCCATTGTTGTTGAACACAGCGATGTCCTCCCTTCAAGTTGGTGCTTCGTCTGTTGATGTGACCCGCATGCGGTTGCGGTTCAAATTCGATACATTTCTGAGGTCCAACCGTTGCCGCGGTTTGGGCCTCTTTTCGTTTCTGCCCCCAGACAAACACTAATGTTTCACGGCGTGGGGCGTTGCCTCTCCCGCACCTGTCGTATTGTTTTCAGGCTGCATCGACGGCTGTATGCGCTGTCTGAAACATCGGCTACCTGACGCGCCAGCTTTGCCCATGTGTGCCATGTGTGCCACGTGGCACACATGGGGATACGACGGATAAAACGACGGCATTTCATCCGTCGGTCGTTCCGTCGGCGCCGTCGGCCATCCGTCGTTCATCCGTCGGCGATCCGTCGTAGATGCCTTAGAAAAACGTTGCTGAGCAAGGCTCGACGGCTTACCGACGGATGAACGCAACCGTCGTACTCTCATCTGTGCCACCATCTGTGCCACTCCCTCCATGTGTGCCATCATGTGTGCCACCCCCATTCGTGGCGTTTTCATCCGTCGGTGCCGTCGGTGAACCGTCGGTTCATCCGTCGGCGTGTGCTTTTTCTCTCTGCAACCGCCACACTCGCGGCTGTCCGAAACCGCCGCTGGAACTCTCAACCCCGAGACGTTTCACAGCGCGATAAAGGGTGCGGACGGAGAAACCGGCCGCTTTCGCTTCGGCCTTCAACTCGGCCGCATCGCGTGGGCCTGAGCTGAGTGCCTGCCGCAACCAAGCGTCAACGCTGATCGGCTGGGTCTCATCACGAGTGACAGGAGACGGCCCGGCCGGAGCACTGGGCATGTCGGCGTCTGGCTCATCGATGCTTTGCCAGACGATGCGGCTGGTCTCGATGCCATCGACCGTCGCCCCCTTGATGCGGAAAAAGAGCCGCAGGTCGTCGCTGGCGCCGTTGATGCCTGCACACATGAGAGCGCGGCGTTTGCGTTTGATGTCCGGCTCTTCGTCGGCAGCGTCCGGCGCCACCACCCAGGCGGCGCGTGCGGCGCGGCGATAGGTGTCGGCGCCAGCAAATTGCGCTTCCAGAGATTGGCCAGAACGCTTGGGCGGATGAAGTACGCCAATCACTGCCGCGCCCGTCTTCGCTGCCCATTCCAAGAGCGGGCGCAACCGGCGGCGCACTTCCGCGTCATCCGTCGCGGCCTGACCGAAAAAGGCGAGCAAGGGTGATAGCGTCAGCAGCTTTACGCCGCCCAGTTGATCGAGCGAGGCCGCCACTGCCGCCATGTCTTCCGCCAGATTGAGCGGACCGTCTTTGGCATCACGCACCAGGATATTGTTGATGTCGGCACCTGCTGCGATAAGGCGTGGCACGATGGAAGAGGCCGCCTTGTCTTCCAACTCGAACACAGCAACGCGTCCGGCCTCACTTGTCTCACCCGTTGGCCAGGACAATCCGGCGCTGATGCGTGCGGCGGCATCGAGCGTGATCTGCGTTTTGCCCGCCTTCGGCTGACCGCTGAGCAAGGTGAGCGCGCCCGACGGCACGACGCCAGGCCACAGCCAGTTTTCCGGCTCGGCGGTAATGGTGTTCGCTGCCGTGAAAAAGCTTGGCGGTGGCGCGGCTCCTACTGTGGAAGCGGCTGGGGCCGCAAAATCCGTGAGCACGTTCAGCCGGTCTTTGATGAGGTGCACCAACTCGACCTTCGCGCCCTCGTTGACGATGCCGGGCAAGGGCAGCATATGCCCCAAGCTCATGCCACCAAGAAGCGCGGCAACACGGGCAGCCAGAGCTTCGGCGCGCTCAATCGGAACTTCGTTGATAAACCGCCAGGCAACATATACGCGCTGGCCTGCTTCCAGGCGCAGGAACGGCTTCGGCGTAAAGTCCTCCAGCGCTTGTGTTTGCCCTGGCAGCAGCTTGACGCCGAAATGCCGTGTGCCGCGCAAATGCCCGCGCACCAGCTTCACGCCGGTCACGCTCCCGTGGGTTTCGGCCGTCAGCAGCAAGACATTGCGGCCTTGCTTTTGCATTTTCATGATCCAGTCGGAGGCGGCGCCGTGAAGTTGCGGCGTGAACGTCACAACTGGCGTGCGTCCCCGGCCGCCCGCAGCCACCAGCGTCCATGGGTAGAGCGAGGTCCGGAAGTGTTCCAGGAAAGCGATAGACTGACGGCAATCACGCGGGGCGAAAAGGGAGAACATCACTCGCCCTCCTTCTGGTCTTCAAGGAGCGGCACGCCATTCGCCCCCATTTGAATGAGCGTCACATTGGCGTAAAAGCGCTGGTTCGACCGCCCGATCTTGCCGCCGATAGCCTGTACCGCTTCGTTCATGCGCTTGCCGAAAGTGATATAAGGCAGCACCGCCGCAACATTATTGAGCGCCGCCCACGCCTCATAATGGCTGTAAGCGTCTTTCGGCGTGATCTTGCCGCCTTGCTGGGCGGTCACGCAGGACTGAAACCACATCTGCCAGCCGAGTTCCGGTTCGACGGCGGTCAGCGGCGAGGGTTCCAGCGTCACAGGGGTAACCGTTTCAGGCGGCTCGGGCGCAGGCGCTGGCTCTTGCGGCTCCGCAAGGATTTCGACGACACTGCGTGCGGTGATGGCCAGCCCCATGGCTGCCGACATCTCAATGAGAGCAGCGACGAAGATCGTGATAAGGCGCTCCCACACATCCGCTGACAGAACGCCCCCGACCATCCAGGCCAAGATGCTTGCTTGCGGATTGGCGCTGGTGCCAACCACGGCAAGGTTGTCGAGTTTCTGACGCTGGCGAGCAAGCTTGGTTTCAATGCGGGCAGCATCTCTGGCGGCAGCCAATTCCGCGCGAAGTTCGAAAACCGG
>JARRLC010000172.1:0-5165 GCA_037387425.1 Alphaproteobacteria bacterium
CCATGAACGACCGGCAGGTAGTATCTAGAAGATCGCGAAGTCCAATATGATGGTCCTGTAAATTGCTGAGTGCGGATAACCTCGATTTGTTTCTGCTTGAGGATGTGTTGTGGCTGGCAACGGCGTCAACGCGCGTCCCGGCATACGACTTCGACTTCAGCACTTTCTTCGCCATTCGACGGCCGTGGGAACCAGAGTTACCGCTGCGGGCTGTTGGGCGCTTCGGCGCGGCGGCAAACTATAATGAACTATTTTCGCAATTGCTGGAACGCGGCGTTGAATTAGTTCACTCGCCAGAAATGCACGTTCGCGCGAGCGAATTGCCCGCATGGTATCCATTGATTGCAGACCTCACACCCCGCAGTCAATGGTTTGCAGAACCTCCTTCAGCTCAAGAAATCGAAACCTCGTTCGCCTGGCCAGTCTTCATCAAAGGGAGCCGCCAGACAAGCCGACACCAAAAGGCGCTTTCAATCGTCGGGTCAAGGGAGGAGTTTAATAAGGTCCTCAAGCAGATTCGCCAAGACCCTATCCTTAATTGGCAGACATTAGTTGTCCGCGAATTTCTTCCTCTTCGCCCCATCGAAGGCGGAATACCTGGAAAAATTCCAGCATCGTTTGAATTCAGGACTTTCTGGTGGCGTGGCAAATGTGTTGGGGAAGGCCGATATTATACTCAGGCGCCAAAATATCAATGGACCGGCGCAGAGCGGCAATCAGCTTTGGCTGTTGCCCAGGCAGCGGTTCAACGGGTTGAAGTAACGTTCCTGGTAGTCGATCTGGCCCAATGCAGAGATGGTTCATGGGTCGTCGTCGAACTGAACGACGGGCAGGAAAGCGGCTACGCCGGGATTGCCCCTGTGACTTTATGGCAGAACATTATTGCGATAGAGCGGGAACGTCTTGGGAGTTCCAAGCAATCCGAATGAAGCAATTGCAGCTTCTGACCGTCTCAGAAGGTTTCGCATGACCAAAACGGCAAATCGCTCCTCAGCATGGGACATGCCCTCTCTAAGCCAAGACTTCGGCTTTCGACCTGACGGATCGGCACTCGCCCGTCATTCGCGTGGGGTCGGCTGCTGACGTTTGCGGTGGTCTGGGATCGCGGCAGTTAAACCGCACCAAGCAGTCGCTGAAGCCGACTTTCAGCTCCCCTAAGTCAGCGCAGGTGCAGTCCTTTGTAAGGCACACCTTCAGGAGAAGTACGTCTCTGGTATAATGGAAGATCTATTTTCATCCCCTTTCGCCATCTTAAGCTTGTGGAAATTGCGTACCCCAAGCAGATTGCCTTGTTGCCTATGCACAATGAACCCGGAATTGAACAATGACGCTGCCCAACAAAAAAATTCCAGATCTGCTTGCGGTGTTTTTTGCCGCCGTCGGACTTATCGCTGGCATCATCCTGATAGTGACGTCGTCTGATAGCGGAACACAGTTCCGTGGCGCGATCCTGGCCTTGGCGTGCGCCATATCCTTCGGGATGCTCGGCAAGAAGTACAACGCCAGAGGCGACGATGTCATCAAAGCCGCAGTCATTGCGGCCCTAGTGTGGGGGATAGCGGGCTTTCTCGTTGGCGATTTTCTCGTATGGCAATTGGCCTTCCCAGTCCTGAACTTCGATCTGCCCTGGACGAATTTCGGCCGTCTGCATTTTTTGCATACCTCTTTGATGATTTTCGCATTTTGCGGTAATGCACTGCTGGCGTCGTCGCTCTATGCCCTGCAGCAGACCTGCGGGGGCAATCTGTACGGGCGCTTCGCCGCATGGTTCGTCTTTATCAGCTATAATGCGTTCATCGTGATTGGGGGGGCAAACTCCATCATGGGCGTCACCACCAGGGAAAATGCCGAAGTGGGATGGTACACAAACCTATGGCTTGCGCTGGCGTGGATTGTCTACCTGTTCATGTTTTTCGGCACGATTGGGAACCGTAAAGAGCCGCGCATCCACGTGGCGAACTGGTTCTTCGCCGTCTTTATCGTTACCATCGGAATACTGCACATCGTGATGAATGTCATGACGCCAGTGCCATTTCTGGCAACGAAGATTTACACCATTTTTCCGGGCGTGAAGCATTGGTGGCATGCCCCTGATGGAGTGGGCTTTCTCCTGAGCGCGGGCTTCCTCGGCACCATGTACTTGTTTTTGCCAGTGCGTGCTGGGCAGGCCATTTACTCACGCAAACTAGCGATCGCACATTGCCTGGGGCTGTGCCTCATTTATTTTATTTGGTTAACCCCGTTCCATCTGCGCTACACGGCTCTTCCAGATTGGACACAAAACACCAGCATGGCCCTTTCATTCTTGTTATGGCTGCTGTTTTTGGCTGGTATGGTCAACGGTCTTACGCCACTGGCGGATGCACGGAGCAAACTGATTGCCGATCCGGTCATACGTTTTTTTGCTGTGGCGATAGCGTTTATAATGGTGTCGGTGGCGTTTTACGACATGCCCACTTTAACAGGCCCGCTAATGTCAGTTAAAGCCGTCAACTCACTGTCGCATTACACCGACTGGACGGTTGACTCCCACCACCTGGCCACGCTCGTCTGGGGAGTACCGATGATATTCGGTGCGCTTTACTGCCTCGTTCCGTGGTTATGGAAGCGTGAAGCACTCTATTCTAAAACACTTGTGGAATGGCACTTCTGGCTTTCGGTGCTGGGTGTCTTGCTTTATGTCGGCTCAATGTGGGTTTCCGGCAGAATACAGAGCCTGATGTTGGGTGCTCAAGACAATAACGGCCTGCTGCTATATCAGTTCGCCGATACCATAGAAGCCATGCACCCCTACTATATCATTCGCGCCGTTGGCGGCGTTGAATTCACCCTTGGAGCGCTGATCATGGCTTTTAATCTTTGGATGACGGTTGCCGTTCAGCCCGTCAAGGTCGAAGATGATGGAACGGCTGCCGTAGGAAACCGCAATACCAGATGACGCCAAGAGGCATCGTCGAGTTAACGGATCCTGGATGAATTTGCGTCAATGAAGCAATCATGGCGAGTCCCTCGTGATCCGCTTTATCGTGCCACTGTTACCCGCCGAAGTGATCGGCTATGCGGTCCGGCTTTATTTCCGCTTTCCGCTGAGCTTGTCGGTAACTTAGGAGATGCTCGCGGCACGTGGCATTGCGGTGAGCCACGAAACGGTTCGCAACTGGGCGGAAAAATTCGGCCGGAACTATGCAACCGCATTCGCCGCCGGTCCCCGACCCCGGCGCGTGGCGACAAATGGCATCTGGACGCGGTTGTCATCACGATCCGGAGCAAGCGGCATTGGCTCTGGCGCGCAGTCGATCAAAATGGCTTCGTCCTCGATGTGCTTGTTCAAAGCCGCAGAAACCGAACCCCCGCACGCCGGTTCATGCGAAAACTCCTCAGGAAATCGACAAAAGCACGCCTGAGTTCTGATCACCGACAAGCTCAGATCCTACGGTGCAGCCCGCAAGGATATCGGCTTACGGATCGAGCATCGTCAGCATAAGGAACTTGGGCATAGAACCGAGAATTCGCACCAGCCGACACGGCGGCGAGAGCGCGTGATGAAGAGGTTCAAATCACTGCGGCATGGCCAAAAGTTTCTATCCATCCCGACCCAATCACCAATCTCTTCCACTTCCCCCGCAACACGCTTTCAGCTATCGACCATCGCGCCGCACACGCCAAGGCGTTTGCGGCCTGGGCTGAGATCGCAGCCGCACCGATTGCCGCATAACCAGACAGGAAGCCGTTTGCCCTCTCAGTGCGTCTGCGTGGTGGTTAACTTGACGATGCCGTAAAAGCTCCAAGAGTGAACCACTACCGGCTGACGCCAGTCTTTGATAACCTTATCTGCCGACGGTTTCTTGTGCCCGGATTTCTGTTTCATCTTCGCTCCTTGGATAGGCTACGAGAACTAAGAAATCCTCCCTTATCGGTTAACCCGTTATTGTCTCATTGGTGCTGACGTTGAACAGTTCAAGAAACATGTCTTGTCTAAGAGCGTCAAATCCAGCGGGTTTGGCAGCCAGACATCTTCAAGATCAGGACACGGCTTCACCGATGGATCGTATGATCGATCAATCTGCGAGATACACACAATGATCGTTTTTGACTCATAGCGTCACATATTGGATATCGTAGAATTCCCAAATTTTTGACTATGAATGGGTTGTAGAATTTCATCCGGGGAAATTCATGGCGTTTTACGCGCCCTGGGATGAGGGGATCTATGATATTTGAACGTGCAATCGCAGGAAAACACAGTGAAAACGCTGGCGCAGCTTACATTTGATTATCTTTGGCTGCTTATGTTTGCTGGAGAGGAAAGCTTTGATCAGGATTATTGCGTCAAGCAACTCGAGATATTGCCAAATTATTTTGCCGCAATGACGTCGGAGGAAAAGCAGGCGCTCGCGAATGTCGCTGCTGAGGCGAAAGGCCGTCTGTTGGCGGAGCCGGACGAATATGGCTATACGCCGCGCAAACTTGTCACCTCCGAGCAGATTGTTTTTCTGGATGCTCTGATTTCGGGTGAAATTTTTGAAAATTTCTAACTTCATCCCGGTCTGAATTGATGTTGAGATTATCCCCGAAGTTAGAGGGAAGATCTGTTAAAAATGCGCTCCCCTCAACACCCGCCGTTCAACCGCAAAACCCTACTTTCCGCAGTCGGCCTGACGGATCGGCACTCGCCCACCAATCGCGCTGGGTCGAAACCGGTCTTTCGGGCCAACCGTAACCTTTAGCCGCTCCACACTTATCAGCCGCCGTTCAAAAGGCTCGCTGGTACACTCAACGCCGAACGTCTGTGCTCCGCTTCTGTCTATTTAGAGCCGAGACACGAACCAGACGTTCATTGGGGCATGTGGCAAAACGTGCTTCTTGACCGAAGTAAACCCCGCCTTACGCAACATGTCTTCGGCAGTTTCCCAGCCCCACATGGTTCCCAGGCCAGCGCCGCCTTGCCCAAGGGAGATCGGCGTGCAGTGTGAGCAGGAAACGGAATAAAGCAAAGCCGCCATCGGAAATTCGAGATTGTTTTCCAGATACGCCGACCCTCCGATGTCCTGCATCAGATAAACGCCTGAGGGGCGCAACGAGGCGCGGAGACCGACAATCAACCCTTGCGGATCTTTCTGGTCATGCACCGCGTCGAAAGAGACGATAAAATCGAACCGATCCGG
>JARRLC010000173.1:0-5132 GCA_037387425.1 Alphaproteobacteria bacterium
GTGAAATGCCAGTAAAATCTGCCACGCGAAACGCACAGCGCCATGACGACGAGGTCATCTACGGCATTGACGACCGCCATGCAGATGTTCGCATCGCCTGCGCAGCTACCAGCGTTTCATCAGTTTAACGAAACGCTCCATTGAGCAGCCGCTGGAAAACGCGGAAAGAATGGCGGTTCAAAAATTCAATGCGGCCATTTCAACGAAACTCGCTTTCACGCGCATCTTGATGTGCGAAAAAAAGCGCCCGAAGCGCTCAAGCGTCTCTCTTTGAGTCCGGCATGTAATGTGTTTTCTGGGTAAATGCATATGGCTTATTTTGCCGTTTATTTTACCAGCTCCATGTCAGAATGATTAGTATGAATCATGTATCGTTTGCCTTCACCAGCAACTACTGTTTTCATCTAAGGCTGAATTATCTTCAAAATTCCTCAATACAGATGAGAACATTTTCAGGAAAATCCCATATGATAAAAACGATGCACATGTTATTACTGCCTATACTTGCCATGGGCGTCATAGTTCCAACTGAAATCGCTGCTCAGACCTCACAGAACGACACTTATGCACTTGACGAACAGGCGATCGGTATCACCGAGACGATCAACAACATCGTAAATGTGACGGTCGTCTCCAAGGACGCCAGCGATTTTAAGGCTGAATATCGTGCAGGCTTCGTACAGGGTAAGCTGCAGGCAAAGGGCATATTGGCGGCGCGCGACAATAATTGGAATCTCTCCTATTTACTCGACCCAGCACATGCTTTCCCTCGGCACCGTAACCCTACGTCCGCCGATCTTGATCGCGCCGGCGGCGTGCTCAAAGGTAATTTCAACGCTTTCGTGCAATATTTAAAAAATCCCAATACTGATGCCGAAGTCTCCTATCGTCTGAAACGCCTCCTGTTCCGGATGGTCGGGATCTATCATGGCGCAGCGCGCGACAAACCAGCCTTGCTGGATTTCTCCGGTAACTGGCTTCCCGACGTCCAGTATTTCAAAGCAGACGAACTGAAGTTGGGATATGAGACACCGACACTCAGCTTCATGGACCTGTACTATATCAATGGTTTTGCTGACTTCGGTGATGTCATTGCCAATACAGGAGAACACAAAGAAGCATCGGCGAAAGACGCAGCCCAATCTTCCACGAAAATGGCTTCATCACATCCAGAAAAGTGTTCTGCTTTTCTGAAACGCACCAGCGACGGTCAGGTCATTCTGACGCACAATACTTGGTCGGGCTTTTTGTCTCAAACCCAGAGCATAACACTGTCGGTCAACAACGACAGGATGACTGTCAATGCTGCCACCCCCGGCCTGATCGCCTCCGGCACCGATTTCGGCTATAATAACAAGGGGATCATGTTCAACGAAACCACGCACCGAATGTCCCGCACCAAGGTAAAGCCCAACGGACTATGGATCTTCTGGCGCGCAGCGCTTGCTGAACAATTTTCCAGCTCCATCGACGACTTCTTTCGCTACATCTCACTGGACAACAGCGGCACCTATCTGAACGGCTATATGCTGACCGACGCCAAGAACAATGAAACCGGCCTGGTGGAGATGTCCTACCGCTGTTTCGTTTATTACCGCTCTACAGGCGGCGCATATTCTGTGACAAGCAAATCGCTCGACGGCAAACCTTGTTCTACGGAATATGACAAGGAAATGGTGACCCCCAGCTACCTGATGGGTATCAATTTCCCGGCCTCGTTCCAGGTGCGCACCGACCTGCAATCCACCGACAATCGTCCGGCTCGTCGCCGCCAGTTCAAGAAGTTCTTGCCCGGTGTCGATAACATCGCCAGCGCCAAAAAGGTGATCAGCTACACCGATCCCGCCAATCCGCTGTCAATCAATGGTCGTTGGGATCTCGACTATGGCGAGACCGATTATCCGCAGATGATCCCCGACGGCACCATTGACGAGAAAGTGGCGAATACGGCGATGGTGCGCTCGTTCATGGGCCTGAGCGGAACGCTGGACCGGCAGTCGAAGAATACCGGATTCTGGATGCGCTACGGCACAGCTATCGTAAACGGCGATCCTTACATTTGGAGCCAATCGTCATGGAAGTGGCAGAAGCGCCGCGAAGTTCCGGACAGGCTTGACGGTAAATTCGTATTGCTGCCACTGCATCTGAAATAACTGCAGGAATAAACGGAGACGTACAGTTGGCTTGCGTCTCCGTTTCAGTTTTGGGAGACAATGTGCATATAGATTGCGGATTTCAATATTTGCTCTGATCAGATGGTAGGTTTGCAATGGTTAGAAAACGGGGAAAAACACAATCCCCCTTCGTGTATTACATATGAGGCATTATAGTTGGAAATGTCTTCAGTTCATCATAAAATATATTTAGTTGTATTGTTTTTTTATTAAATCCAACAATCACATCAACTTTATGAAAGAACGCTACCACAATCCGACATATTACTCGGATTTGCGCGAAATGATCGAGGCAGAAGAAAAAGGAAGAAAGCTCTATGAAATTTCGTGATCTTTTAGCCTGGGGTGCAATTGCCTCGGGCTTGTGTCTTGTGAGTGGAGGGGCCTGGGCGGCCCCATCGCCCTGCCAAAGCTCCCTGGACTACCTGGATGCACAATATGCCAAGCATCAGGAACTCCGGGATGCTTTCCAGGCAACCTATGACGGGCTCCAGCCCCTGCCGCCAGGTTACAAGTATAATGGGTCTACCGAGAACCCCTGGAAAGTTACTAAGGGCAATGGCGCCAAACTGAAGGACGCCGTCAAGACCTTCTACCAAAAGGTCTGCACCTTGCTGCCGCAGATCAACGGAACAAACGACAACGCACTCGATTCCATTCAATACTTTGCTTGGCTCTATAACCATAACGATGCGGGCGTGGCGCTGGTGAAAGGCAACGGTCCAGGCAACGGCCCTCTTAATGGGATGAAGAACTTCCTCATCGCTTTCAACAAGGAATACAAGGCCTATATGGACAGTCAATCGTCCACTGGCGAAGTACCCGAATGGGTGAACGACCCCCGCCTGGAGATCGAGGATTACGTTCTAACCGCCCCCAGCGCCTATAAGAGTTGGAACCAATTCTTCGCCCGGAACCTGAAATTCGACCCGAAGACTGGCACTTATCCTTCGCGTCCGGTGACTATGCCAAAAAGGAAGTATGTGATTGTCTCGCCCACGGACTGTATCATGAACCCTCTGGTCCAGCCGGTGCAACTGAAGACCGGCAAGGTGGTCCGAACTTTAATCGAGAACCCCTTGCAGCTAGATACGGTGTTGGACGTCAAGGGCATTCCCATGTCCATCGACTCCCTGTTGGCCAATGCGCCGGAGCATCTGAAAGCCCACTTCAAGGACGCCACAGGGGTGGCCTGCGTGCTGATGCCAAACACTTACCATCATTTTCACAGTCCCGTGGATGGCGCCATTTTGTATCACGAGATTGTCGAAGCAGGGGATCCGTATGCGCACGGTACCTTTGGTTATAGCGATTGGCCTAACTGGGTGCCCTCAGATGGCAATGTCGGCCGGCCGGGCACGGACTTCAGCCAGTTCCAAGGTTTTACCCGCGGGGTAATCATCATGGAGGTGACTTATCCCAACTTGCCCAAGAAGCAGCGCCTCTCTAGCAACTACTCAAATACTTTGAAGGGCTATGTCGCCTCTATTCCTGTCGGTTTGGACACGGTAGGCTCAGTGGTATTTAACAAAAAGAATGTCAAAAATGGCGCCATGGTCAAGAAGGGAGTGACCGAGTTCGGGAACTTCTACTTCGGTGGCTCCTTGAACATCTTGCTCTTTTCTCCAATCGTGGGACCGGACAACGCTACCATGGTCAGCCCCGCGGTGCAGACCCGCATGGGGAACCAGATCGGTATTCTAAACACGCCGTACTCCGCGCCCGATACTCCTTGGACGCCGGATAGGCCATAAGGTGAGGCTCCAAATAGACGCATACGCGCTAACTTAACGCTTGCCATACGGAATCGAGTCAGATTCTAGCATGGCATGACACACGAAACGCTTCTGAACGAACTTTGGCAAACGGCGCTGGCTCGGCTTGGCGGGGCGGCTGCCATTGAGGCTTCCGCTCGCACGCAGGGGGCCTTTGCACGGGCGCGCGCGGTGCAGTCCGCGACCGATCTGCTCCGGCTGATATTGGCCTACTGCCTTGGCGGCATGGGGCTGAGGTCCACAAGCGCGTGGGCAGCCTCGGTCGGACTTGCGGACTTTTCCAACGTGGCTTTGCTCAAGCGTCTGCGCAATTGCGGCGCCTGGATGGAACACCTCGTTGGCGAACTGCTGAAACCCGAAACCCAGCCTGCGGCGTGCGACAGACGCATCCGGCTTCTCGACGGCACAACCGTTCCAAAGGCCGGGAAAGACGCCCGGAAAAACAGTGGTTTATGGCGTCTCCATTTTGTGAGCGCTTGTCGCTCACGATAAACGTTCGCTTCTGCGGCTTCGACCTACCTGCTGAGCGTTTCAGCTTCATCGAATTGACCGATGAGAAAGGCGGCGAGCGGCTTGATCGCACACCCGTTGCCGAAGGAGATATTGTCATCGCTGACCGCGGCTTCCTGCATCCCGAACCGTTGACGCATGTGCTGCAGCAAGGCGCCGACGTCATCATCCGTGCGGGTTGGAAAGGAGCCCGCTGGCTTGATGCCAAGGGTGAGCGCTTCGACATTCAAGCCGCTCTACAAGAGGCAGAAACCGTAGGGTTACTCGATCAGTCCGTCTGCATCGGGCGAAAGAAAGGACCGGCGCTCTCGCTCCGGCTCGTTGCTTTTCGTCTTCCGCCGATAAAAGCGGAAGAAGCCCGCGCCAGAGCCCGGCGCGCCGCCAAGCGGGAAGATTATGCCGTATCCGGCGGGACGCTGGCCGCCGCCGGGTGGGTTATTCTCGTCACATCGCTCGATGCGGGCGCGTTTCCCGCCGCCAAAATCAGCGAACTCTACCGCGTCCGTCATGCGGGACGCATGCTTTCAGCATGACGGCGTATCGAGATGGCGTTTAAGCGGTTAAAAACGATCATCGGCCTGTCCGCGCCGCCAAGCGAAGACCCGGAAGTCGCCAAAACCTGGATTCTGGCTCATCTTTTGATGACCCTTCTGCTCGAGCCGCAGACATCTGC
>JARRLC010000174.1:0-9050 GCA_037387425.1 Alphaproteobacteria bacterium
TCGATACAAAAAAATATGCTGAGTGTTTTCGTGAAACCGGCAAATGCTTTGATTGATTACTTATAATATAAGCATATGGTTCTTGAAAGTATTGTTGAATTGCTTTGCATTGGATGGAGGTATGTAATATTGATATGTTCTAATATATCTCCAGGAAATACAATAGCATATCCTTGGGAGCATCATTTCCATTGGGCGGAAATAATGAAACCTATCAAAATATCTGTCTGTAGGGTCGTTTTACGTCATCTTTTGGCTAGCAACGCCGCCTCCGCTCGCGGTGACATGGTTTGCAGCCACGGCGCACTATGAAGGGCGGTGTTATTCCTGAGATGCGCTATTGCAGCCCGCGAACCAGGTTCGTACCCAGTTTGTCGCACATTCTCATCCGAACTTGGTTGGCTGGAAAGATGCCCAGAAGCAATAAGTTGCTAGTACGCCTAATCCGCAGGAAGTTCTGTAAGTGCTTAGCGAGCAAATGGGGCAGCCCCTCCGGCGAAGCGTACTAGTACACTGACACAATCAGAAGGTTCATGTGTCTGTGTACTAGTTGTACTTCTTTACGGAGAACTATGGATTGTCAGTTGCTCGCGGGATAAGGCTATCCGCTACAGCGAGCATGAGGCAAAACATCCGGTAAAGCGGTTATGATCAACCAGCCTTATCTCCCAAGACGGGCTGTTCCGGTTTTGCCATCATTGCGGCTCCAACGGACTCGTTTGCCCGAAACGCGCAATTTGTAGCAATATTTACGGCCTTTCGACCAGGACCGCCACTGTTGACAGAGCTGCTCGCTCCGCACCCACCAGTGACCTTTATCCTTTTTTGTGCTTTCGCCCGCCAAAAAGGCAAGCTGAGCGCTGCTTTTGCCGACCATCGTCCCGTTGGAACGGTAGCGGACCGCGACTTCCTCGCCGATTGGCGTTTGAATGAAAATCGTTCGACCGCTCACAGCTTTAGCTAGTGATTTACCAGTTAGAAGCACTGGGTCTGCTACAGCCCCAAATGCAATTCCACAAGACAGCGCTAATGCCGTCACTATTACAGACTTACTCATCTCAACCTTTTCAGAAGTTGCCGCAGTTACTGGCATCAGGTGCATTAAAATCATGTCAAAAGTCAGGCAAATACTTTGGTATTATATTAAGTTGTTGAAAGTAATATGAACACTGAGTATTTTATGCATCCCTAATGCCTGCTCCAGGTCTTTGGACCAGCGCTTTATGCCAAGGCAAACGCGCACAGAAAAGAAAATTCTGCGCGCGAAGATGGAAGTTGTGGAAAAATGGTGCACCGCAGCACACCTTTGAACCTCTAAGCCGCGTTATTTTGAGCGGCGGATGGGCGTCATGAGAAACGCAGGCACATGCTCGCCCATGCCGATAACCACAGGTTCTTCCTGTTGGGATTTGCGGCTTTTGCGGCGGTTGTTTTGCTGAGGTTGGGTTTGCTGGCCGTCCTGAGCCTGATTGTTAGGCGTTTCAGTTTTTTGTCGTGACGACGCATTGTCACGTTTGCGTGAAGGAGCGGTTTTGGCGTTTGCCGCTTGTTCGTCAGCGGATTTGGCCGTGCGCTTTCTAGGGGCCGGTTTGCTTTGCGGCTTGCTATCGCGCTCGGATTGGCCCTCAACTACGTCAGATTTTGCGGTTTTGGCTCTTGTTCTTGTGGTTCGGCGCTCCCCGCTACCGCTTTGTGCGCGCGGCTGTTCGGCTTGATCGGATCTGGCGCTTCCCCGGCGTCCACGTCCGCGGCGTCTACCGCCTTCGGCCTTCCGGCTTTCTTCAAGTTCCTCCGCCGAAGGTTCGCCGTCTATCCAGTCAATTTTCTGGCGGCATAATTTTTCGATAGCACGAACGGCATCGATATCGTCTGCAGTAACGAGTGTGGCGGCGAAGCCTTCGCGCCCGGCGCGTCCGGTGCGGCCGATACGGTGTACGTAATCTTCTGGGCTGACAGGCACATCAAAATTGTAGACATGGCTGACTTCAGGAATATCGAGCCCGCGCGCAGCCACATCGGAAGCGGCCAAGAAGGCGATTTCGCCGTTCCGGAACGCTTCGAGCGTGGTCGTACGGTCGCGCTGTTCCATGTCGCCGTGCAATGCGCCCGCGTTAAAGCCGTGTTTCTGGAGTGATTTCAGCAAAATACCGACATCACGTTTGCGATTGCAGAAGATAATCGCGTTGCGCACATCTTCGGCGTTTTCGCGAATGAGCTCACGCAAAGTCTCGCGCTTCTGCTTGGGTTCGGCTGGTGTGTATTTGAGCCTTTGCACGATGGTTTGGGCCGCCGAAGACTGCGGCGCAACTTCAATCCGCTCAGGGTTAGAGAGAAACTTATCAGCCAATTTCTGCACTTCCTTTGGCATCGTTGCTGAGAAAAACAGCGTTTGCCGCGTGGTTGGAAGTAATTTGCAGATACGTTCGATATCTGGGATGAAGCCCATGTCGAGCATACGATCGCCTTCGTCGATCACGACGATTTCGACCGCTGAAAGCAGCAATTTGCCGCGCCCGAAATGATCGAGCAGCCGACCAGGCGTGGCGATAAGCACATCAGCGCCGCGATCCAATTTGCGGAATTGTTCCTCGAAGGAAACGCCGCCAATCAACAACGCCATGGTGAGCTTATGGTTGCCGCCGAGTTGCTCGAATGCCTGCGCCACCTGCGCAGCCAGTTCGCGCGTTGGCTCCAGAATGAGCGAGCGCGGCATGCGGGCCCGTGCGCGGCCTGTTTCGAGGCGCGTGAGCAAGGGGAGAACGAAGCCCCCAGTTTTGCCCGTGCCTGTTTGAGCTATGCCCACGACATCACGACCGCCCATTATGGCGGGGATGGCTTGAGCTTGAATTGGGGTGGGGTCAACAAATCCCGCCGTTGCGACGGATTGCAAAACCTTTGTACTTAGACCTAGATTTTCAAAAGTCATCTTTACCTGTCCGCAGATTTTTGCTGCGGACGTTCGTGTTAGGATCTAGATTTTTTACAGTCAGCGCGTGTCGTTGTATTTATACGAGACGGCTAGGCCGCAGGTTACACGCTTTAGAGCTTCCACAGAGTGCTCTTAACGAAGCGAATGCAAATAATAGCTACCTTGCTCTATAACACCCGCGTGTAACATATATAATACGCTGCGGCGCTTGCAAGCATAGAATGCGACAATCTGTGAGCATTTTTAAAAAGTCAGTGACAATCCTGACTTGCGGATCGCATTTCTAACGCTATTCCTTTGCCTTAGGAGCCGTCTCCGCAGGGGTTTCTTCTTCCGGCGGTGTGACGATAGAGTATTTTCCCGTCGCGTCGAATTTCGCCAGCAGAGAAATATCCTGATCTTTTTCCGAATCATAGGACGTGATGATCAAGTTCAACTCGTTGTCGTTTTCGACATCCATTGACAGAAAGGCATTCGCTAGCTTTTTCTCCTCCACTTCTTTGACGGGGATGGTTTTTGCGACTTTCAGCACATTCCCGGCTTTGTCGGTGGCCAGCATCTGTACGCGAACATAAGCCTGTGTAACCTCGCCGCCATGCTTGGTAATTGTAATTGCACGGAAAACGCCGGTATTTTCGCCCTGTGTCCAGTTGCCGCCGCTGACAACTTCTGTCACCTCAATTGGAAGCGAGGCCGCTACAGCGGATACATCCTCAGCATAAGCCGGAAGCGTTCCCCCAGCGAGAAGCGCAACCATGAAAGCAATGCGAAAAAGTGTTGTCATGTCAACGTCCTCAAATCGATAACCGTTGCTATTATATCCGTATGGTGAGTGAATACGCTATCAGCCTTTCAACAGTAATCTGGCATAAGACTTTGTCGAGACAATAGCACTGACCACTCGCTATTTGAGCATCTTCAGCTTTATCTGCGTAATTTTACAACGTCTTTCCTTGCCCGAAAGTGGTGCTTGTGAGTCGGTTATAGCTCGCCCCCCGACACTGATTGATCGTTGGTCTATTATACTATATTGTAACCATGATGCCTTTTACGCATTTTGGGGACAACTATTATGGAATATGCTGTTGGGCTGATTACGGCAACAATAGTTATTGGAGAACTTTGCTTGAGCAGGATCTATTAATATATTTAGCGCTATGTGTAGGTATCAGTTTGGTTATATCTATAAATTCAATTCCATTCCTGTTGTTGGCGCATATGCACAGGCAGGAAAAAGATTCGAATGTTGCGAGCAGACATGAAGCGCCTGCAACGCAACCTTCGCAAAATATCTCAAATGACGATATTCATAGTAGTGATGTTAAAACCGCAACGCCAACTGCATAACACTGGAATTATGTTATAGACAGCGCCGCAGATGGCTAAGCTTTTACCATTTGATGCGAACTTTAATCGGCTCGCCTTCGAACAAATTCCATGTTCCAGAATATGAACTGTCGAACCAGCCTTTCGAGAGCTTGGGTCCGCTAATCTGTTCTACCGTTCCGGTTGTATTAATTGAAAACGTGCCAGATGATTTATATCCCATCTTGACAAAGCCCTCTAGCTTTTTAGCTTTTGGCGCAGGAACGGTTGTTAATATTACGCTATTTTCACCTTCAGGCACAATGCGAACAAGCCAATAACTTGAGCGTTTCTTAGCAGCGGGAAAAGTTGTTGGTACAGGCTTGCCCTCAGCGTCACGTAACTTCGCTTTCCAGGAAATGCTCTGCTTCCAGATATTCTTCCCTGAATGAGTAACTGACGTGCTTCCCGGTATTTTGCCGAGCTCTTTCGTCAGTTTGGTAAGCTCTTTGGGAGGAATTTTATCCTTCAGTGGATCGTATTTAGCAAAGAAGAACCGCCAATTGCCATCATATGTCCAGCTAACTTCGCTCGAATTCGGGATATCAAATTTCAAATCGAACTCGTCAGGAAGAAAGCAGCCCGAAAGCAGGATTGTCGTGGCTATAGCAAAAGCGATCCCGACATTGCGGCTCACATTGCCACGCAATCTTGAAGTGTGAGTGTACATCTTTGTGCCCATTCCCTTTTTTCCCCAACTCTAAAAATGAAGGCGGATCATATGCCATTGCACCCGGAATGGCTATCTACGATCCGACGCATGCTGATAAGTGCCGCGACTTCTATGTGATCCGGCATCCGGGATGATCTCTTGCGCCCTATCGCAGAACACATCCACACAAATAAGAGAGCCGGAAATGCGCTCCCGCAACTTCCAGCTCTCACCCCCCGCTTGTAAGTCCGATCTGCGAATTCGCCGCTGTGCAGATCAGTCTCGCGCAGTAACTTTGTTCACGCTAAACGTTCATAGCGTCATTATTTTTTGCGTCGCACCACCTGTTGAAAAGCGATACGAGAATGATGTTCGCAGTAAGGACCGTTGCCTGCTTTCTGGCATCCGCAGAAATGGAAGTTCTCGTCTTGCGGATCGCCGATTGGCCAGCGGCACATATTTTCTTTCAGGTCAAGCAGCGGTACACGCAGCGCGGAAGGAGCGTTTTCCTCTTCCACAATTACCGACGGCACCACGCTCAGCGCCACCGTGCGTTGCTCTTGCGGCGCAGCGACGGTCTTCAGCGCGGCGTTGCCATGCGTTCTGTATTGCACGCGAGCGGCTGGCGACGGTGTCGGACGTGCTGGCGTATGGGGCGGCGTGCGATGCCGCAGACGAGGCGCACGCATCCGCGAAGTGGTCGCGCGTCCAGCCAGCCCAAGCCTATGCACTTTGCCGATGACAGCATTGCGTGTAATTCCACCGAGACGGCCAGCAATCTGGCTTGCGCTCAGCCCGTCAGCCCAAAGCTTTTTAAGAAGCTCGAC
Source organism: Alphaproteobacteria bacterium (assembly GCA_037387425.1). GTDB lineage: Bacteria > Pseudomonadota > Alphaproteobacteria > Rhizobiales > Rhodomicrobiaceae > JARRLC01. The sequence goes on from JARRLC010000174.1 coordinate 5,774, forward strand.
GCGTTCTTCAGTCCACCCCATTATTCTGCCTCCTCGTACAATCATGCAAATTCGTGTAAGCATTAAAGTCAGCCGTCCGCGGCGACAGACTTGGAATGCAAAAGCAAACTCAAGACGCGGCAACGCGGAGTAAAAGCCTAGTTACACTTACTCAGATCGAGACTCTGTACTGATAGGAAAACCCAGTGAGCGGACAGGAAACATGAATAACGCGCTACTGGCTGGCGTTGACAAAAAACAAAATGGCAGCGGAGTGTACTCAAAAACTCACGCTGTCTTAACGCCAAGATCATAATGGCACGAGCGGGGGAGGAAAACAAATGAACGAAGCGTTAAAGGGAGGCGTTTTTTAGGGAGTGTGTCTTTTGCGCCAATTGACAGTGCACGCCAATCACTTGATGATTAATAAACTTAGAATGCCGCCTGAATTGCGGCTTTTTTCATTTCAAACTTGAGAAACACCGAAAGCTATGTCCGCCGTTCTGCCAACATATATAAGAGCCGATATCGCATTTGCCAGGGGTGAGGGCGCCTATCTTTATTCGGAGACCGGGGAGCGATATCTGGATTTCGGAGCAGGCGTCGCTGTGACGGGGCTTGGCCATGCGCACCCGCATCTGGTAAGCGCGCTAACCGAACAAGCGGGAAAACTCTGGCATACCTCCAACATTTACCAAATTAGCGGACAAGAGCGCCTTGCTGAGCGTCTCACCGCCGCCAGCTTTGCCGATAAGGTGTTCTTCGCCAATTCCGGCGCGGAAGCCATGGAATGCGCAATCAAGATGGCGCGCAAATTCCACAGCCATAACGGACGTCCGGAGCGCTACCGCCTTATTACATTTGAAGGCGCTTTTCATGGACGCACGCTTGCCACCATCGCTGCAGGCGGCCAGGAAAAGCATCTCGCCGGTTTCGGCCCTAAAGTTGATGGTTTCGACCAGATACCTCTCGGCGATATTGAGGCCGTGCGCGCAGCCATCACGCCGGAAACAGCAGGCTTTCTTATAGAACCCATCCAGGGTGAAGGCGGCGTTCACATGGTTGAGCCGTCGTTCTTGCGCGCGCTGCGGGCGCTGGCCGATGAACACGGGCTGCTTCTGGTGATGGACGAAGTGCAAACCGGCATCGGACGTACGGGCAAGTTTTTTGCGCATGAATGGGCAGGCGTCACACCTGATATACTGGGCGTTGCTAAAGGGCTTGGCGGCGGTTTCCCGGTTGGCGCGTGTTTGGCGACCGATGCGGCGGCGGCTGGCATGACAGCAGGTAGCCACGGCTCCACATTTGGCGGCAATCCGCTGGCGATGGCGGTAGGCAACGCCGTGCTAGATGTCATACTTGACGAAGAGTTTCTGGCCGGTGTACGTCGCAAGTCGCTGCTCTTGAAACAGAGGTTAGCTGAAATCAAAGATCTCAATAGCGATGTGATCGAAGATGTGCGCGGCGATGGCCTGTTGCTCGGCTTCAAATGCCGCGTGCCCAATATGGAATTCATCGCGGCGCTGCTGCAAGAAAATTTGCTAGCTGTAGCGGCTGGCGATAATGTCGTAAGGCTATTGCCGCCGCTCATCGTTGATGATGCACAAATTAATGAAGCCTGCGCAAAAATTGGCACAGCTTGCGCTGCTTTGAAAGACCAACTCTTAAACCTAAAGACAGACAGTTAGACCATGTCACTACGGCACTTTCTCGATATAGACGCGTTCGATTCATCTTCGTTGGAAGCGCTTCTCAAGCAGGCTCATGCTCTTAAAGCAGATCTACGCAAAGGCAATGAGCTGTATGGGAAGCTTGCAGAGGGCAAAATTCTGGCGATGATCTTCGAGAAACCCTCGACACGCACGCGCGTTTCCTTCGATGTCGCCATCCGTAAGTTGGGGGGCGATGCGCTTGTGCTCAACAGCAACGATATGCAACTCGGGCGCGGCGAAACCATCGCTGATACCGCGCGGGTGCTTTCGCGCTATGTTGATGTGATCATGTTGCGCTCCACATCGCATAACTCGTTGATACAACTATCTGAACAAGCGACAGTTCCCGTTATTAACGGCCTGACGAACCGCTCGCATCCCTGTCAGATCTTCGCCGATGTCATGACCTTCGAGGAATATAAAGGTCCAATCGGCGGGCGCACTGTAACCTGGGTGGGCGACGCCGCAAATAACGTCGCGACATCGTGGGTGCACGCCGCCGCACGTTTTAACTTCACCTTGCGTATTAGCGCTCCGGTTTCGCTGCATCCAGCGACAGAAACTTTGGAATGGGCCAAGCGTAACAGTGCCGATCTGGTTTTCTGCCAAAATCCGAAAGAAGCCGTCGAGGGTTCCGACTGCGTCGTAACGGATGTGTGGATTTCCATGGGGCAAAAGGATGAAGAGCGCCGTTTGGAATTGCTCCAGCCCTATCAAGTCAATGCTGAATTGATGCAAGCAGCAGGTCCGCAAGCCATCTTCATGCATTGCCTGCCCGCCCAGCGCGGACGCGAAGTCACTGACGAGGTGATAGACGGGCCGCAATCTGTGGTGCTGGATGAGGCCGAGAACCGCGCGCACGCTCAGCGGGCTATTCTAGCGTGGTGCCTAGAGGCAATATAAGTTGGCGCTAGTATAAGTTTTGCACCGGACATCCCGTCCGGCGCGCTTGCCCACTTAGCCGTGGGCCCCCCTGGGCGCCATGCAGATAGAAGGTACTCTTGTGAAAGTGCTTTCGATTAATTGTTCGGTGACTTTATAGGCCGCAAGAAAGTGCGTAGTACCACCTATGACCAACAGTGCGATATCAGACGATTACATTCTCCCCTTTCAAATCGAAACCTCTGGAGCGAGGGGGAGGTTAATCCGCCTTGGCCCGGCGATTACGCAAATCCTGGACCAGCATGATTATCCTGAGGCAGTCTCAAGGCTTTTGGGCGAAGCGCTGGTGCTCACCGCGATGTTGGGGGCGTCCTTAAAAATTGACGGTCAGTTCATATTTCAGGCCAGCTCGGAAGGTCCGGTGCGGCTTGTGGTTGCTCAATACCACACGTCTGGCAATTTGCGCGGCTATGCCAGTTTTGACCGCGATGCCTTCCCCGTCGAGAGCGTAAAAAGCCAGAAGGCGCTGGAAGACGCCAAAGACATTGAAGATACAGGCCCGCTTATGCAAGGCGGCACGCTTGTCATGACCATGTACCGCTCTTGCTGTCCTTAAGCACTTGATATTGGCGCGCAACCGCGACCCGGATAAAGGTGGGGATTTGCTCCGACTGCTTGAAATAAAGATCGGTAGCGCTGGTCAG
>JARRLC010000175.1:0-5055 GCA_037387425.1 Alphaproteobacteria bacterium
GATAAGGGGCTGAGACACCGCGAGACGAAGCCGTTTGCAATCTGAAGGTATTGCTTCGTACGAGGGTGGCAGCGCCTGTATTTCGGCTGAAGGCCGTTTGGGGTAAGGCTTGCAGGCGCTAAGCGCGGATAGATTACAAAAGATCGGGGCAAGCCCAAAGCTACTCCACCATGGCCAAACGCAAGAGGCCGGGAGCTGCCTCTTGGGGTGTGGGCGGCGAATGGCGGGTTTCAAAGGCATTGCGATTGCTTGGACTTCGCATCCTTGCCCGCGAAGGCTTCACAGCCTCACAACCTCCGCCACTGTGATGTACGCCGCCGAAGGCGCGCCAGTTTCGGCGGGTTGAAAGAAACGCGCTCGACCAGCCCGGAAAGCGGCTCGCAGGTTTCAGGCTGGCCGGGTGTGCGGCTCAGCGGATTCGTCTCACAATACCATAAGCGACAGGATCGCTGTTAAGAACGTTTTCTTGACTAATGTTCGTTATTAGTCAAGAGTTCGTTACTAGTCAAAAGGGGGCGGCACAGATTCGTTCCCAGCACAATGGAGCCAGATGTGAAGCGTGTGACGGGACAATACGAGCGAAGCACGGCTGGGAGCGAAACTGTTACCGCGTTCCTTCCGTTCCCTTTGCCGCCGCGCGATCCGCCACTCACACTCGACACCAACCTCGGCACACGCCTGACTTCCGCCGAACAGGCGATGGCACGCCTTGATCTGGCGAGCGCGTTGGTCCCCTCGCTTGACTGGTTTCTCTATGCGTTTGTGCGCAAGGAAGCGGTGATTTCCTCGCAAATCGAGGGAACACAAGCCTCTCTGGTCGATCTGCTCGCCTTCGAGGCCGAGGAAGACGCCTCTCCCAATGCCGATGTCGAAGAAGTCTGCAATTATCTTGACGCGCTTACCTTTGCGCGCGCCGAACTGAACAGGGCCAACGGCTTGCCGTTGGCGATGCGCCTCCTGAACGAGACACACCGCCGTCTGATGCAGGGCGTGCGTGGGGCCAATCGGCAGCCCGGCGAAATCCGTCGCAGCCAAAACTGGATTGGCGGCAGCCGCCCTGGCAATGCGATCTATGTTCCTCCACCGCCGCAGGCACTGCCGGACCTTCTGACCGCACTCGAACGCTACCTGCATGCCGACGACACCTTGCCAAAACTGGTGCGCGCAGGGCTGGTGCATGTGCAATTTGAAACGATCCACCCCTATCTCGATGGCAATGGCCGCATCGGCCGTCTGCTGATCGCGCTGCTGCTGGAACATTGGGAGCTGTTACCGGCGCCGCTTCTCTATCTCAGCCTGTTCTTCAAACGCCACCGCGAAGAGTATTACCGTCGCCTCAATGCCGTTCGTCTCGATGGCGACTGGGAGGGGTGGACGGATTTCTTTCTTGAGGGCGTCGCGACAGTCGCTGATGAAGCCGTCGCTTCCGCGCGAGAAATCTTCACCCTGGTTACCGAGGATCGTGCCCGCGTACTCGCCCAGGAGACCACGTCTGTGTCCGCCATGCGGTTGTTCGAGTGCCTTCCGGAACATCCGATCATCACCGTGGCCTCGGCGATCAAGCTTCTCGGCACCAGCAAGCCGACGGCTACACGGGCCGTGGAGTTGCTCGCCGGGATTGGCATTCTCATGGAAACGACAGGCCGCAAACGCGACCGGAGCTTTGCGTATAGTGCTTACCTCGATAAGCTGCGCGTAGGCACCGAGCTAGAGCGCGGGTAATTTGGTTTGGGGCTGGAGGCTGGGAGCAGCCGTTCGGTTTCTGGTAGCCAACGGCGGGTAACTGAGGCATCGCCATCAAAATTGCTCTCGAAAGCACCGATCTTAGCTGTAACAAACCAAGTACCCGTATGGCACGAGTTCAAACCTCCAGCGCCGGACCGTACAGGATAAAAGTGTGAAGTTCGAACACCTGTATGATTGAAGTTGCGTTATAAAATCATCCAGTGGATTAGCTCAGCCCCGTCATAGCGCACGCCCAATCCACACGGTACGATTGCATATGAAACCGATTCGCTACTTCGCGTACGGCTCGAACATGCTGGCGCAACGTCTGCAGCTGCGCTGTAAATCTGCGCGCGTTCGTGGCGTTGCTAGCTTGCCGGACTACCGGCTGGCCTTCAGCAAGAGAAGCAGGGACGGCTCCGGCAAAGCAACCATTGTGCCTGACCCGGTCGGCCGGGTCTACGGGGGCGTTTTCGATATCGCTGCCGAGGATGTGTTAGAACTTGATCGGATCGAAGGTCGAGGGAAGGGGTACGAACGCATAGTGGAACTTTCTGCTCGCATGCACCCGACCGACCAGCCCATAACCGTTACAGCCTATATTGCGCAGAATGATTTTTTCGACCAGGCGCTCCAGCCCTATGATTGGTACCGTGATCTCGTCATAAAGGGTGCCGAGCAAAACCACCTGCCGGAGGAATACCTGGTGGCACTCCGTGCCATTCGCGCCCTCTCCGATCCCGACCCCAAGCGCAGCACAGGACTTGAGGCACGTACAATCCTTGCCGGGCTGGAGGCATTGTGATGATGCCTCAGGGAACAAAGATCGCGGGCATGAAGACTGTGGCCGACTGGCAGAAACTGAAAGCCACGCTCATCGTCGGCGGCGATGCCGCTCCATGGAAGAACGCATTTGAAGACTTCTTCCACGAGCGGCTCAGGACCAGGTATTTCGACCCGATAGAAAAGCTTAGTCAGATGACATGCAAGAATGGGGAGGGCTTCTCAATTGTTACAATCCATTGTTCATTAATCGAGTTTCTTTCGTCGACTTTCGAGGGCAAGAATTACCGGTATCGGAGTAAGGATGATCCGTTGCTTGGCGAATTCGAGTACTCAAAAAGCAAAGACATGTTTGTTCGCTTTTTGAGTCAGTACCCCCCTTTCCGCGACATGTTTCAAAATAAAGCTGCCGCACAGGACTTCTACGTGAACGTTCGTTGTAAGCTTCTTCACGAGGCCCAAACCAAAGGAGGGTGGCGTATTAGAGTCGATCCAAGCGCTGTACAGGCCATCGATACCCAAGCCAAGATTGTCTACCGAAACAAGATGCAAGAAGCATTTGATCTATTCACCCAGTGGTATGGCGAAAAGCTCCCCGAAAACGATGAACTGCAGCGAGCATTCATCCGCAAATTCGACAGCCTTTGCGAAGACTGAAATTGAACTTGCGATAGGAGGACCGCGCCATGTTCGGGTTAGGCTTGCAATCTTGTATACGCAATCACTGCTGTCCGGCAATTAATCGAAGAGATTCAACTGGATAGAAGTCTGCTGATACGATTTCAGCAGGGCTTTGTTATTAAGCAACTGATCCAGCGGAATTTTCTCGAAAAGCATCAAGCTCAAAATCTGTAAGATTGTGTAGAGCGAGGCGTCGGCGCGGAGGCGTTTTTTGACAATCGCGACGAGAACATAGACGCTGATGGCGATCCAGATTTGTGTTTTCACGGCGTTTTCGTTCGTCCCGAAGAACGCCTTGATACGCAGGTGCTGCTTGATCCATTTGAAAAACAGCTCAACTTGCCAACGGCATTTGTAAAGCTGCGCGATTGTCAGAGGCGGAAGCTCGAAGTTATTTGTGAAAAATTTCAGGCGCTTGTCATTCTCCTCATCGTAAAAACCAACACAACGCAGGTACTGCGGATAATCGCCGGGCGATTTTGCGCCCGTGAGACGGACTGTTTGATCGGAGCGCAGGCCGGTTGTCTTATCGACAGGGCGCGAGTAAACGCGCCGGAAGGCTGTGTTACTTTTGGGTCGAATGACGAAGAACGCTCCGGCCTGCGTCAGGCGATACAGCCGCGCAAAATCGAGGAACCCGCGATCCATAATCGTGAAGCTTCCTGGCTCCGGCGTGATCAGATCAAGGACGTTCACCTCGTGCATCTTGCCGTCAGAAACATGGATAAATGAAGGGATATTGTCCTCAAGTAGCGAAGCGATAGGACACAAAAATTACCGCGCAGATCAATCTGCGTGTGCATCTTGACGGCGGCTTTTGTTTTGCGAAAATGCGCCCATGGGAAAACCTTGAGCGACAGATCGATGGTCGTCGTGTCGAGCGCGTATACGGTATTTTCCAGATCGGCGCCGAACGCGTCGTTTGCATAAAGACGCCGCGCCTCGACGATCAGCACATTGGCAAAATCGCGGTAAATCCGCCAGTCGCGCTTCTCGTTGGCGTCGGCCAAGGTGCTTCGCGCAACGTGTCCACGAATGCCGAGATGATAGAGCTTGGATTCTTGCGCGCGCAGACAAACTTCGATGTCGCGAAGGCTCTCACGGAACGTCAGCTGTGCGAAGGCCATGCACAAGAACTGATCCAGATGCGAGAACGTTTTGGTGGGGTAGCTTGACGAGTACCGCGCCACGCAGCGTCGAAACGTGTGCAGCGGCAGAAAATCCATAAGCTGGGCGAAAACGAGCTTGCCGGCGTACATCGCGAGAACCCTGGGCTGAAAAAGCCCAGTTTCTCAAATCCGCGTTCAAGTCGGTAACACCCCCGAAATCCCGTTTCTTACTCCATATCAATGCCTTGCTCTAGGCCCTCAACAAAATTGCCGGACAGCAGTGATCTAATGTATGCGCATGAAAACAACTGGAGCAGTGCTTCAGTGGCAATAGTCAGCCTATGGATCTCCCCGCGATATTGCTGCCATTGCTCCGATTCGCAGTGCTCCTTCTGCGGCTTGGCACGCCGAGAGGAAACTGAAGACGGCCGCAGCTAAAGATCGGCATCAAGATCATTAAACGGGTGCTGTACCAGAATATCCTTATGCTCACCCTCCAGTCGTGTTGCCCATTCGGAAGAAATCAACGACATCAATTCCATTTCTTTGGCGAACATTAGTCGGCGAGAATCCTGGCCCATGCGGCGATGTCTTACTTCGAAGTCCACCGCGACCGAGAACACAAAATCTCTAAGAACCCAATAGAGAAGTTCATCAAGATCAGTTGTCGCTCTGCGCTTGAATTCGTGTCCACGCTCGCTAATGACATAAAAATAAGCATCGCCAACCTCAATGTGCGGTAAACCGTCCTCGCGGG
>JARRLC010000176.1:0-5022 GCA_037387425.1 Alphaproteobacteria bacterium
GCAAAAGATTGGCGCGCAAAGCTTCATAAATGAACCACTATCGGCTGACACCGGTAGCATCGGAACCGTGCTTCTCAAGGTACTGAAGTACGAGTTCGTCCGTGACGTTGCCGCTCGTCGTGCAAAAATACCCGCCAAAACTCTCGATGATCTCCACGGTAACGATCCAGGGGAAAGCCCGATGGATGATCATTGAAGGCAATTTCGATGTAAAAACCGAGGCCGCACCACCGCATGCGGCAAGCCAGGCGGATCGGGACGCATAAGAGCATTTCCAGCAAAAGTTGCGAGACCTCCCGCGCTCGTGGAAATGCGAGGAAAAAGAAGTTAGAGCATTTTCAGCAAACGTTGCGGGGCCCTCATCGAACAATGCGACATGATCCGTGCGAGCACGTTGTTCCACTAGTGGTCGGAGCCCCTCGCCGGAAATTGATTAACCGGAGTTAGTATTAATCATAAATAACAAACGGTATATAAGTTTATTTATAACATCTAAACACCATATCATAAACATTTCTTCGAAGTTTTACGTATTATTTGTGATGCCATGGCAGATTGCGCATGATAGCAACTGCGTACTTTAAAGCTCATGCTGTTGCGTTCAGAGAAATACATACTTTAATCAACCCCTCCGCAGAGCAAAAGGGGCAACAGCCGGAGAGCTTGCATGGCTAAGAAAAGTTCAACCAAGAAAAAAGCGTCCCAGATCAGCAAGCCCTTGCATGCCGCTAACGCTGCTGTCGTGAGCGAAAAATCTCGTACGCCACGTAAAGCCGAAGCAAAAGCAACAAAAAGAAACAGCACGGCTGCAAAAAAAGGCGCCACGAAGAAAAACAGCGCGCCTAAAGTTAAGCAAAATAACGCTGCGTCCGGCAACGATGGAACGCAGGCAAATACTAAGGCGAACAACTTAGTAAGCGCCAAAATAGAAGTTGCCTCTAAAGCCAAAGTCAAGGCGAATACAAAGCCGAAAGTAAGCCTAAAAACAAAGGCCAACGAAAAAGCTGAAATCTGCCCCAACATCGAGGCAAACAAAGCAACCATCTCGGACGAAACAAAAGTGCCTGCCGCTTTGCCGGTTTTGTCTTGCGAACAAGTTCCGTGTTGCGAAGCATCCGCTTCTATCGCCCCTTCTGCCTCTGCGCCCGAAGCCAGCGAAACGGAAACGCTTCCCGCTCACGAACCGGCCCCCGTTGCCGTTTCTTCCTCAGCCACCGCTCCTGGCGATGACCAAGACGACGCCAGCGCTCTTTTCACTCTTGGTGTGCGTTATTCCACCGGACGCGACGTCGAACAAGATTTGGTTGCCGCGCATAAATGGCTGAACCTCGCCGCCACCATGGGGCACCAGGAAGCCAAGACATGGCGCGCTGATATCGCCAGCGAAATGACAAAAGCGCAAATCGCCGAAGCTCAGAAACTGGCGCGCGCCTGGCTCCAGGATCGCAACGCTAAACGCACGCGTGAATCGGAAGCATCTACGCCCGAGCAACAGCAGATGAAGCCTGTCGTCAAGCGTCCCATTTACGTACGCCGTCACGCTCAGGCGATGCGCAGCGCGCAATCCTTTGCCCGCGTGTGCGCCTGCGCATAAACATTCCACAGCTTTTCCAGAACCTTATTATTCGGACCGCACATTTTGCGGTCCGAATTTTCTTGCGTCTCAGGCATGGCGCTTTTCACTCTTGACACTAAAAGGCAGAACAGCTCACTACTCACCAGCAAGCAATCGTCTAATGGTCGCGTGGGGGAAATGCGGCTATTGGTCAGCGTCACCAAATGCGTATTACGCAAACCAGCATGTCAGATAAGGAGAACGCGAGACGATGCGCGAGGGGGCCGGGCCGATCGAGGCAGACCATTCCCGTCGGGAACGGACGCGACAGCCTCGCCGGGCGCATTTCGAACGAGAACAACCGAATACGAAACGCGTCGCTATCGTGGGGCCTTCAGCGGCCTCGCTTACTGTTGCCATGGGGGCAATGATCCACGAAATTCGCAGGCGCGGGAACGTTGTCGCCTGCTTCACGCCGCATATCGACCGGACCTCCAGGCAAATTCTGAACCGGCTTCATGCCTCCGTGAAAGAGCTGCCGCGCTTCCGGCGGCTTTTCTCGCCGCTCGCCGATCAGCGCAGCGTGGCGCGCCTTGTAAAAGCCTTCCGCGAGTTGCGCCCCCATATTGTCACCGCCTATAGCCCGAAAGCCGCTGTTTTGGCCGGGTTGGCTGGACGCCTTGTAGGCATAGAACGCCGCGTCGCCATTATCGGAGAGTTGGGCGGCGCATTTTCCGATAACGCCGACACAGCATCGAAAAAGGGCAGCAAGTGGCAGCGCTCGCTGTTGCGGCTTGCGTTTCGGCTGAACGACACGGTTGTCATCCTTAATGAGGAAAATCATAAGCTGCTGCAGAGCCAAAATTTCTTGTCTTCACGGCTCAGGCAGTTTCCGGTAAACGGCACCGGCATTGATTTGCGGCAATTTCCTGTTGCTCAGCTTCCGCCGCTCGACAGAGGCGTGATTTTTCTATTCGTAGGGTCTTTGGATAAACGGCTGGGTGTGCACGATTTTTGCGAAGCGGCTCGGCTTTTGCGAGCCAAAAAGGGAAAATATCACTGCCTGCTCACCGGTCCGGAAATGCGCGGCCCTAACGCCTTTCCGCGAGCAAAGGTCGAAGCCTATCGCGAGTTTGTACAATATCTCGGGCCGCAAGCCGATCCGCGCCCATATATTGCACGCTCTCATGTGGTTGTGCTACCAGCTCTCGGCGACGCTATTCCCCTTGCGCTCATGGAGGCGATCGCCATGGGTCGGCCCATCATTACCTCCACCGCGCGCGGATGCCGGGTGGTGGTGCGCGAAGGCAGTAACGGCCTTCTGGTGCCGCCAGGCGATGCGAAAGCGCTGGCTTCTGCTATGGCTCGGTTGCTTCTGCGTCCTGATCTCATTCCGGCTATGGCGCGCTCAAGCCGCGAAGTTGCAGAAGCCCAGTTTGATGAACGCCGCATCACTGGTCAGCTTATGGAAGCTCTAGGCTTGTAAGCACAAAAATTGGAGAATGTATTTGTCCAAAATTGACACGCTGGACGATCGCGTAATTATTAAGAGCCTCGAAATCCTGCGTAATCGCGTTGCGGAACGTTTTCCCACACGCGGCCTGACACAAACGAGCGCCGAACTGGTGGATATAGCGCGCGTCAGCGCTCGCCAGGCGGCTTCGCTGAAAAACCCGGTGTGGAGTTTACGCCTTTTCTCGATCATGACCGTGGGGCTAGGTGTATTCGCTTTCTGGTTGCTGGTAAATTTCCTCACAGTGAAAGTAGATATAGGTAAAACTTTTGAGCTTTCAGAATTAACCCAAGGACTGGACGCCACATTCAATATTCTGGTGATCTGTGGACTTGTGATCGCGTTCTTTTGGCAGTTTGAAAGTCTCTACAAGCGTAACAAAGCGCTCAGAGGTCTTTACCAGCTTCGCGCTTTAAGCCATGTCATCGACATGCACCAGCTCACCAAAGATCCGGTTCTTATCGTAGGGACAAAGCCAACGGCATCTTCACCTGTACGTGACCTTACGACTGCCGAATTGTTGAGGTATCTGGATTACTGTACAGAAATGTTATCACTTATCGGCAAATTGGCTGCACTTTATGTACAGTATTTCCCGGATGCCCAGGTTACGAGCGCGGTCAACGATGTAGAAGAATTGACCACCGATCTCAGCCGCAAAATCTGGCAAAAAATTATGCTGGTGCAGAAATCAGGACCACAATAAGAATGCCAACCTACTTTTCCAATCCCGTAGCTCATGCTCAAGCGCTTATCAAATGCCCGAGCGTAACGCCAGAGCAGGCGGGTAGCCTTGATTATTTGGAAACGGTGCTTTCGCAGGCCGGGTTTCGTTGTCAGCGCTTGCCCTATGAGAGCGCGACATCGCCACGGGTTGATAATCTTTACGCACGCATTGGAAGCGGTTCCCCACATCTGTGTTTTGCAGGACATGTCGATGTGGTGCCGCCGGGCGAGGAAACAGACTGGACGTATCCGCCGTTTGACGCGCATATCGTCGATGGTGTGCTCTATGGCCGGGGCGCCGTCGATATGAAGGGAGGCGTCGCCGCAATGCTGTCGGCGGCCATGCGCTATCTCGAAGCGAATAATGCTGGTTTCAACGGTTCTATCAGCTTTCTGATTACAGGCGACGAAGAAGGTCCTGGCGTTAACGGCACATGCAAAGTGGTCGATTGGATGCGCGAAAACGGCGAACAGCCCGACCATTGCCTGTTGGGAGAGCCGACCAGCCTCACGTTATTTGGCGACACCATCAAAAACGGACGGCGCGGCAGCCTGAACGGCCAACTTACGGTTATCGGCGAGCAAGGCCATGTCGCCTACCCGCATCTTGCCAAAAATCCGCTTACCGGGCTGATCGCCGTGTTAAAACGCTTGCTGGACGAAGTTCTAGACGATGGCAGCGCCAATTTCGCGCCCTCGAACTTTGAAGTCACCAGCATTGATACCGGAAATCCGACCACGAATGTGATTCCCGCCAAGGTTTCGGCGCGTTTTAACATCCGTTTCAACGACCTTCACACCGGGGCTTCGCTAAGCGATCGCATAGCCACGCTTGCTGATACGATGCTGCATCCAACAGGGCTTATGCATGAACTGGATATCGACGTTTCCTCGGATTCTTTTTTAACGCAACCCGGCGGATGGGTAGACAAGCTGATGAAAGCCATCGGTGATGTCACTTGCCTTACACCAAAGCTCTCGACCAGCGGCGGCACGTCAGATGCGCGGTTCATCAACAAGCTGTGCCCGGTGGTCGAATTCGGGTTATTGAACAAGACCATCCATAAAGTAGATGAACAAGTTCCGGTGGCGCATTTGCATGAGCTGACCGATATATTTCATAATTTCATGCGGCGTTATTTCCCTTAAAGAAACGTGCCTCTGATCTACGAACATATCGTGATTACTAGCAATGCCGATGGCAGCGCGCATCTTGCTCCGCTGGGGC
>JARRLC010000177.1:0-4991 GCA_037387425.1 Alphaproteobacteria bacterium
GTTGAAGGAAAGCGGATACATCTATAAGCTTTTGCAAGGTTCATAAGTGACCGACACAGGAAAAGCTGGTCATTTTGGATAAAGAACGCCTTTTTGCTTCAAACATGCCCCAATCCATTACACTGCGGAACCAAACATTTAGCCATGTCCGATCTCGACACAGTTCGCCCGCGGCTGCTGGCAATGCGCGAAGAACTCCTCCAGGCCGACGAGGCCGCCAAAAACGACAGCGCTCCCGTTCAACTTGATCAGTCGAGCGTGGGGCGCTTGTCGCGTATGGATGCAATGCAGGTGCAGGCGATGGCGGTCGCCTCACAGCAACGCCGCCGCATCGAACGTGACATGATCGAGGGCGCGCTCCAGCGGATCGAGGCGGGCGACTATGGTTTTTGCACCAAATGCGGAGAACCTATTGCGCCAGCACGGTTGGTGCATGCCCCGGCAGTACCAACATGTTTGGAGTGCGCGAAAGGCAAATAACCGTACCGCGGTGAGGCCCGATCGTAATACATTTGCCATCATCTGAACGGGGAACAAGGTTTGAACGAACCCGCCAAACCAATCATCATCTATATTGACGCTGACGCCTGTCCGGTGAAGGCGGAAGTTTACCGCGTCGCCGAGCGCTACGCGCTCAAGGTTTATGTTGTTAGCAATAGCTATATGAACGTTCCGCGTGAACCGCTCATTGAACGGATAATCGTCGGCGACGGTCCCGATGCTGCCGACGATTGGATCGCCGAACGCGTCGCACGGGGCAGTATTGTGATCACGGCCGATATGCCGCTGGCGCATCGCAGCATCAAGGCCGAGGCGGATGTCATAACGCCGAACGGGCGCGTGCTGACGGAGGCTTCCATTGGCGAGGTGCTGGCGACGCGCAATCTGATGGAAGATCTACGATCGGCTGGACAGATCACGGGAGGTCCAAAGCCTTTTCAGCCACGTGATCGCTCCAAGTTCCTGTCTGCGCTAGATCTCGTCATCGTGCAGTTGAAACGCGATGGGTTTGGTGTTTGACGCCTACTCAGGAAGATTTGCACCGCTTTCTGGACGCTTTCACAAGTTCCCCGCGAAAATCGAAACTGGACGGGTAGCGCCCCCCTTTTCCACTGCCAAAGCAACCCCATATAACTAATTGCGGATGCCTGTTTAGGGTCTGCGAGAGCTTTGATATAGACAAGGGTGCCACACCCCCCGTGCTTTCAAGACGGAATGTGGCGCGCCACGGAGATTACACATGGATATTGAAAAATTTACCGACCGGTCGAAGGGATTTCTGCAAGCAGCGCAAGGGCTTGCCGTGCGCGAGGGAAATCAGCGGATTACTCCCGAGCATCTGCTGAAGGTGCTGCTTGATGATCCGGAAGGGTTGGTGGCAGGGTTGATCTCGCGGGCGGGCGGGCGTCCTGAAGATGCGTTGGCGAAGACCGAACAAGCGCTTGCCAAACTGCCTCAGGTTTCCGGCGATGGAGCAGGGCAGGTCTATCTTGCGCCCGCGCTCGTTAAGGTTTTCGATCAGGCTGAAAAGCTGGCTAAAAAAGCAGGCGACAGTTTCGTCACTGTTGAGCGCCTGCTCTTAGCGCTGGCCATGGAAAAAGACGCCGAAACGCGCAATATCCTGGCTGATGTCGGGGTAACGCCTGCAAATCTCAACGCCACCATTGATGAGTTGCGCAAAGGGCGCACTGCCGATAGCGCCTCTGCCGAACAATCTTATGACGCACTGAAGCGCTACGCCCGCGACCTCACCGAGGAAGCCTCGAAAGGTAAGCTTGACCCCGTGATCGGTCGCGACGAAGAAATCCGCCGCGCCATTCAGGTGCTCTCGCGGCGCACCAAGAATAACCCTGTGCTGATCGGTGAACCAGGCGTAGGCAAGACCGCCATCGCCGAAGGGCTCGCTCTGCGCATCGTCAACGGCGACGTGCCGGAAAGTCTGAGAGACAAGAAGCTTCTGGCGCTTGACATGGGCTCGCTGATCGCAGGTGCGAAATATCGTGGCGAGTTTGAAGAGCGCCTGAAGGCCGTGCTCTCGGAAATCACCGCTTCTGAAGGGAATGTGGTGCTGTTCATTGACGAGATGCACACGCTCGTTGGCGCAGGCAAGGCCGATGGGGCGATGGACGCCTCCAACCTCCTGAAACCGGCGCTCGCGCGTGGTGAGCTGCATTGTGTTGGCGCCACCACGCTCGATGAATACCGCAAGCACGTGGAGAAGGACGCCGCGCTCGCCCGTCGTTTCCAGCCGGTGTACATCACAGAACCAACCGTGGAAGACACCATCTCAATCTTGCGCGGCCTGAAGGAGAAGTATGAACTGCATCACGGCGTGCGCATCGCGGACAGCTCGCTAGTTGCCGCCGCAATGCTCTCCGACCGCTACATCGCCGATCGCTTCTTGCCCGATAAGGCCATAGATCTGGTGGACGAGGCGTCTAGCCGCCTGCGCATGCAGGTGGACTCCAAGCCCGAAGAGCTGGACGAGTTGGACCGTAGGCTGATTCAGCTCAAAATTGAGCGTGAGGCGCTGAAGAAAGAAACGGACGACGCTTCCAAAGAGCGGCTAGAACGTATTCAGCGGGAAATCGCCGAGTTGGAAGAGAAATCCAGTCTGCTGACCGGGCGTTGGCAGGAAGAAAAGCAAAAGCTTTCCGATGCGCAGAAAATCAAGGAAGAGCTGGACGCCTTCCGTATCGAGTTAGAGCAAGCGCAACGCAAAGGCGACTTGATGCGCGCGGGCGAGTTGGCTTATGGCCGTATCCCCGAGCACGAAAAGAAGCTACGCGAGTTGGAAGAAGCCGACGCAAAACGCGGCGCTACCGTGGAAGAAGCTGTCACCCCGGATCATATCGCCGGTATCGTGTCGCGGTGGACGGGCATTCCAGTCGATAAGATGCTGGAGGGCGAGAAAGAAAAGCTCCTGCAAATGGAAGGCGTGCTGAAAAACCGCGTTGTCGGTCAGGAGGAGGCCATCCGCGCCGTTTCCACCGCTGTGCGTCGCGCTCGCGCTGGCTTGCAAGATCCGAACCGCCCTATCGGCTCGTTCATGTTTTTGGGGCCGACCGGCGTTGGCAAAACCGAGCTGACACGCGCGCTGGCGTCGTTCTTGTTCAACGACGAGCACGCCATGATCCGCATCGATATGTCGGAATATATGGAGAAGCACTCTGTTGCTCGGCTGATCGGCGCGCCTCCGGGTTATGTCGGTTATGAGGAAGGCGGAGCGTTGACCGAAGCCGTCCGGCGGCGCCCTTATCAGGTGGTGCTGTTCGACGAGATCGAGAAGGCGCATGCGGATGTATTCAACGTGCTGTTGCAGGTGCTGGACGACGGTCGTTTAACGGATGGCCAGGGCCGTACGGTCGATTTTCGCAACACAATCATCGTGATGACGTCAAATCTGGGGGCGGAATATCTCGTCAACCAGCCTGAGGAAGAAAATCCGCTGATCGTGCGGGAAAACGTGATGCGCATTGTGCGTGATCATTTCCGGCCCGAGTTCCTCAACCGCGTGGACGAAATTCTGGTCTTCCAGCGTCTGAAACGCGAGCATATGGCGGCCATTGTCGATATTCAGATCGCGCGGCTGCAAAAACTGCTCGATGAACGCAATATCAAGATCCAGCTTGACCAAAAAGCACGCGAATGGCTGGCCGCTGAAGGTTACGACCCGGCTTACGGCGCGCGTCCCTTGAAGCGCATCATCCAGAAGAACGTGCAAGATCCATTGGCCGAACTGGTACTTGATGGCAAGGTCAAGGATGGCGATACGGTGAATGTGTCAGCGGCTGAAACCTGCTTGCTGATTAATGGCGAGGAACCGCGCCGGGCAGCTTGAGCTTACCACCCATCACTTTTCCATCCTGCCCAGAGCGGTGGGGGCGGGATGAGGCGCTGGAGGCAGAACTGCAACCGGCGCAGGCCGCGCTTGAACCATGAAATTAGGCTGCGCGCGACATTCTTACGTTGCGTCGTCGCCTCTTTTTTCAGCAGTCGTCTTGTTCTTCATGGAATCCCACATGCCGGTGGACACTGCCCAGTAAAGCGCAAGGCTGAGCACCAGGACTAGCCGGTCAAGCCGGTCTGTGCGTTTGATCTGGCTGTCTTCGAGGTTGAAACCGCGCGTCTTGTAATCCGAGAACATCGCTTCAATGCCCCAACGCAAGCCATAATCATGGGCGCGCCACGTGGTGGGTGGATCGGACAGGGCGATAATCCACGGCTCGGCATGGCCTTCTTCGTGGAGCATCGCGATATTTGTGCGGGCGCGCTTCTCCGTCAGGTCGACATTCGTAAGCATGCGTTCGCCGTGCGCGAAACAATCAGCCAGCGTTGTTTCACCGCCGTTCTCGTCGAAGACCAGAAGCTCCTGCTTACAGCGCAAGCGCCAGCCCCAGCCATGCGCCCGGCACCATTTGATCAAAGCCGGTGAGCCGTAGAAGCGGTCTCCCATCAGCGTTACCCGCGCGTCTTCCGGCAGTAGCGCCGCCACCGTCTCCAGCACATCTTTTTGCTCGCAAAAGCCGATAGCTCCCCGCGTTTTCTTTATGTGCCACGCCAGCGGCAAAGCGCGCTCGCCAACACGGCAAGCGACACCATGAGCATCTGATGGGCGTCATTGACCTTACTCTGATCGATTATGGCAACGATCGTCCGTCCGCCCTCTGCTGAACGCGCCAGAACTTCAGCCGCGAAAGGCGCCATAACCTGACTGATATCAATGAGTTCATTGCCCAGCACACGGCTAATCCACTGATAGCGCTTGTCCAGCCGCTCAGCCTCGCGTGGTAGCGCCGCGGCAAGTTCGTTCAGATTGACACTGCGGACTTGCAACGCCGTGGCGATCAGCAAAGCCAATCCCTCACGCTGCTTCTTATTCTGCCATGGCAACCGCGCCAAGAGTTCCGCTCCAATCGTCAATATCCCTCCCATTCCAAAATCTCCGCCGAATCAACTTCAAAGGCGGAATCTTGGAATCACATCGAGAT
>JARRLC010000178.1:0-5293 GCA_037387425.1 Alphaproteobacteria bacterium
TCCCATTCTTCGAACAACTGATTCAAATCTTTGTCTCGATGCACTTTAGCCCTCCCATATGTGTGCTTCGCCTTACCCGCCTTATTGATAACCTCCGCATTCGGACTAATAAAAGACCCAAACCGTTTCTCCAGTGTTTGCAGCCCTAATGCACGATCAACACTGCTGGCTTTGACCGTAATGCGACTGTCGGACATCTCTGCGATCACTACCCCGGCGCCTCGACGCCGTAGCACCAGCCCATATTCCGCCATCGCCGCGTGTATGTCCTGCCAGCCTCCCGCATCATTCAGAACGGACAGAAGAGCCGGACGCACTTCACGACGTATCCAGCCAAGCATGGAGGGCCTCGCGCCATGCGCGTCCATGGCTTCGGCTCGCCCTTCTGGACGCCGGTCTGTTTTGGCGGCTTTAGTTTCACCGTGATAGGTGCGGATCAAATCATGTTTGATCTCCAGCCGTTCACACGCCTCCATCAGCTTGAGCTTGTCGTAATATGGTTCGATGCGTCTGAGATTTTGTGGATGGATCTGATTGATGGCGACATGCATATGCAAATGATCCGTATCGGTATGGAGTGCCGATATGCGCTGGTGTTCGCCAAGCCCGATAGCGTTTACCAATTCGTCTTCAATGTCGTGGAGTTGTTCGTCAGCAGGCGTCTCACCCGGCGGAAACGACACCACCATATGATAGGTACGCTCAGCTTTTGCGCGGGTGTTACGGTTCTGAGTGCTGAGGATTTCCAGCACCGCTAAATCAACTTCCGTTGTCAAACAGTTGCTGATCCTGATCGCCCCAACCCTTTCACCTCCGGCAGCGGCGTCCAGAATATATTCAACAGTGCGTTCCCAGATTTCGGTTTCTTCTCCAGTTATGCGTTTCTCTGTCTCGACTTGTTCACGTGCTGACTTCTTTGCATCAGTAATGTAGTCGGAAAGGCGTTTAAAACTACTCGTACCTTCACGCAATATTCTCTTAGCTATCACTTGAGCTGCTCCATTTTCACCGCTTCCCGCTTAGCGATTACTTGAGCCGTTCGATAATTCCTTTCATCTGCACTTGATACGCCTCGATCTGCCGTAACAGACGGCGCACATCAATGGTGCTGGCGCCCTGACCTGGCCTTTCGCTGAGCCACAATTTCAGCAGCCCACCAAGCCGTCCCAGATCGGCTAGCGCTTTCAGCAGATGGGAGATTGACTGGTTGTCCAGCGTTGATTTCGGCTCAAAGCCGGTACCAAGCGTGCGCAGATAGGCTGAGACCGATAAATCACAGGCTTTCGCCCGCTCTATGATCGCCGCGCGCTCGGCGGTCGATACGACAACTTTCAACGGCCCCGGCCGTACTCGCCGCTCTGGCGGCAATGTCGCCGTGATAGCATCGCTGCTGTCTTCTACGCTCACTCTTCCCTCTTGGCGTAGCCCCCCGTTGAGCCGCCAGGCGAATAAGGCTCTCACCTCCGCGATGTTGGCCAACATCGCACATCTTGCCTGCCAAATTGGGGAAAATTTATGCAAAACTATGCAAAACAAGGAAAAAGATCGAGATTTGCATTGTTTTGCATAGTTTTTCGTTCTTTTGCATAGATTTTCATTCTTTTGCTCTATTTTTCACTAAGCTATCACCTGGGCGATAATTGCGTATACACAAACCAGCGTTAGTAGTTTGATGTCCATCGCCCCGACCTCAAAGCCACAAGCGAAACGTAATAACGGTAAGGTGTCCTTCCTTGCCGCCTTGTCAGCAATCGAAACTGATATTTCGGCGGGGCACAGGCTCACGGATGTTTACGCCAAGCATAGAAAAGCCCTTGGCATCGGCTACACCCAGTTTACCCGCTACGTGAGCCGCTATATCCGGCGGCATCGTAACAACCAAAAGCGCAAAGCCGATGCTCCGACACCTGCTTGTTTGGCGCGATCAGACAAGCATCGCGCACCTGTTGGCGATGGTGTGGCGAATGCTCCGCCGCGTGCTCTTCCTGGCGTTCAAAACGCCAAACGCCGATCCACTGGCGGCCCGATCGTCACCCCCGCCACGACATCCAAGAAGTTTGTCTTCGATCCAACCGCTGCTCACACCCGCAAGGATGAGCTATTCTAAGAGGGAGTCCGCTATGTCAACGCCAGAGCCAATCGTTCAGCCTGCCCCCAGGCAGGTCCACCTCGCCCTGAATCCAAAGGGTGGCGTCGGAAAATCCTTGATCTCAATATTCGTCAGCCAGTTCCTGAAATCTAAAGGCGATCCGGTGTTGTGTTTCGATGCCGACGCCACCACGGCAACGTTTTCCGGCTTCAAGGCATTGGATGTTAAACGCATTGAGATGCGCGACGGCCAGACCATCGATGAGCGACGTCTTGATGAGGTCATGGACCCACTGCTTAACGAAAACGCGCACATCATCCTTGATACTGGGGCCTCTACCTATACGGTGTTTGCCAACTATTTGATCGAAAACGATGTGATCCCGACCATCGAAGCGAACGGCAAGGAAGTGGTCGTGCACGCCATCGTCACCGGCGGCGCCAGCCTCATCGAAACCCTCAGCGACTTTAAAGACCTGGCGGCGCAATTGCCGGAAAGCGTGATGCTGGTCGTGTGGAAGAACGAGCATTTCGGCCCGATCATAGCGCCAAACGGCAAGGCGTTCGAACAAATGGCGGTGTACGAAGCTTATCATCATCGCATACACGCGATTATCCATCTGCCTCAACGCACGGTAGCCACGTTTGGCGCCGATGTTACCGACATGATGAAACGTCAACAGACCTTCGATGAGGCCATCAACGATCCAGAAACCCGGCTTATGGCCAAGCAACGCCTTACTTTGGTGCGCCGAGATGTCTTTAACCAACTCCAAGCAGCCCTTTGAGGTGCCGCCCGCTGAGCAGAGGCTGGAAATCGAGCGGCTGATTGGCGAAGTGGCTAAACGCCACGGCGTTCTGATCGGCCGTGACGATCCGGTGTTCATGACGATCACGCTCAACGAGATCGTGCTGAAACGCGCGCTTCAAGAGATGCGGACTGCCGTGACCGCCGTCCAGGACGAAATGGCCGCCGGTATGGCTCAGCATACGGCGGCTGCAAAGACTATCGGCGAGAACATCATCACAGCCGCTGCCGCGCACGTGGAAACGCAATTGCGCAGCACTGCGGCTGATGCGGCACAGGAGATCAATGCCGCGCTCGCCGCCAGGCTCGCCGAGGCGCGCAGCTCCGCAGATCGCGCTGCGGCCGCAACGCAAATCGCCCAGTGGGCGGCAGGATTTGCGGTCGCCGCCGCTGTGGCAACAATTCTGGTCGTGTTTGCGACAAGCTGAAACCAAATATGCGTGGAGGAACCATGGATCAAAATAACCGCATTGCCCGCGCGGACTATACTTACACCATCACCGATAGCGTTGTCTGTATTGCAGACAATGGCGGCGAAACAAGTCTGGCTAGTGATGCAGAGGCAGTTATTACCGAACTGGCTTCTACTGGACTCGATCTTATCAATCTCCCTGTCATCTGTCAGGATACTGAAGGGGCGTGGAATGAACTACCTCTGGTCGATGGGAAGTTCTCTGGTTTTCGTTTCCTGCAAACAACAGATCGTAGCGTTGCGATTGATCGCGCCTTATTGCGGGCAATAGCCGATCGCACCGAGCATCTCGGTCTCAACGAGGTCATGGATACCCTGGAGTATCGCAGCTCACAGGCGCGTTTTGAAGGCAATCAGTTCGTTATGGACGGCCCATCAGGGCAACACAGCATTTATCGCAACGCAAGCGATATAAACCAGATGGTGGAGCACTGGAGAGAATTTCAATACCAGACTGATGAACATCATAAACAGGCGACCATAACGGAACGCGACCATGGGGCTTTGGCGCTTGCACGGGGCTACGTGACCACGTTCCGAATCCGGAAAGACAGCTATGATAATGATACGAGGCGATACCGCCTGGATTATCATCAAGCTGCGGTGAAAAGTGGCGTGCCGACCGTCTTTCTTGAACCCGTCAAGCATTTACTAACCGCAGGCTACGCTGAAACAGAAATGTGGGCTGTGGCGCTTATCTACGATCACCATGTGAGCGCTTTGCAGCGCGCTGGGGACAATGAAGAGCAATTCCACGCCGCATTTGAGGACTTACGGAATGATACCGCTGTTGGCGACAGACTTGCGAACAGCATCGCCAACGAGATAACCGGCGCCGATGAGGAATGGCTCAGCAAAGAAGCAGCGATGAGCGCAATAGCTTCTATGACCAGGTGAATGGGCAAAATCAGGAGCAAACAGCGTCGCGGGGGAGAAGCTGATACGCTAGCAGTCGTGTTCCAGGGTAAAGGTGGGGTGTGACCTCTCTACCACCCTGGAACACGGCTTTTGGCCTTTCAGCGTGTATATGTGTTCAGAGCGGTGGAACAGGTGGAACAGGGGGTACAGCTTTGATATTCCATGTATAATTGCGTTCCACTCTGTTCCTCCTTTTTTTAAGGGTGGAACAAGGTGGAACAGGGTGGAACAGCGGTGGAACGCAATTATTTTATTAAACTCAACGTTGTTCCACCGTTCCACCTTGTTCCACCGGAAAATAGATGGCCAGGAAATTTTGCTCCTTCCACACCCTTATCTGTAGCAGCCTCGCCACAGGTGTTGCGTCTGTGTCAAACCATAAAAAAAGCCGCCCGAAGGCGGCTCTGATTGCGGTTATTGCCGAGCGCGTTAATCGGCGAACAGTTTCGCCGCGTCAATGACAAGGCAGCGCACAGAACCAAGACCGGGAAGCCTTACCTTCGTTGATGTCTTCCGATTTGGGTCCGGCGTGATTGCGCCTACCGCCATCAACTCCCGCGCCACCCGCGCGGGGTCGAGGCCCTTGCAAATTTCCCGTTTGAACGCCTCCGGCATGACATAAAACGTTGTCTGTTCGCCATTTTGAACGCCTCCGGCATGACATAAAACGTTGTCTGTTCGCCATCCCGCCGGACAAAGCCCATCCGATTTTGAACGGGTTGAGAGGGGATCGGTGGCTGTTCTGCGGGGTTCCACGGAACGAAACGCGATGCGCCGTGTTTTTCGATCATGCTGCGCACTTGAGTTAACGCTTTTGCGCTCTCAAGCGCGCCCGTACCGCGCCGGTCTAACCATTCGCGGAACAGGCGCGCCACCGTTTCCATGGCCGTTCCGTCTGGCCACGGCAATATGCCCCATTGCGAGGCGATTTCACCGGCTGCCGCGACGATAGCGAAACGCTTCGCCGCCCGCTCAATCTGGCCGTCTTTATATTGAGCAGACGCTTG
>JARRLC010000179.1:0-4886 GCA_037387425.1 Alphaproteobacteria bacterium
GCCGTGAAAGCAGTTTTCCGGCGCGTACAGGGGGGAACATTTATGGCGGCCAAGTCACGCAGCACGTTGAGCCGTGTAATTGATGAGATTGAGGAAACCCTCATTGCCATCATTCTAGGTCTTATGACGCTTATCACATTCGCAAATGTGGTCGTGCGTTATGTCTTCAATGGCAACATTCTTTGGGGTTTGGAAGTCACCGTTTTCCTGTTTGCATGGATGGTGCTTCTGGGCGCGTCATACGGAGTAAAACATTCCGTTCACCTTGGCGTCGATATTCTGATAAATGCTTTGCCACCTGTTGCGCGTAAGGTTCTTGCCCTAATCGCGGTTACGATCTGTCTCGCTTTTTCTTTCTTAATCCTGAAAGGTTCATGGGATTACTGGTATCCCTTTGTTACCGACCGCGCATTTCTCGAAACCGAGGATGTGCCAATGCCCGAGTTCATGCAATTCTTAAGC
The DNA here is from genome assembly GCA_037387425.1 of Alphaproteobacteria bacterium. Lineage (GTDB taxonomy): Bacteria > Pseudomonadota > Alphaproteobacteria > Rhizobiales > Rhodomicrobiaceae > JARRLC01. The sequence continues at coordinate 463 of JARRLC010000179.1, forward strand.
ACCTGGCTCAACGACGGCGAACGCTACGAGAAAATCCCGCGTTTCATCCCGTATGCAGCGCTTCCACTTGGTATGGGATTGCTGACATTTCGCTACCTCCAGGCAGTTTACCGTATCCTGACCGGCCAGATTGACCGCTTGATAGCCAGTCATGAAGCCGAAGACGCGGTTGAAAGCCTTCAGAGCAATAAGAAATAGTGTGAGCAACCGCCATGCCAGTTGTCCTTCTTTTCCTTGTCGTCATCATCCTGCTATTCATCGGCGTGCCAATCGCCATCGCTCTGGGCCTTGCGAGCATTCTGTTCCTGCTGATTTATTCTGACACTTCGATGGCCTCTATCGCGCAAACTATGTTTTCCGCGTTCCACGGTCATTATACGCTGTTGGCGATCCCGTTTTTCATTCTCTCATCTGTGTTCATGTCAACGGGTGGCGTGGCGCAGCGTATCATCCGCTTCGCGATTGCCGTTGTGGGGCATATGCGCGGCGGCATGGGAATAGCCTCGGTCTTCGCGTGCATGATGTTCGCAGCGCTTTCTGGATCGTCGCCTGCCACCGTGGTCGCCATCGGTTCCATTGCCATCGCAGGTATGATGCAGGTTGGCTATCCAAAGGCATTCGCAGCCGGCGTCATATGCAACGCAGGCACGCTTGGCATTCTCATTCCCCCGTCAATCGTGATGGTTGTGTACGCCGCCGCAACTGATGTCTCGGTTGGCCGCATGTTTCTTGGTGGTGTGCTGCCTGGGATCGTCGCCGGTCTTATGCTGATGACCGCCATTTATGTAAGAGCACACGTGACGAACATTCCAGCGCTACCCTGGGTGGGGTTTCGCGAAATTCTCGTAGCTGGCCGCCAAGCCGTATGGGGATTGCTGCTCATCGTCATTATCATGGGCGGCATATACGATTTCACAGGCAGAGGCGCTATCTTTACGCCCACTGAGGCCGCAGCTGTTGCTGCTGTCTATGCGTTTTTCATTGCGAACTTCGTCTATCGCGACATGGGACCGCTGAAAAACCCAAATGGCGGCCCTCCCATTCCGTTCTGGAGAAAACCGCACAGCCTCATAACGGTCTGGGTGCACCCCGATACGAAAAAAGCGCTTTTCGAAGCTGGCAAGCTCACGATGATGTTGATGTTCATCATCGCCAATACTTTGATCTTGAAACATGTGCTGACAGAAGAGCGTGTCCCGCAGTTAATCACCGAGATGATTGTAGGCGCAGGGCTTGGGCCTATCGCCTTTCTCATCGTCGTCAACTTCATCTTGTTGATCGGCGGCCAGTTCATGGAACCGTCGGGTCTGCTGATTATTGTTGCCCCGCTGGTGTTCCAAACCGCAATTCAGCTTGGCATTGATCCGGTCCACCTTGGCATCATCATGGTCGTTAACATGGAAATCGGCATGATTACGCCGCCGGTTGGGCTCAATCTGTTCGTCACTGCCGGTGTTGCGGGTATGTCGGTTATGAATGTGGTGAAGGCTGCCCTGCCCTTAGTCTCGGTCATGATGATCTTCCTGATCCTGGTCACCTATGTACCGTTCCTTTCCACGTGGCTACCAACCCTGCTTATGGGACCGGAAATCATCACCAAATAACAAGCCAAACCCCGGATTTACGGAAAAGCGTTGCTTTTCCTTTTTCCGGGGTGTCGCGTTTTGCCCTTGAAGGGCATCAAGACCTAATACTTTTGAAAAGACAGGAAAACGGCTCTAAGCGGCGACAAGTTCGGAAGCCTTCACGTGCGTCTGGCAGGCTTTCGGACAAACGCGCACGCATGCGCCGCAGCCAATGCATGATCCGGAATTATCCAGCATCATGATTTTCCGCACAAGTTCGCCATCGAAATCGTCCTCGTCGTCATCGTCTTCGAAATCAACCTTGCCGAGCACTTCGTCTTCTTCGTTCAGGCCGTAAAGATGCATCACCTCGCGTGAGCAGACCTTGAAACAACGCCCGCAGCCGATGCATTTCGTAGCGTCGATGGCGGTGAGATAGGCGGGCTCCCATGGGGTGCCGTCGCGAGTGGCATATACGGTCATATTCATGTTCTCCATTCAAGGGCAACGAGCATTACGCTGCCGCTTCCAATGCCTTTAGCTGAGCGCGCGCCTCTTCCAACGCCTTGTAAGCATCGTGAGTGGCCTGCGCCACGCTCATAATGTTCTTCCAGTTCAGCGGCAGCTCTTCCGAAAGGTCGTGCAGGTTCATCTTGGCGTTAGTCGCCCGCGCTGAGAGCTTTTTAATTTGCGTTTTCAAGTCGTCGATCTCAGACATGCGTGTCTCTTTCTTTTTTAAGCCCGAGCAACTTCCGGGTACGCCTCGATAGTCTCCACGGCCTGAGCGGCATATTTCTCGCCCTCAGCGGCCAGTTTGGCGATGCTGTCAAAGCCGAAACGATGCAGGTCGCGCATATGGCGAGAGAGAACCACCAGCTTACCCGTAGTCATCACTACACGGCCAAAACCTTCATGGTGAACCTTCATCATTGGGCTGGCGATAAGCCCTGTCCGCGATTCGATAGCCAGCGACATGGCGTTGTAGAACAACTCCACACGGTCGAGCACATCCGGATCGGGATCGGCCATCATCGGTAATGCGCGGCGCTCTTCTTTCGTGAGGATGAACGGGGCGATCAGCGCGGTGTCCGGCTTGTTTTCCCAGACGCCGAAACTGTCCCCAGCGCGAATGAGCCGCACAAGCGCCTGAATGAACGGCGTTTGCATAGCGGTTTCGTCGGCATCAATGGCGGCAGTTGCGGTCATCAGGCGTCCTCCTCAGCAAAGTTTGGCTTTTCAGCGCCGGTCGCGACAGCCAGCACCTTGCGCAGCCATGGCGGCGGCGTACCTTTCATCATGGTCTGCACGCGGGCGATCACGTCATCAAAGGACATTGCTTCAGCGATTTTTACCGGATGAATGCGCGCTTTCACCACTTTGGCGGCGGCCGGCCCTCCAATAGCGTTTACGAACAGCAGGTTAACGCCGTCCAGCGCCTCAACCTTTGGCGTGATGCGGTCGTCGCCGTCCTGGGCGTGCTTCCCGCCTTCATCCGACACAGTGTCGAAGCCGATGGCCTCCACGAAGGCGGAAGCCTCAGTCATCACATCGAAAATGGCGAACTTCTTCGCAGAGCCGAAATGCGCATTCAAATTCGCCATGTCCTGAGTAGCGATGGCGATGCGCAGCGCGCCGTCTGGCTTAGGTGCGCGTTTACCTTTAGCTTCGCCCATCTCCTGGGCATCATCAATGAGTGTCAAGCGCCTTACGGTCATGAGCTTTCTCCGTGTTGGCTCGATTTAAGAATGGGTTGAGGCTTTCCGGCGTGGCGTGGTGGATTTGGTCTTTGAAGAGATTCGCCACTTTGCAGATAAAATCGCGCGTGCCCTCATAAAGGATGGTGCGGCGGTATTGCGCGCCGACGCGGTCGAATATGGGGAAGCCAACGCGTATGAGCGGTACGCCGAGACGTTCAGATGCCTGGCGTCCGTGGGTGTTGGTCACCAGGAGATCGCACCCTGCGGTCGCGGCCAAATCCTCGAAATCGCCCAGATCGCCGACCTTGACGGCAGCGGCGGGTACTTTTTCAAGCGCAGGTGAGTGCCCTGTCGTGGTGACGGCAGTCACGATTTCCGCCCCCAGGCCGGTAAAGAAGGACGACAGCGTGTAAAGCAAATCAGGTTCGGCAGCGATGGCGACGCGCTGGCCGCCAAAGAAGAAATGCCCGTCCAGCATGGCGTCCGTAACCTGATGGCGCAGACGCCTGATTTTCACCGGCACCGGACGGCCAGAAAGCTCCGCAAGCAGCGTGATAAAGCAGTCAACCGGTTTCAGCCCCATGAGCGTGTCGAACACCTTGAACGGCACGTCGGCGCGCTCGGCGATAAGCTCGGCGGGGCGGCGCATATGCTCGCCGATGGCCACCGTATAGGCAGAGCGCCCCATCTCGCGGATGGCCTCAACGGATGTGCCGCCATAGGAGTGCGCAATCCAGCGCTCAGGCATCGTGCCGTCAAGCGAGCCGGAAATATCGGGCAAGATGACCGGCTCCAGGCCGAAACTTTCCACCGTGTCGCGTAAGAGTTCGATGTCGCCCACCGTCAGATGCGAGCCCGCCAGAATGTTAACGCGCTCCGGCATAATGCGCTTGGAAGCCTCAAGCGTGACTGGCTTCACCAGAAGGTCGATGACGGAAGTCACGGCCTTGCTCCAGCCTTCCTCGATGGCGCCGTCGAAATCCGGCGTGTTCACCAGCGTAATTTCGGTGCCCGCCAGTTCTTCCGCCCGGCGGCGTTTGATGTTCGCGACCTCGCCCGCCATATCTTCGCCGCGCGTTTCCACAAGAGCGGTAGTGCAAATGCCGATGAATTTCGGATTGTTGCGCTTCTTTACGTTGAGAAGCGCTTCCTCCAGATTGTC
>JARRLC010000180.1:0-5296 GCA_037387425.1 Alphaproteobacteria bacterium
AACGGTAGAGCGCAAGACGAATATCCGAGTCCAGTTGAGCCTTTAACAACACCAGCAACAAAAAGTCCGAGTATAGCAATCGTGATGCCAGTAATATCCATAAAACACCCGATTGACGCCATTTTGATTACTAATGTTCTGTTCTAATCACGCTAAAATTGTATATTCTATGCAAATGGTTGGCTATAATACTTGAGGCATACGGAGTTTTACGTATTTACTTGCCCGTCAAAAATATGCCCATGCACTGATATTGAACAGGCCCAGGGGACCATATTTGCGGCAACGCAGCTCTCACATTTTGGCATCAACCGTCGCACGGTTTCCAAGATGCTGAAGCATTCCATCCCACCAGGCTATCAGCAAAGAGCAGCCCGGGAGACGTCGGATCGAGCATATCGCCGGATGCGGTAATCGCTGGGAAACCGGCTCACGCTGAACAAACTTTGACAATTCGCGCGCCCATGCCCTCTTCCAAGCGCCGCTGCAAAAATGAGAATTGCTGAGCGACAAAGCCAGCGCTTGCAGACTTAATCGGTTAATGGCAAGTTGGCGACTCATCAGCAGCTATCAGGAAAACTTATATATGCGTGAGAAACTAGCCCGCCGCCGGGCGCGTCAAATGATGATGACTGTCGCTGAGTCATGCACTGGAGGTTTGCTCGGTGCATACATTACGCATATCCCAGGGGCTTCCGATGTATTCGACCGGGGGTTCGTCACCTATTCTAACGATGCCAAACGCGATCTTCTCGGTGTCGATCAGGAAATGCTGGACGAATACGGCGCGGTGTCTCGCGAGGTGGTGCTGTCGATGGCGGCCGGCTCGCTATGGCGGTCCAAAGCCACGATTTCAGCGGCGATAACCGGCATTGCAGGGCCCGGCGGCGATAGCGAAGAAAAACCGATAGGGCTCGTGCATTTCGCGGTGGCCAAACGGCGCTCGGTATCAACAGAGCAACTCGATTTCGGCGCGATTCATCACGAGGCGCGTTTCGGTGATATAGGACGCTCCGAAATTCGCGAAGAATCCGTGGCGGTTGCGCTCATGTTGCTTCGGCAGGCGGTGGATTTGTAAGGCCGCCGCCACACCGCTTCCGCTTTATCCTTTTCCGCTATCGGGCGAAGCATTATTCGCGACAGAAGGCTTGCCGTAAATCTTGTCGGCGCGCGTCTCGAAAGCGGCGGCGAATTTACGGAACGCCCGATCGAACACTGCCCCCATCAGCGTGCCTAACATTTTCGAGCGAAACTCATAAGAGATCTTGAAATCGATCTCACAGCTCGTCTCGCCTGAAGCGTTAAATGCCCAGCGGTTTTCAAGGAAACTGAACGGTCCGTCGAGATATTTTACGCGGATTATTTGGTTTTCACGATCCAATTCTACGCGACTAGTAAAGCTTTCGCGGAACATCTTGTAGGCCACGGTCATGGTTGCTACGATATTCTCGTTATTTGCTTCTGTCCCGTCCGTTTCACGGCTAGTGATTACCAGCTTTTCGCACAACGGTACAAATTCAGGATAACGTTCGATGTCGGCGACAAGCTCGAACATATTCGTGGCGCTATGGCGGATACGCCGTTTTGTCTCATATTGAGGCATTGACTTATTTACTTAGCGTTTGGCGATTAGAAGCTTCGTCGTTTCCGTATGGCCCTCGTGGCATTGTTGCCCATGTACTAAGCAGAATTTTTTTGCCGATCCAACGGATAATTCGTCGTGCTTGCCCGAAACGAAAACGCTGAAAGCTCTAAAACGCGCATTTTCTGTAATTTCCTTCGCTCTAAGCATAAATAGGAATTACCGAATGTCGAGCCAAACAATGGAAGTGGAACATGCAGGGCACACCAACATGTGAAATGTTGAGCTGCGATACGGTCTTGCTCTGCTGTCCTGCGCGATTATAGTTCCGCTATGTTTACGCCGCCAGTCAACGATCCTTATGCCCAGTCAAGCACTTCCGGCCTCAATAGCCTGATGCTGCCACGCGCGCCTGCTGAAACGCGGGTCGCGGTCGCCATGTCAGGCGGGGTGGATTCCTCGGTTACAGCAGCGATTTTGAAGCGGCAGGGTTATGATGTCATCGGCATCACGCTGCAACTTTATGACAGCGGCGAAGCGCAAACCAACGAAGGCGCAAGCTGCACAGGCACGGACATTCAGGATGCAGAGCGCGTAGCGGCCAGCCTTGGCATTGCGCATCATGTGCTGGACCTAAAAGCTCAGTTTCGCGCCAAAGTGATACAACCCTTCGCCGATAGCTATGTGGCGGGAGAAACGCCGGTTCCGTGCGTGGCGTGCAATCAGTTCATCAAGTTTGGCGAGATGATGCAGGCAGCGCGCGAGCTGTCCGCCCACGCGTTGGCGACCGGGCATTACGTATCGTCACGGCTTGGGCCCCATGGCTGGCAGCTTCACCGTGGCGCTGATGAAACCCGTGACCAGAGCTATTTTCTCTTCGCCACCTCGCGTGAGCAGCTCAGTTTTTTGCGTTTTCCGCTAGGGGATATGCGCAGCAAGGACGAAACGCGCCGCCTCGCTAGCGAAATGGGGTTGAGCATATCGCAAAAGCCTGACAGCCAGGACATATGCTTCGTGCGCTCCGGACGCTATACCGAGCTGGTGGAACGGATGCATCCTAACGCCAGCCAGCCCGGCGATATCGTACATATAGATGGGCGTGTGCTGGGGCATCATGACGGCATTATCAAATACACGGTGGGGCAGCGTCGGGGGCTTGGCGTTGCCACAGGAGAGCCGCTTTTCGTGGTGCGGCTGGATGCCGCCAAGGGCGCCGTTGTGGTCGGTCCACGTGAGGCGATCAAGGCGCATCGTGTTATTCTGCATGGCGTGAACTGGTTGGGCAGCGGTTCTCTCGCTGATTTGCCTGCTGAAGGTTTGCGGGTTTGGGCGCGCATCCGTTCGACGCAGCCGCCTCAGCCCGCCATGTTATTGGCGCAGAATACTGAAACGTGCGTGTATCTTGATGCTGGCGAAGAAGGCATATCGCCAGGACAAGCGTGTGTCTTTTATGAAAGCGGCGCCGCACAGGCGCGCGTTTTAGGAGGCGGTTGGATTAGTAAGGCTGAAAGTTCTTAAACTTGGGGCTGTTGAGTGCCGCCGCGTATTTCCGCTATTCGGCCCAGGCGTTCCCTTAATTTGACGGAGGTCAGATCAATCCAGGATGCCCACAACCAGCTGAAATCATTGGAAAATCTGGAGCGGGTAGCGGGAATCGAACCCGCGCGTTCAGCTTGGAAGGCTGACAGGCTACCATTACATCATACCCGCGACAAAACGCACATTACCCGAGGCCGCGCCGAATTTCAAAGCGAAAGTCACGGAAAATGCAATGTGATTTTTTCCACGCATTTGAAGAATTTTAGCGAAAGTGCCACTCGCTCCTAACGCGGTGCTGCGTTATGAAATGAAAATGGAACAATATAACGGGCTGGATCAGCCGCCTGACAAACTTCAAAAAAGCGAAACGCGTGGTTCAGCCGCCGCTGCCGTCGTGTTCGGGGCGCTGTTGGCGCTGGCGCTGGTGTTGATGCTCCATGCCGCATGGGCGCAATACACTGCCGGGAATCGCCGCACCGAGCTACGCGCGCTTGTTGAAGCTCTAAAGCTGACCGACATCGCCCTTCTCACCGAGGCGCGATATACGCGGCATCTCTCGCTCGCCGATCTGCACTCGCCTTTCCAGGACGCGCCTATGGCAATTGAGCATTTCCCCGCCGGTTCGTTGGTTGCGCCGTCGCGCCGTTTTCCTGCCTCGCGCCTTCAATCCCGCGCACCTGCTCCCCGAAAGGAGACCGAATGACGCCCAGCGTGTTTGAACGCCACCGCTCATTGGTGGATTTCGCGGTTGCCTCGCTCCTCAGGCGCAAGACGAAAAACGGTGGTCTGGTGCTGGTTTATGCGCTGGTCGTGTTTGCGCTGGCCTCCATGATGTTTTTTGGCAGCGCCATCCGTCGCGATGCTGTTTCCGCTCTGGCGGGGGCGCCAGAAATATCAGCGCAGGCCATGCGTATGGGGCGTCACGATTTTGCAACCGCCGCTGATTTGAAAAGATTAGGGCGTGTGCGCGGCGTTCGTGGTGTGGAAGGGCGTCTGTGGGGCTATTTCTACGACAGCGCTTCGGCGGCGAACTATACGCTGCAAGTGCCTCCAGCTGATGATGCTGCGCATGCGGTTGTTCCTGGTGAGGCCATCGTGGGCGAGGGCGTAGCGCGCGTACGCAATCTGAAACCAGGCGGATATCTGTTTCTCGTCTCGCCCACGGGTAAGCTGAAAAAATTGCAAGTGAAATCGGTTCTGAAAAGCAGCTCCGCGCTCATCTCCAGCGATTTGGTGCTGCTTTCAGAGGCAGATTTTCGTGAGTTTTACAAACTGCCTCCGGATGTATTCACCGATATCGCCATTCGCGTGGCCAATCCTTCCGAGGTGCCGAAGGTAACCGAAAAAGCAGGGCTTCGCTTGCCAGGCTTCCGTTTTGTGACGCGCGCTGACATTCTTCGTACCTATGAGGCGGTGTTTTCCTGGCGCGAAGGGCTTTTGCTGGCCATGCTGGCGGGGGCAGTGCTGGCGTTCGCGATTTTCGCGTGGGACAAAGCGTCTGGGCTTTCCGCTGAGGAGCGCCGCGAGACAGGCATCCTCAAGGCGGTTGGCTGGGAAACCGGCGACATCATTACCATGAAGCTGTGGGAAGGCGTGCTGATCTCCGGCGTGGCGTTTTTAGCTGGCGCGTGTTTTGCTTATCTTCATGTGTTTTTCTTCTCGGCCTCGCTTCTTGAGCCTATCGTGAAGGGGTGGGCGGTGCTTTATCCGCGCTTTCCGCTACCACCCGATGTGGATGTGTTGGGCCTTGTAACGCTAGCGTTTCTCACGGTCGCGCCATACATGGCCGCTGTTGTGGTGCCCGTGTGGCGTGCGGCTTCCTCTGATCCAGATATGGTGATGCGATGATCAAACTCAACGGCGTTACCAAGATCTACAACCAAGGCCGCCCCAATGAGGTGACCGCCGTAAGCCATATCGACTTGACTGTTGCGGCGGGCGTTACCGTGCTGAAAGGCCCGAGCGGCTCAGGTAAAACCACGCTCTTAACGTTGATCGGATGCCTGGCGCGCCCCACCACCGGACGTGTGTTGTTGAACGGTGAAATCATTTCCGGGTTGCCGGAAAAGTTCCTCAACCAGATCCGCCGTAAGACGTTTGGCTTTGTGTTCCAGCAACACAATCTGATCCGCGGGGTGTCGGCGCTTGAGAATGTGATGGTTCCCGCCTTTCCGC
>JARRLC010000181.1:0-9085 GCA_037387425.1 Alphaproteobacteria bacterium
TTGGGGGAGGGACTTATCAGGGAATAAATGCATTCCCTGACTTAATCCTATTGCCAGCATCCCGCTCTAATGACTGAGGATCTTCGACAAGAACTCTTGCGCGCGCTCAGATCGTGGCGTGCCGAAGAATTCGTCCTTGGTCGCATCTTCCACGATACTGCCCTCGTCCATAAAGATGACGCGATTCGCGACCTTCCGCGCGAAGCCCATTTCGTGGGTTACGCACATCATCGTCATGCCTTCGAGCGCGAGTTCCACCATCACGTCTAGCACTTCGTTGATCATTTCCGGATCGAGCGCTGAGGTCGGTTCATCGAACAGCATGCAGATCGGGTCCATGGCCAGCGCCCGCGCAATAGCCACGCGCTGTTGCTGACCGCCAGAAAGCTGGCCGGGGTGCTTTTGGGCTTGCGAGCTCAGCCCAACGCGCTCCAGAAGCTTTCTCCCCTTCTCGTAGGCTTCTTCCTTGGAACGGTTCAGCACCTTCATCTGCGCGATGGCCATGTTATCGAAGATAGTCATGTGAGGGAACAGCTCGAAATGCTGGAACACCATGCCAACTTGCGAACGCAGTTTAGGCAAATCAGTCTTTGGATCGGTCAGCGATATGTCGTTAACAATAATTTCGCCCTTCTGGAACGGTTCCAGCGCGTTAACGCATTTGATGAGCGTGGACTTACCGGAGCCGGATGGTCCACACACGACAACGACCTCGCCTTTCGATACGCTGGTGGTGCAGTCGGTTAGCACCTGGAATGTGTCGTACCATTTCGAAACGTCACGAATTTCAATCACTTTGCATCCCTCGTTTGCAGACGCTTCACAATTAGTGAGACAGAGAAACAGATCACGAAATACACAGCTCCAGCAAAGAGCAGCATTTCCACCAGGGTTCCGTCACGGTCGCCGATTTTCTGAGCCGTGCCGAAGAAATCGGACAGGCCGATTACGTATACGAGCGATGTATCTTGGAAAAGGATGATCGCCTGTGTTAGCAAAAGCGGTACCATGTTACGGAAAGCTTGCGGCAATACGATAAGCCGCATGGTTTGCCACCGTGTAAAGCCAAGCGCTAGCCCGGCTGCGACCTGCCCCTTAGCGACGCTCTGGATACCCGCACGGATGATCTCCGAGTAATAGGCTGCCTCGAACAAGGCGAAGGCGACGAGCGCTGAGGTAAACCGTATGTCGGAAACCTGGCCGCCCAAAAGCTGCTTCAGGAGCTGCGGGACTATCAAATAGAACCACAAAATCACCATCACCAGCGGGACAGAGCGGAACAGGTTGACATAGGTGGCGGCTATGGACGACAGCAAAGGCACTCGCCAAAGCCGGATGACCGCAAGCGTCGTTCCCCAAAGGATGCCAAAAGCAATGGCGGCAAGCGTGATTTCCAGCGTGATGACCATGCCCTTGGTGAGCGATGGCAATGCTCCTGGAATGGAGGACCAATCATAACCCATCTCACTTACCTCCTAACAAGCCAGGAACACGCACGGAGTTCTCCAGCCGCCGCATGAGGAACATGACGATCACGTTAATGAGGAGGTACATGAGCGTAACCGCAATGAAGGCTTCGTAAGGTTGCGCACTGTAATCAACGATTTGCTGAGCCTGGCGCGAAAGTTCGATCAGCCCGATGGTCGTCGCGACCGCCGAGTTCTTGAATATGTTCAAAAATTCTGATGTTAGCGGCGGAATGATGATGCGGAACGCCATCGGCGTCAAAACATACCGATAGGTTTGAGAAAGCGTGAAACCGAGAGCAAGACCGGCGTTTTTCTGCCCCTTGGGTAGTGAGTTAATGCCTGCTCTCACCTGTTCAGCAACGCGCGCGCTGGTAAACAGTCCGAGACAGACAAGCGCGGATGTAAACTGCTGAAATAGTGGATGAGTTTGCTTCCAAGCAACGCCCACACTGCTGGGAAGCAGCTCTGGCAGGACAAAATACCAGAAAAAAAGCTGCACAAGCAGCGGTATATTTCGAAAGACTTCAACGTGGACAGTCGCTATTCCGGAAAGGAAGCGATTTGGCACCGTTCGTAGCACGCCCATAATAGAGCCGATGACCAAGGCTACAATCCACGCGGACAGCGATAACATGACAGTCCACTGAAATCCTTCAACGAGCCAGTCAAGAAACGTTGTCGTCGCGCCCGAATACACTGGATCGAAGAAAACCGACCAATTCCAGTTATATGCCATGCTAGATACCCAGGATACGCATTACTTCATTATGCCTTTGCGGCAAGTACGGAAGGTAGCCGCCCCGGAAACAACGCTTGGCTGGTTCCGGGACGGTAAACGTTTTTAGTCGAACGCTTTGTCGTTAGGCGCTTTGAAAAGCGCTTTCATTTCGTCAGACATAGGCATGTTCATGTTCAGGTTCTTTGGCGGAACCGGCTTCGTGAACCACTTGTTGTAGATCTTCTCAGCTTCGCCAGAGGTCATGAGTTTCGCAAGCGCGGTATCGACGACCTTTTTGAACTTCGGATCGCCTTTACGCATCATGCAGCCATAGGCTTCTTTGGATTGGGGAGTGCCGACAACAACCCACTGATCAGGATTTTTGGATTTTGCTCTTTCGCCATAGAGCAGCGCGTCGTCCATCATGAAGGCGACGGCGCGGCCGCTTTGCAGCGTCAGGAAGGATTCGCCGTGGTCTTTCGCGGAGATGATGTTCATCCCCATTTTCTTTTCTTCGTTCATTTTGCGCAGCAGACGCTCGGAAGTCGTGCCGGCGGTCGTGACGACGTTTTTACCCTTCAGATCGGCAAAGTCTTTGACGCCGCTATCTTTCTTGGTCATCAGCCGTGTGCCGATCACAAAGATTGTGTTGGAGAAGGAAACTTGCTTCTGGCGTTCTGTGTTGTTGGTTGTGGAGCCGCATTCCATATCGATGGTGCCGTTCGAAACGAGCTGGATGCGATTCGCCGAGGTAATCGGCATAAGCTTAATTTTAAGATCCTTAAGCTTCAGATCAGCCTTGATGGCATCGACAACCTTCAACATCAGCTCTTGCGAATAGCCGATCACTTCTTGCTTATCGTTATAATATGAGAAGGGGATGGACGATTCGCGGTGACCGAGTGTGATGGTCCCACTGTCCTTAACCTTCGTTAGCGTATCTGCAAATGATGGAGCTGTTGAGACCGCAAGCGCAAATGCCGCTGTGGCTGCGATCAAGGTAGCTGAGCGTTTCATTCTGCCTCCTGTTGGGTTTATTGAGAGCCCATTGTTTTATTTTCTGACAATGAGGTTAGGCGGGCGGCGGCTAAGTTAAGACAAAGCCATCCACCCATGCTGGGAGATGATTGCTGTTAAAGCAACGTGAAGCAAGAATTTTTTTACGTTCGACATCTTGCCTAATGAAATGCTCACAGATAGATTTTCACCTATCACATTTGCGTTATCTATACGATCAGCCAATTGAAATGTGCAGTAGACAGGCCGTTGCTTTCAAACATTAACGCCAATCGGTTTCACTGCGTTGCGGACGCGATAGAAGCCCAGCGATCGCCTCGTCAATATCAGCCTCATCTGCTAGAACCGCTCGCACCGCATCGCAAATAGGCATTTCTACCCCAAGCGCACGGGCACGGGCGACAACGGCCGCCGCGGCGTGGGTGCCCTCGCTGACGGATCTCCGGCTACCCAGAATTTCGGCCAGCGTCTTGCCCTCGCCCAGCGCGACCCCCAGCGACATGTTGCGCGATTGCTGGCTGTAGCAAGTGAGAATGAGATCGCCGAAGCCGGATAGTCCGGACAGCGTTTCCTCGCGTGCGCCCATCGCCACGCCGAAGCGCATCATTTCGGCAAACCCTCTTGTGATGAGCGCGGCTTGTGCGTTCGCCCCCAAGCGGCGCCCGACCACGATGCCCGAAGCGATGGCCAGTACGTTTTTTACGGCGCTGCCAATCTGTACGCCCAGCATATCGCCCGTCCAGTACAGGCGCAGTGAATTGCTGCCCAGCGCTTTGGCGACTCCTTGCCCCAGGCGTTCGTCGCGCACCGCCAGCGTAAGCGCCGCTGGAAGACCTTGCGCCACCTCCGCTGCAAAGCTTGGCCCAACCATCACGGCGGGCAGGATGTGCGGCAAGGTTTCAATCACCACATCCGACATCAGCTTGTTCGAGGTTTCCTCGAAGCCTTTCGAGCAGATAACGAGCGGCTTCGTGTGGATATGGGGAGCGAGTTGCTCAGCGATCCTGCGTACATGCGGGCTTGGCACAACCATGAGCAGCAGATCGCACGCCGCGATTTCAGCCAAGTCTGATGTGGCGCGAATTTTCTGATCCAGGTTAACGCCGGGCAAAAACACGGTGTTGGTATGCTGGTTGTTAATCTCATCAACCGTTTCGCGTTCGTACGCCCAAATAAGCGCATTCCGCTCTGCGCGGCAGGCGGCTATGGCCAAGGCGGTTCCCCAAGCTCCAGCTCCGATTACGCCAACGGATTGATAATTCACAGCAAACCACCTCTCTTTGATAGTTGCGAACGCCGCCTCTGAGCCATGCTGCGAATGAGACGAGGCAACGTCAAAGTTCGGCAATAATTTATTAATGAGGGCTCCTTTATCAAAAGGAACACGCATTCGACGAATGTCTCTCCGAATACAGTTTTCGCGTGGCCGCTTCAAATCGAAAATGCGGCATTTACGCATTGAAGCGTATTCCGTTAGAAAATTAGCACTCACCCCTTGACAGTGCTAACAGGAGAGCTTAGATCGCCGATCAAGATGGACTGTTCTAGTCCGCTTACCTCAGGCGCCCGCAATGACAAGGGTGAAATTGTAGCGCTCGACGTGAAAGAAGGCGATCGCGTCTTGTTCGGCAAATGGTCCGGCACAGAAGTCAAGATTGATGGCGAAGATGTTCTCATCATGAAGGAAAGCGACATCATGGGCATTATTACTAATGCTCAGAGCAGCAAAAAGAAATCCGCAGCGTAATTCTTGGAACGATATATAAGGAGTAATGCCTAATGGCTGCTAAAGATGTAAAATTTTCTCAGGACGCCCGCGAGCGCATGCTGCGCGGTGTAGATATCCTCGCTGATGCCGTGAAAGTTACGCTCGGTCCGAAAGGCCGCAATGTTGTTCTCGATAAGTCCTTTGGTGCTCCGCGCATCACCAAAGATGGTGTGACAGTCGCCAAGGAAATCGAGCTTGAAGACAAGTTCGAAAACATGGGCGCGCAGATGGTCAAGGAAGTCGCGTCCAAGACCAACGACATCGCTGGTGACGGCACCACGACAGCTACCGCGCTCGCACAAGCCATCGTGAAGGAAGGCGCAAAATCAGTCGCTGCAGACGCCAATCCAATGGATCTGAAGCGCGGCATCGATCTCGCCACTGCCGAAGTCGTGAAGGAACTGAAGAAGAAGGCCAAGAAGGTCACGTCTTCCGATGAAGTCGCCCAGGTCGGCACGATCTCCGCTAACGGCGATGAAGCTATCGGCAAAATGATCGCCGAAGCCATGGAAAGAGTCGGCAACGAAGGCGTCATCACGGTGGAAGAGGCCAAGAGCCTGGAAACCGAACTGGACGTCGTGGAAGGCATGCAGTTCGACCGTGGCTATATCTCGCCCTATTTCGTCACCGATGCCGACAAAATGCGCGTCGAGCTGGAAGATCCTTACATTCTCATCCACGAGAAAAAGCTGTCGAACCTGCAAGCCATGCTGCCGGTGCTGGAAGCTGTGGTGCAGTCGTCACGTCCGCTGCTCATCATCGCTGAAGATGTGGAAGGCGAAGCGCTGGCTACCCTCGTGGTCAACAAGCTGCGCGGTGGCCTGAAGGTTGCGGCTGTGAAAGCTCCAGGCTTTGGCGATCGCCGTAAGGCCATGCTGCAAGACATCGCTGTGCTCACTGGCGGTGAAGTCATTTCCGAAGATCTCGGCATCAAGCTTGAGACTGTCACGCTCAACATGCTGGGTAAGGCGAAAAAGGTCGTCATCACCAAAGACGACACCACTGTCGTCGATGGTTCCGGCAAGAAGAAAGACATCGAAGCTCGCGTCGGCCAGATCAAGAAGCAGATCGATGAAACCACTTCTGACTACGACAAAGAGAAGCTGCAAGAGCGTCTGGCGAAACTCGCTGGCGGCGTTGCAGTGCTGAAGGTTGGCGGCGCTACCGAAGTGGAAGTGAAAGAGAAGAAAGACCGCGTTGACGACGCGCTGAACGCAACCCGTGCAGCTGTGGAAGAAGGCATCGTGCCTGGCGGCGGCGTTGCTCTCCTGCGCGCTATCAAAGTGCTGGACAAGGTCTCCACCGCAAATGAAGACCAGAAAGCTGGCGTTAACATCGTCCGCAAGGCGCTTCAGGCTCCGGTGCGCATCATCGCCGCAAACGCGGGTGAAGACGGCGCAGTGGTCGCAGGCAAGGTGCTCGACAACAACACCTACAACTTCGGCTACAACGCCCAGTCTGGCGAATATGGCGATCTGGTCACGCAAGGCGTGATCGATCCGGTGAAAGTGGTGCGCACTGCGTTGCAGGATGCGGCTTCCATCGCCGGCCTCTTGATCACCACCGAAGCTATGGTAGCCGAAAAGCCGAAGAAAGACGCTCCGGCAGCTCCTGGAATGCCGGGCGGTATGCCAGGCGGCATGGACTACTAAGCGCTTTCAGCTAGTACATGTGCAAAAACAAGGAAGGCCCGTCAGCATTGGCGGGCCTTTCGCATTTGAGGCGGACGCCTCCTTTTTCTGCGCATCATATGCGCCTATATCAAAGCTATCCGTGCAGACTTTGCGAGGTGCACGCGCCCGCGCCTTGACCACGCATTGCAGCGAAGTAAAGTGCAAGGCAACAAGATTAAGGCGTTCCGCGTCTGAAGCTGGAAACGAAAGCTGATTAATAATGGTCACCATCATCGACACGCGTAAAGGCAAGGCGGATGCGCCCCGCCACCCCGAGAAGGCGAACCGTCCAGATACGCCTTTCCAGCGCAAGCCCGCGTGGATCCGCGTGAAAGCCCCAACGCTGGTCTGCATACGGTGTGCGAAGAAGCGGGGTGCCCGAATATTGGCGAATGCTGGGAGAAGAAGCACGCCACCATGATGATCATGGGCGACACCTGCACCCGCGCCTGCGCGTTCTGTAACGTGAAGACCGGCCAGCCAGCCCCTCTCGATGCTGACGAACCGCAGAAAGTCGCCGATGCGGTGGCGCAAATGGGGCTGGCGCATGTGGTTATCACCTCGGTGGACCGCGACGACCTGGACGATGGCGGCGCGGCGCATTTCGCGGAGGTTATCGCGGCGATTCGTGCGGCCTCGCCCGCCACCACCATTGAGATACTCACGCCGGATTTCTTACGCAAGGATGGCGCGCTGGAAGTGGTCGTCGCCGCCAAACCTGATGTGTTCAACCACAATCTTGAGACCGTGCCATCGCATTATCCCACCATCCGGCCCGGCGCGCGCTATTTCCACTCGTTGCGGTTGTTGCAGCGTGTGAAGGAGCTGGACACGGCGATGTTCACTAAATCGGGCATCATGGTTGGCCTAGGCGAGACCCGCAACGAGGTGAGCCAAGTGATGGACGACATGCGTTCGGCGGATATCGACTTTCTCACCATTGGGCAATATCTCCAACCAACGCGCAAGCATGTGGGGGTGGCAGCGTTCATCACGCCGGAGGAGTTCAAGGCGTATGAGAGCATGGCCTATAGCAAGGGCTTTCTGATGGTCTCGGCCTCACCGCTGACGCGTTCGTCGCACCACGCGGGCGAAGACTTTGCCAAGCTGAAGGCGGCGCGGGAAGCGCGTAAGTAAACATAGAGGTCAGCCCGAAAGCTTCATGTAATTGTTGGGGCAGGAGGAGGCCAAAATTAGTCGCGGGGGGCGTGCGCTGTGATTCGCGTGCGGCAAAATTTATGCAACGTGTTCTTGTTATCGGATGTCCTGGTTCGGGCAAGTCCACGCTGGCTCGTAAGCTGGCGGAGATAACCGGCCTACCGCTAACTCCTCTTGATCAAGTCTTTTGGCGTCCTGGCTGGGTGGAAACATCCCGCGAGGCATTTCGCGAAACAGTGGCGCAGCTCTGCGAGGCGCCTGCTTGGATCATAGATGGCAATTATAACAGCACGCATGATATCCGGATGCAACGCGCTGATACCATTATCTGGCTCGATTATCCGCGCCATGTGTGCGTGAGCAGGGTTCTTTGGCGCAGTACGCTCGGTTATGGGCGTGTGCGTGAGGATATGTCACCAGGCTGCCCGGAGCGCTTTGATTGGAAGTTCTTAAAGTATGTTTGGAATTTCCCAAAGGTATTCCATCCGCTTATTATAACAGCGCTGGAGCGATTTGGAGCACATGCTCAACTGTATCATCTCCGTTCAAATGCAGATGTCGCGCAGTTTCTCGCCAGCGTGAAAAAACGCTGATGTTTTGTCTGAGAGGCGACTCGAATCACTCGCGCTGACTTTCAGTCCCAAGCATATCCAGGGGGGAAGGGCTTTTACGATAAGGTCGAAGCTGAAGCAACAAACATATGATACACAAAGTATAAAGGCCGCCCAAAAGGACGACCTTCATATTTATACGCTTGGTATATGCAGCTTATTTCAGCGGAGCAGTGTAGCCGCCGAAACGATAGCCGAGACCAACACCGACGATCAACGGATCAACATCCACATCCGTGGTATAAGTAGATCCGTTATAGTCAACACTGAGTTCGGTATCCAGCCAGATTTTCTTGACATCAACGTTCAGGAACCAGTTGCCTTCCAGGTGAATGTCAACACCAGCCTGCGCAGCAAAACCAAAGCCGTTATCAACTTTTAGGTTCGTGTAATTCGGGCCTTCATCTTCACCGAAAAAGACGGTGTAGTTCACACCAGCACCGATATAAGGCTTGATGCCGTTACCCAAATCAAAGTGGTATTGCAGCAAAACGGTTGGTGGAAGCAGCCAGACATCGCCAACTTCTCCTAAAGCCGACAAGCCTTGTTTACCATCAATGGTATGAGGCGTGACGACAGCAATCACTTCAACGGCAAGATTTTTGTTGAAGAAATAGGTGAAATCCAGTTCTGGAACAACCGAGTTGTCAATGGCGGCATCCAGACCAGTC
>JARRLC010000182.1:0-4705 GCA_037387425.1 Alphaproteobacteria bacterium
CCGCCTTGCTGGCCTGTGTTTACTTCACCTCTGGGGTTTGCAACTACCCTGCGCTCTTCCGCTCACTTCTTCGGCAGGTTCAGCCTGATATGCAGCTCTTGCAATTGCTTCGAGCTGACCTCAGAAGGCGCGTTCATCAGCGGGTCTTCAGCGCGCTGGTTCATCGGGAACATGATGACGTCGCGCAGGTTTTCCGCCCCGCACAAGAGCATTACGATGCGGTCGATACCGGGCGCGATGCCACCATGCGGCGGCGCGCCGAAGCGCAGCGCGCGGATCATGCCGCCGAACTTGCTGTCCACCACTTCGGGCCCGTAGCCTGCGATCTCAAACGCTTTGTACATCAGCTCGGGGATATGGTTCCGGATAGCGCCGGATGACAGCTCAACGCCATTGCAGACCACGTCATACTGGAACGCCTTGAGCGCCAAAAGCGCGTCCTCGCCTTCTTTTTCGGCAGCCGTGAGCGCTTCCATCCCGCCTTGCGGCATCGAGAACGGGTTGTGCGAGAAGTCAATTTTCTTCTCGTCCTCGTTCCATTCGTAGAACGGAAAATCTGTGATCCAGCAAAAGTCGAAGCGGTCTTTCGCGGTGAGGTTCAATTCGTTGCCAGCGCGGGTGCGCGCCTCGCCTGCGAATTTGTAGAACTTCGCCGGATCGCCGCCGACGAAAAACACCGCGTCACCATCTTTGAGGCCAAGCTGGGTACGAATCGCCTCGGTACGCTCCGGCCCGATGTTCTTGGCGACCGGCCCGGCGCCTTCACCCTCGCGGAAGAAAATATAGCCCAGCCCCGGCTGGCCTTCACCTTGCGCCCAAGAGTTCATGCGGTCGCAGAAAGCGCGGGAACCGCCCGTTGGTGCAGGGATCGCCCAGACCCGGTTGCGCGGGCTTTTCTCCAACAGCCCGGCGAACACCTTGAAGCCGGAACCGCGGAAATGTTCGCTCACATCCTGCATCTCGATGGGATTGCGCAGGTCGGGCTTATCGGTGCCGTATTTCGAAATCGCCTCGCTATATGGAATGCGCGGGAAGTCTTGCGTCACCGGCTTGCCGTCGGCGAATTCCTCGAACAGGCCACGCAACACCGGCTCCACCGCCTGGAACACATCTTCCTGCTCGACAAAGCTCATTTCAAGGTCAAGCTGGTAGAACTCGCCAGGGCTACGGTCGGCGCGGGCGTCCTCATCGCGGAAGCACGGCGCGATCTGGAAATAGCGGTCGAACCCCGCAACCATGATGAGCTGCTTGAACTGCTGTGGCGCTTGCGGCAGCGCGTAAAACTTGCCCGGATGCATGCGCGACGGCACCAGAAAGTCGCGCGCGCCTTCAGGGCTGGACGCAGTGAGAATCGGCGTTTGAAACTCGAAAAACCCTTCGTCAATCATGCGGCGGCGGATAGACGCGATAATCTGCGCGCGTTTCATAATGTTGGCGTGGAGTGTGTCGCGCCGCAAATCGAGAAAGCGGTAGGCAAGCCGCGTTTCTTCCGGATATTCCGGCTCGCCAAACACTGGAACCGGCAGCTCGGCGGCTTCCGATAGTACATCAAGCGCTTCGATGCGCAGTTCCACGTCGCCAGTCGGCATGTTGGGGTTGACCGTATCTTCCGAGCGCGCCACGACCTTACCGGACACGCGCACCACCCATTCGGCGCGGCAACTTTCGGCGGCGCTGAAGGCTGGACTTTCCGGCTCCACCACGCATTGCGTTACACCGTAGTGGTCGCGCAGGTCGATGAACAACAGCCCGCCATGGTCGCGCACGCGATGCACCCAACCGGAAAGCTTCACCACATCGCCCACGTTGTTTTTGCGCAGTTCACCACATTTGTGCGTACGGTAGGCTGGCATAGGCGAATCCGTGGCGACTTTAGCAGAGCTGGCAGCGGCGGATTTCGCGCCTTTGCCACCCTTTGTTGCTGCGCCTTTGGCTTTCGATGCTGCCGACTTGGAGACCTTCTTATCCATTTTCTTCACTTTCCGGTAATTCCCCCATGCCGGGCAAAGCTCATATGCGCATAAAATGTGATTGTCGCATCCGCCCGGTGGAAACAAACTGTTGGCGAGAAAAGCGCATGCGGCATGCCGCTTGTCAAGACGTGTCAGTAGCTCAGATGCTCATATCCACGTTGCGGCTCATCCTCAGTTGGATGGAAGGCCTCTTGCGTGAAATCGTCCACTTCTCCTCGCCCCCGATTTGTCTCGCGAAGGTTGATGCCTGACGGCTGTCACGCAGACTAGCATCTCAGCGCCATGGCCCTTGCTGAGGTATGAGCGAACAGCCCCAGCGGCTTCAAACTCTACAGATTTTCTGTAGTCTTCACTCCCAGATTTTCTAAGACATTTCTGGTATCATATCCAGCCTTTCAAAGGATGGTAATTTATTGAATGACTAGACCACTGATTTTGTGAATCCGTTTCCTGAAACTATAAAATAGTCTTTTGTCTAAAGGCTAGACAACACCTTGCATCATTGCTCCAGAGCACTCAATTGGGTATTGAGTTTGACATCGGAACATTTGTGTTCTAAATATGTGTTCAGCCGTCACGATTACGAAACTTATTGGGCAGTCATGACGGAGCAGTAACTAAAAACATTCATGCATGCAGCCAACGAGTGTCTGCACTGCGAAACGGCCGATGCTACATACCGGCCATCTTGCCCCGGCATCTGCTCCACCTTCCACCCGTCTCCACCTGATGGAGGCTATTGGAGCAGCGCCTAATTGGTGAAAAAATTGCCTGGCGCGCTAAGTCTGAAGACTAAAACAGAGGATTCGAGGCTCGGATGACGATTGTACAGGATTACGGCAACAACCCCTTGGCGATACGAGAAACAGATAAGTATCGCGAAGAGTACGTCCATAGTTTTGTCGATAAATGGGATGACCTCATTGATTGGGAAAGCCGCGCCAAAGCGGAGGGGGATTTTTTCATTGAGCACTTAAAGGCGCATGGCGCGAAAAAAGTGCTCGATGTTGCAACAGGAACCGGATTCCATTCGGTGATGCTGCGTAAAGCGGGGTTTGAAGTGACGAGCGTTGACGGTTCTCCGGTAATGCTCGCTAAGGCATTTGAGAATGCCCGGAAACATGGCGAATTGCTCCACACCGTCCACGCCGATTGGCGTTGGCTGAATCGTGACGTGCACGATTTTTATGATGCGGTGATCTGCCTTGGAAACTCCTTCACGCATATGCACAGCGATAAAGACCGGCGCAAAGCGTTGGCCGAATATTACGCCACGCTACGGCACGATGGCATCTTGATCCTTGATCAGCGCAATTACGACGCCTTGCTGGATACCGACGCCAAGCCATCGCATCGCTATTACTATTGCGGTGACAACGTGACGGCCGAGCCGGAATATGTTGACGAAAGCCTGGCGCGTTTCCGCTATCAGTTCAACGATGGCTCAGTTTATCATCTTAACATGTTCCCCCTACGCAAAGCCTATGTTCAGCGTTTGATGAAAGAGGTCGGCTTTCAGCGGGTTGCGACCTATGGCGACTTCCAAGAAACCTATAAGGAAGCAGAGCCGGATTTCTTCATCCATGTCGCTGAAAAGGCTTACATTGAAGACGAAGAAGAGGGGGACAAAGCGGAATGAGCGATAGCTACTCCGAAGTTGTACAAACAGCACGAGACTACTACAATTCAGAAGATGCGGATAATTTCTATTTCCACATTTGGGGCGGTGAAGACATTCACATCGGCCTTTACAACAACGACAGCGAGGAGATCGCCACCGCCAGCCGCCGCACGGTGGAAGTGATCGCTGATAGACTGAGCGGAATCGACAGCAACAGCCACATTCTTGATATCGGCGCTGGTTATGGTGGCGCTGCGCGCTATCTTGCCCGCCGTTTTGGCTGCAAAGTAACCGCGCTCAACCTTTCCGAGGCGGAAAACGAGCGCAACCGCCAGAAGAACGAAGAGGCGGGATTATCCTCCCTTATTAACGTTGTGGACGGATCGTTCGAAGCCATTCCCGCTGGCGACGCCAGCTTTGATGCGGTCTGGTCGCAAGACGCGATTTTGCATTCCGGACACCGAGACACCGTTGTGGCGGAAGTCGCCCGCGTGTTGAAGCCAGGCGGCAGCTTCATTTTCACCGACATCATGCAGGCCGACGACGCCGACCCTGCCGCGTTGCAACCAGTCTATGACCGCATCCATCTCAGCAGCCTTGGTTCGCTGAGCTTCTACCGCGCAGAAGCCGCTAAAAACGGTATGACGGAAGTCGGGTTCGAGCCTATGACCCATCAACTCATCCGCCATTACACGCGTGTGGGCGAAGAGCTGGAGCGTCAGCGCGGCTCTTTGGAAGGACATGTGTCCGATGGCTATATCGAACGGATGCTGCTTGGCTTGCGCGCCTGGGTCCAGGCTGGAAAGCAAGACCAGTTGCAGTGGGGCATCGCGCACTTTAAGAAAGCTTAATTTGAGTACTGTGCTTTTTATTAGCACTCAATAAATAAAGCGGCGGTAAAATGAGAGTTTGCCGCCGTTTTGCATGTTATTTTGCTACAATCACAGTTGCTTTCCCAAGACTATGCTTGGCTGACGGGCGTGAGTTCATAAACCTTGGCGAGTTGGGCAGCGGCTTTGAGGTCGTGTCGGCGGAGGCCGCTATTACGTCAATAGCTGGGAAATTCTGCCGAATAAATCCCACACGTTGTTGGCGGCGCCCGAAATGGCTC
>JARRLC010000183.1:0-6337 GCA_037387425.1 Alphaproteobacteria bacterium
GGCCGAGGCTGTTGCCGGGAACGCGCGTCAGCAGTTCCTTTCGCGCATCGATGAATTTCACCTTCTGGAGTTCGTCCTGCGAGACAACCGTGATCGCGTTAGGCGTTTTCTTGAGCGCTTCGTCACTGCGCGAACCCGTGACGATGATAGTCTCCAGCCATGTATCGTCTGGTACTGATTGCGCCAAAGCTGGTGAAACAGCGCCTGATGCCAAGCACGCTCCCACGCTTATGAACGTTGCGAATAGTAGTTCCCCAAATTTTCCCGTCTGTTGTTTTGTCATATCCCCAAACTCACTCTCTAGTTATTGTCGTCGCCCGTAAGCGACACCCCCGATATTCAATTTATGCGTATTTTATGTTTGATCCTTCTTTTGTCAGCGCGCACAACACCACCCATGGCGCGCGAAGTCGTTCTTCGAGCACACGAAAGATGGGCGAGATAATTACAAGTCTCAGTTCAAGTTGATCGTGAACTTTTCTGCTGGCTTAAAACTTGGCTTCCAGGCTTATCTCAACCAAATGCTCTTGAAAGAGCGGATGCTTTGAGGGGTATCCAAGTTATTTCCAACGCCATGCAGACATAGCAGCCCGCAGCGCTTCGCTTTGATTGTGGCGACTGGCATCATTCATATTCGAAGACTTGCGAACTCAACCGCAACAGGAAAGACCGAAGAAGAAACAGATGGCCTATGGTCCCAAACGAGCGGTTACAGTCAGCATGTCTACTGCAATGAAACGGTGAGCCGGCAGCAGAGCGAGTGCGGACTGACTATTTAAGCAAAAGCGGGAGGGGCGCGCGCCGTGCGGCTGCCAGGAAGGAATTGGCTGATGACACTAACTTCAGCCGGTAAAAGAGATGCAAGAACGCTTGTTTGCGGCGCCTTTAGTAATGCGCCGGGATTGTAGTCGCTAAGCGTTGTGCTGAATGCGAATGCCATGCAGACCGGACATGTCTGATGACTGGTCTGCTTGTCAGGCGTTCCTTCTCCAGGTTTGGTATCGATAACCTGGGTTCCGTAGAGCGTGCAGATCACCAGACGTATCGGAACGCCGTTTTCGTCAAGACCTACGGGAATTGCTTGCCCAAGGGGAATAAGTATCTTGATGTGCAAAGCGATGAGGGCTAGGACAGCCGCCCACCATTTCCCCTCTGCACGAAGATACCTCATTACATTCCCCGGCTGCGTATATAATCAACAAACCTTCTCGGGCACATTAGAACTTTAAGGTCTTTGAATAAGCGCCGTCAATCATTCTTAACGCTATAGAATCAAACACGCCGTAATTGTTGCCAGAATATCAATGAAACAGCATGTAACGCTACGTATTACCTGAGTAAAACACACAGGTATACAATTCTTCCCCCCATAACGTGCTCATTATCCTAGAAATAAGAAGCGTTCGCAGATACATCATGCGCGGTGATACGGATGTCCGGTGAGGATCGTCGCTGCGCGGTAAAGCTGCTCGGCCAAAACAGCACGCGCCAGACCGTGAGGCATCGTCAGCCGCCCGAGCGAGAGCACAAGCCTTGCTTCTTGCACAAAAGCCGCATCCAGGCCATCCGGCCCGCCAATGACGATGGCAATGTTTTTGACGCCGCTATCGCGCCATGCGCCAAGCTTTTCCGCGAAATCTGTGCTGGTGAGCGCGCCACCTCGTTCATCGAGCGCGACAATCGGTTTGCTGAAACCGTTCTGTGTAACGCGACACAATGTCCCGTTCGGCGGTTTCCTTCAGGCGGCCGATACATATCAGGGTGATCTTCACCGCGCCTACATCGCGCTCGGATCACTGGGCCGTTCGCCGGACCACATCTTCTCCAGATTGTAGAACTGGCGAACTTCGGGGCGGAAGATATGCACGATGATATCCCCACAATCGACAAGCACCCAATCGCAGTTTGGTATCCCTTCAACGCGCAAGTTCCGCACGCCTTCGCCCTTCAGGCTGTCCATTAATTGATCTGCAACGGCGTTAACGTGCCGTGGCGAGCGGCCCGAAGCAATGACCATGTAATCACCGATTGAGGTCTTGCCCTCAAGGTCGATGGTGATCACTTCTTCGGCTTTTGCGTCAGATAGAGAGTTGAGCGCGGTTTTAAGTAAGCGGTTGGAGCCGTTCTGTTTTGCTTCAGACATGGCTCTAGGTTTGCTGCGCGAGGCAGACCCTGTGGAGTTGCGCATTATCAGTTAGGTTTCCTTCCGTCATGGAATCCGAATGCGTTGTTTCGCCTCTCTTAAAGTGGGAACCAGGCGGCTTTCTGTCAATGAACGCCAAAATCCCCACGCACCTATATTAAATGTGCCTCAATGAACGTTTGCTTTCAAGTGATCTGCAAAGCCTCAAAGATTGAATGTCGCATCGCTACAACAGCAACTGAATTCGCGGTTAAGGTTTCTTTGCCGTCCGTATCGCCGTTGACGACTGATACGATGGTTGAATTCCGATATACACCCACGCAGGCGGACGAAGCACAGGCAATAGACGGGCGTCTTCCCCGGCAATGCGGGCCTGTGCATAAGCGATCGCTGCTGGCGATGCGAGGGCAGGCAGTCTCAAATCGGCGCGGTGCATCACAGCGGTGGGCAACATGGCCAACAATTTCCGCCACTGCCGCCAGCGATGGAAAAGCGCAAGGTTATCGCTGCCCATAAGCCAGACGAAATGCGCTGCTGGAGACCGCCGTAATAAAAAAGCAACCGTATCGACAGTGAAAACAGTGGGAAGCGCGGCTTCAAACCCCGTCACATCAATGCGGGGATGCGCGGCAATACGACGCGCGCTGGCCATGCGGTCGGAAAGACTTGCCAGATCCCCGCTGGATTTCAACGGATTACCAGGCGTCACCAACCACCAGACCCGGTCAAGCTCAAGCCGCTGTAGGGCTTCAACGCTGATATGGCGATGCCCTTCATGCGCTGGATTGAACGAACCGCCTAAAAGCCCAATGCGCATTCCAGGAAACGCTGGCGGCGGCACAGCCAGCGCTGTTACATTGGAGATAGTCTTGTCAGTTACTCCGGTCACCCCAAGCGTCATTGCATACCGCTGCCAGACCCATCATCAGGCGTGGCGAGTTCCATTTCCGCTAGCGCCATCAATACTTCTGAGCGGCGCTTGAGATCGGGCGCTTCCAGAAGCATTTGTTTTTCTTCCGGACCATAGGGAGAAATCATCGCCAGCGTGTTGACCAGCATTTCAGCCGGCGAGCGCTCGATGCTGCGCCAATCGGCCGAAAGATCGCGGGCTGTGAGATATTCTTTTAAAACCTGCAACAGCCGCTCCCAATCGACCTCGTCTTGACCATCACCGCGGACGAAGTCTCGTTCGTAAGGGCCATAATCAACGAAGCATTGGCGGTAGGGAAGCTCGCTTTCCTGCTCACGAATGATGTCGAAACGCGCAATGCCGGTCAGCGTGATAAGCACGCGTCCGTCGTCGGTCTCGGTGAACGAGGTAAGCCGTCCCGCGCATCCGGTATGGCGCAGAGGCGTGGCTACATCTTCTGGCGACTCTTCGTCGTCATTCGCATCAAGTGGCTGCACGATGCCAATTACCCGATCTTCCGCGAGCACGCGGTCAACCATGGTGAGGAAGCGCGGTTCGAAAATGTTCAGCGGCAACGTGGCTCGTGGCAGCAGGATGCACCCCTGTAGCGGAAATATCGGCAGCACAGCAGGTAGATGATCTGCTCTGCGATAGCGGTCGGTGACACCCAAAGCCGCCCCCTTTATGAAAACAGTAGCGTTGAAAGACGTTGGCGTCCACTTACTGACGCCGGATGATCGGCACCCCAAGCGTTGAAGAACTCCACGAGTTGCTTGCGTGCGGCTTCATCGTTCCAGTTTTTGTTGCGCGCGACAATCTCCAGAAGCTGAGTAGCGGCGCCTTCGAGGTCGCCCTTGGCGTTTAGAGCCAGCGCCAAATCGAAGCGCGCCTGATGGTTCGCCGGGTCTTTGGCGATTTCAGCTTCCAGCGCGGATGTATCGGCACCAGCGCTTTCGGCGCTTTTGCGGGCGAGTTCGAGCGCGGCTTGTGCGCTGGTGATGGCGGCGGTGTTTTGCTTGGCGGGCGGAGTAAGGCCGAGCACCTGTTCGGCGTGGTCAAGGTCGCCTGTGGAGATGTAGCAGCGCGCCAACCCTGCGATGGCGACTTCGTTGCCGCTATCTTGCTTGAGCGCGGCGGCGAAACCTTCGGCGGCGGTGTTAATATCGCCAGCGTCGAACGCGGCTTGCGCTGTTTCCAGCGAGCCCCCGGAAAACGCGTCTTTCCCGGCGATGCGCTCGATAAAGCTGCGGATTTGGCTTTCCGGCAACGCGCCCATGAAGCCATCGACCGGGCGGCCATCCTTGAACGCGAACACTGCCGGGATTGACTGCACGCCCATCTGCCCTGCGATTGACGGGTGATCGTCGATATTCATCTTCACGAGTTTCACCGAGCCGTTCGCGGCTTTCACGATTTTTTCGAGCACGGGCCCGAGTTGCTTGCACGGACCGCACCAGGGCGCCCAGAAATCGACCAGAACGGGAACAGTTTTCGACGCTTCGATCACGTCTTGCGCAAATGTTTGCGTCGTGGTGTCGCGGATAAGATCGCCGCCGCCTGCGCCGCCCGCAGACTGTTCTTTTCCGTCACCGCCAATAAGATTGATAACCATGTGTTTACCTAATGAGTTCGTCTGTTCCGTCGCGCAATAAATCGCGCGGAGAGTTTAACAAATGTCCCGGAAAAGCCATCCAGTTTAAGGTTCGCATATAAAATGGCGGCGGGAGACCGTTTTGCCAAGAGGCTTACTGCTATTCGTTCGCGGAAGCGGTACTATCTTGTGCATGAAATGACATTATACGCGGTGAATGTCCGCAAGTATCGAGAAACTTCACCAGATCTTCGCGGGAAATGCCCGTAGTTGCCGTATTTTCCAGCGGGTGCAGATTAATACGCTCGTATTCCATCATTGCAGCGTCGAGAACCACGGTTACGCGGGCTTCAGCGTCGTTAATGGCGGCGAAAGTGGTGACAGAACCTGGTTCAACGCCCAGCACTTCGCGCAGGAGGTCAGCGCTGCCAAAACTGAGGCGGCCAGAGCCAAGATGTTTATGCAGCGTTTTCAACTCGATAGGCGTGCTCTCAAGTGCGGTGATAAGCCACAGGCTGCCTTTCTTGCATTTGAGGAATAAATTTTTCGTATGCGCGCCTTCGATTACACCGCGTTTCCCGCGCGATTCTTCCACGGTGAACACCGCCTGATGCTCGACCGTCTCGGTAGCAATGCCGAGGCTTATCAGATGCTGCAAAAGTTCGTCGCGGGTAAAAGCCATCGTTTGTACCGTTAGTTTAAAAAAATGAAGCATGACGCCGAAGGCGCAAGCAACAAAAGGCCCCGGTAATTAAACGGGGCCCTTCGCAAACGCTTCTCATTAAGGGCGCATCAGCCCCTCAATCAGGCCCAGCCGCCGAAATACGGGACTTTCTCCGCTGTCTGCCCGATGGCGTCGCCAGCCTGCATAAGCACGTCGGTGGCGTCCCAACGGCCCTCGACGAATTGACGCCGCGCGCCTTCGTTGATTTCACACGGGAATTGCTGGTTAGCAAACGTGACCGTTTTTGTTTCCAAATTCACGGAGCATTCGCTGCCGGTCTCAGCAGCGGCGACATCTTGCAGTGCGCCCATTGCCTCGGCGGAAACCGTGACGCACGGCATCCCCACCGCAATGCAGTTGCCCGCAAAAATCTCGCCGAACGATTCGCCCACCACCGCGCGGATGCCGTAGCGGCGGAGCGCCTGGGGCGCATGCTCGCGCGAAGACCCGCAGCCGAAGTTCTTGTTCACCAACAGCACCGCGCCGCCCGTAAAACGCGGATCGTCCAGCGGATGTACGCGGCCTTCAGCCTTGGCGGAAGCGCGTTCATCGGCGAAGGCGTTTTCGCCCAAACCTTCGAAGGTGATCGTCTTGAGGAACCGCGCCGGAATGATGCGGTCGGTGTCGATATCGTTGCCAGTGAGTGGAATGGCGCGTCCTGAAACCTGGGTAACAGCGGCTCCACGGCTTGCTTCGTTGCTCATATTCGTAATCCTTCGTGTTTCGCCGTTGTTATTCAGCCGCGGCTGCGGGGGCTTCAAACATGGTGCGCGGGTCGGTCACTACGCCTTTGATCGCCGAGGCAGCTACCATCACCGGCGACATCAACAGCGTGCGGCCCGTTGGCGAGCCTTGGCGGCCTTTGAAGTTGCGGTTCGACGACGACGCGCAGACCTGGTTGCCCACCAGCTTATCCGGATTGAGCGCCAGGCACATTGAGCAGCCTGCCTCGCGGAACTCGAAGCCCGC
>JARRLC010000184.1:0-4661 GCA_037387425.1 Alphaproteobacteria bacterium
TGTTTTAAATTGCTTTTATTCATTCACTTTTTTGCTTCTCTTTGTTGGCAGGCAATACATCATCTCCATACATTCTACACGCAGGAAGCAGTATGAGTTTCTTGCAAGCGACTATCGCAAAACAATCGAGCTGACAATCAAATCCGCTACTACCAAACACAAGCCATAACACTACCCTTTTGCTTTCACTCCTTTCCCGGTGTGGACATCACCATGTGGAGGTGTCCGCACTGACCAAAGCATTCTCGTCCGCTGCGCCTTTCTCCTTATGCGGTGCTGAATAATGATGGCCGAAGCCAGGGTAAAAACCGACGCGATGGGCTCGAAAGCGGCATCTTCAAAAACAAGCGGTGCACGTTGTGACGGAGATGTGCCGCTAAGTTTGGTATCTTACCGTATAAGGCTGTTGCGGAGTGAGATCCCCATTACGGCGCATGTCCGGTTTGTCGCGGGAGTGTCGATGTTGCGCATGGTGTTGATGCAGCACCGCTCCAAAACCCGCTGCTCGCTTCGCGCTCAGGATAAGATCGCTATTCCCTCAACAACAGCCATTCGAAACTGGCGCCTCCAAGGCATACCAGTTAAACTGGGAAAGCAAATTTCGTCGGCTCAGCGGAGGCTGAACTTAATCTCGATCCATCGCTGCGATGTCTGCCGGTGCCGCTTGGAATGCATAAGGATTGAGAAAGCGGCGACGCCAGAGCACACCTTTGTCAACGTCTGACAACGACGCTTCCTCCGCGACCTCCGCCCAATGGGCCCGAATACCTTCGATCTGCGCCGCCACGATTTCAATTGCTGCCTTTTTGCTCAACAGGAAATGCGGCGCAGCCTCGATACAGACAGCCAGCGTGCTCATGCGTTTCTCGTCCAGAATCAGCATTGCCTGGTTCGCCTCCCGCCCTATTCTGTTTTGTGGGCAGATGTCAAAAGCCGGGGTCAGTGTAAGCGCCTTGCCGTCCCAGAAAGCTGCGTGGTTACGCGCGTGGTCGTCCGTGTTGCCGCTCAGAACGTTGAAGACGAGCCGTCCGAACATCTCACGCAAAGTTTTCTTGGGCGATGTAAAGCGCACCCGTATGATCTCGGCAAGATCCTGATAGCTCGCATAGCGCCCCATCATTTCGTCGAGGCCGAGTAATGTGAGTGCCGAAACCACCGCTTTACGCGCCCATCCCGTCCCGGCTTTCTCCCGGTCAAAACGCCGGATCAGCAGCACATCCTTTCCTGCCGCCCTGGTAAGCTCGGTATGCGCCACGTCCAGTCCAAGCCTCACCGCAAGCCGCATGGCAAAAAACTCACTCTTGACGACATTGGTAATGTCCCCACTCGATGAGAATTTTGCGATGAACTTGGCGTCTCCACTTTTGATCGCCGCCTTTGGACGCGCGCCGCCGAGACTGGTGCCGTGAAAGACTGCCCGTTCAAGCTCCGGCGTAATGGGCGCGCCTTGCTCCACGCGCTCGGTAATCGCGAGCAGTTCCTCAAGCGGGGCCCCATCCCGCAGTCGTGGTTCGTACTTCGATCCCGATCGCTGAAAATCGAGTATTCCGACGCGGTCCGATCCGGATTCAATCAAATAGGTAAGTTCATCGACCGCGCCGACGTCGATGGCATCGCCATTTCTCCCAAACATCTGGTTGATAATGACACGCCGCCCCCATGCATCAGGCGAACCATCGCGTAGGCAGCCCGCCAGAGTTAGCCCGTCGAGCGGCGGAATTGCTCCGCGACGCAAGGGTAACTCAGGCTCGTAAAGAGGAATTGCGGCCTGACGTTCGAGATAACTCCGCCCGTAGTTGAAGATGTACCTTTCGCCATCGCGCGTGATAAGCCCGGCTACAACAGGCTCGGTGGTCCCCGCCAGCCAGCACCAGACATAGACTTCTTTCAACGGCTCAGAAGTCATCTTTGACCTCCCTCTTCGCCGGGCGGGCCGCGCGCGGCAGGAGTGTCAGCGTGCGCGCTAAATTCTCGTTATTAGCTGCCAGACGTTCCCGATCGAGATCAAACAGACGGATACCGGCAAGCACGGCCACTTCGAAGACGGCGCCAATTGAGCATCCGGGGTCGCCGCGCTCGATTCGCTGCAGAAGCCCCCTGGAAATCCCAGCCCGCTCCGCCAATTGCTCGGCAGTTTCTTTGCGCACAAGCCGGGCCTCGCGGATGAGACGTCCGAGATAGGTGATCGCCTCTGCGGCGTAACGGGATGTCGTTCGCGTGGTGGGTTTGGACATTTGCGATCCATTAATAGACCATTACGCCTTTATCTGGCCTGTTTATGACGCATATATCAATTATACCACCAAGTCAAACTGTGAACCATTAACAGCACGCAGCGCGTCTATATGCTCTATTTATGGAACAAACAATATCCTTTATTCAGTTGCCCACGTTAGTACAGCCCGCCACCGCTGCCCCCATATGTCCGACGCATTCGACAACAACACCGAAGTGGTACACATCCGTATAGAAACTTTCTCTACTTCCGGTGATGGATGCGGTAAAACATTCCCCACAGCGAGACTGCGAACAAACCGAATATTTGCCAACAAAGTTGAGTGAAGACGTAGCTTAATATGATGGGGCGTATAATGTTAAGAATTATAACTGTTATGGTAATTGTAACATTAGTGTTTCTGCACAATACTATTTACACGCGTACTGCGTTCGCCAACGATGCGATCACGGATGCGGAGCATTTCACGGTAAAAATAGTGGTTGCAACCGAGTATCCCTTTGGGGACGAGAGTAAGGGGACAGCCTACGGAGCAGGTTTTCTTGTTGATCGGAAAAGAGGCTGGATCCTGACAAACGCTCATGTAGCTGGCCGCTCCCCGTCTTCCGTGCGGATCAGCTTCAAAGATCGCCCCTATGTGAAAGCTGAAAAATTACATGTTGACACTCACTTAGACATGGCCGTTCTAAAAATCGATCCTTCCGTTATCCCCCATGAAGCCACGCCCGCTCCGCTGCAATGCGCCAAGGAATATCCCCCCGGTCGCCCTGTGATCGCTTTTGGGCATCCGTGGTCTTTAAATTACACAGCGACTCGCGGAATCATAAGCGGCACCAAAGTTTCGCGAGGCGTGGAAGCACTGCAGACGGATGCAGCACTTAATCCAGGCAATTCTGGAGGCGCACTGATCGACGCTCAAACAGGTTTCGTGGTCGGCATCAATGAGGCAAGTATTAGCCGCAAGCTGAGCCAGGGACTGCACTTTGCAGTTCCGATTAAATTGGTATGCACCGTTCTTGATCTGCTAAAACAGGAGAAGGAGCCAGCCCCGCCAATCCTGCCGATTTCTTTTGGGACGACCGTGCGGGATAAAGAGCTGGTTGTTAGCAAGGTCAAAGATGTGTGGTCGCAAAAACTAAAAATCGGCGACCGTATTTTGGCAGTTGATGGTGACAGGTCCGCTCGCACTGTATCTCGTGCGTTGGATCACATGCGCGGCAAAGATCGCGTTACCTTGCTTGTTGAGAGAAATACCAAAAAGCACGAAGTGCTTGTAGAAATTCCCCGTAAAAAAGATGTTTTGAAACGGCGCGGCATCCATGTTTCCGGAATGATCATCGGACAAAAAGTCAATGACGAAGCCGATCCAAATAAAATGTACGTCCAATTCGTTGACGATGCTTCCCTTGCTGAGCAAAGCCTTTTCTACCGCAATGATCAAATCTCAGCAATCGATGCGATCACAATTGACAGCTACGAGAAATTACTAAAAGTACTTACCCAACGAAACGGTCGGGAAGCCGAATTTATCATTAAGCGAGAGCATTATTCTCACACTCTTGAGTGGTATGACTATGTCGTTCGGAAGTTGAGGGTAGAACATATATTTGAAATAACCGAGAATGGAGCAAAACCGCGGAGATAGCCATAGGTTTGATTGCCGTTGACGAAGCATTGCTTTAGACGCAGACGCTTGGTCCGGCTATTTCAATTTCCGGGAAACTTCAGCTTGCCGTTTTGAATGAGACCGGCGGCGATGAGTATAACCATGACCACACCCCAAACAATTATGCCAATAACCGTAACCCACGGGATCGCATTGATTTGCATCTCGAGCACAGGTTTGCCGAAAAGCTCAAGCTGCAACGGGCGTTCGCCTTGGTGAGGTCGGCGCCGAGCGCGGCTCCCATCGTGTCCCACAAGCTGGTGAGCACATCGGCGCTCAGATACTCCGCGCAGGTCATGATTGGGGGCGATTCGGCGAGGCGCTTCATATCTTCGAAATCGCAAGCGGGTGTGGGTGACGGCGTGCTATCGTCGTAACGCCCCGGTGTGACGCAAGCGGCGGCGGCGAATTGTGCGCCAAAATCGCGCCACCAGGAAAGCGCTGGCGGCAAACACGGCACCCGCATCGTTCAGTCCCAACGACCGTTTCGTCTTGAAGGAGCGATAATCATTTTTATAAGAGATCTCGTACTCAGCTTTTAACGGCTGGGGCTCACGGAGGGCG
The DNA here is from genome assembly GCA_037387425.1 of Alphaproteobacteria bacterium. GTDB lineage: Bacteria > Pseudomonadota > Alphaproteobacteria > Rhizobiales > Rhodomicrobiaceae > JARRLC01. The sequence continues at coordinate 4,467 of JARRLC010000184.1, forward strand.
TCAGGAATGAAATGACTGCTATCTTATCGTCTTCGACAGTTCGCCACCCACTCCCCAACGGCAGCAAACAGGGCAGCGCTTCATCAACGGCATGCGAAACTTTGACACTCCCGCGACAAAGCTGCCCCTCGGGCATTCCAGAAAGCTTAATCAAGAGCGGACGTTAGGTGGTAATTGATACGGCGCTGCGGGGGC
>JARRLC010000185.1:0-5296 GCA_037387425.1 Alphaproteobacteria bacterium
ATCACGATGAGCGATTGCTGTTCGCTCAGCAGCGCCCTCTTCCGCCTTTCAAGAATGTGTTCGTGGTGCGGAAAAGCCCTGCCAGATTGTTGAGGGTGGTGGCTACGTTGGGGTGGTTTGGGCCGTAGCTTGCCTCGTCGATGATGAGCGCGCGGCGATAGAGCTGCTCGGTCTCCGCCAGACGATTCGTGGCACGGAGAAGCTGCGCCAGATTGTTGAGGGTGGTGGCTACGTTGGGGTGTTCCGCGCCGAGGCTTTTTTCCCAGATGGCGAGCGCGCGGCGAAAAAGCGGCTCGGCCTCTGCCAGACGGTTCGTGGCACGGAGAAGCTCCGCCAGATTGTTGAGGTCGTAGGCCACATTGGGGTGGTCTGGGCCGTAGCTTGCCTCGTCGATGGCGAGCGCGCGGCGAAAGAGCTTCTCGGCCTCCGCCAAACGGTTCGTGGCCTGGAGGAACAGCGCCAGGTTGTTGATTGCTGTCGCATATTCGGGCGCGTTCTCGCCGTGCCGCGCCTTCATCGCCGCCGCATAGCGCTCTGCCAGCTGAATAGCTTCGCTATATTTGCCAGCCTGGTAGAGCGCAATTGCGCGGGCTTTGAGCGCCTTCAACTTCGCCTCGCCGGCCGCCTGGGCGCAGGCAGACGGTGGGGCCGCTGCAATCGCGATGGACAACAGCAGAAACATAACTCCCAGCAACCGCAATCGCATGGCTTTTCCCAATCCGCTTTTAAAATGCACAACGACAAAATCGTTTTGGTTATAAGGTGTTTACTGATTGTCCGCAATGCGGTGTACCGCAATTCCCGACGGAAGGTGCAACTCCGTAGGCGCCTTGGCGTCGATGCGGGCGTCGAGACTGGTACTGGCGCCATGGTTTCCCACACATCAGATGCCCATGCGCGCCAATATCGCGACCGACGACGAGCTGAACTGCTGCGTGCCGATCGCGGTTTCGACGTGCAGGAAAACGCGTTTGGCCTCAAGTTGGCGAGAAAATGATGCGGTGGAGAGGCCGAGCGGATATCGCCTTGAGGCTATCGACATGCATTTTCTCAACCGCCGAGGTGGAGTGACTGCTACCGCTGACGGCGCTTTAAGAACGCGGCTGTTATACCTCAATGAGCCGACGTTGTGATGGCTGGTTTGTTACCTAGCCGAAAAGCAATGATAGTTTTCTTAACGCTTACCAGTACCTTGCCGTCTCCCGCAACAAAGCTGCCAAACCATGGGAATAGGAGGCCGAGGCCGCCTGGGTACTGTCCGCGTGTGAACTGCTATTGACGTTACTGGAGCTTCAACCTGGCTTCGTCGCTCTATGGGGCCGAATGCTGAATTTCTTGACTGCCGTCAAGGAGGCATGCGTTCTCTACGACCTTAATTGCCTCCGCAAGCTGAATGATTTAGCCGAGGAGAATATTAGGTGTTTTGTTATCAGTGTGAACAGACTGACCGCAGCGGAGCGCAAGCCGGATGTATGTCAGCTAAAGGCAACTGCGGTAAAGACGCAACCACCGCAAACCTTCAAGACCTTCTGGTCTACGCGATAAAAGGGATAGCCCAATACGCCCGCCGCGCTCGCGATCTCGACGCGCCGCAAAACGAAGCGAGCGGCTTCATTCTCTATGGTATGTTCACAACGCTGACGAATGTGAATTTCAACGCCGCACGTTTTGTCAGCATGCTTCAAGAAGCTGCCACGCATCGCGATAAAGCGAAGGCTGCCTACGAAGCCGCCGCCGCAGCGAAAGGCCAAACGCCCGAAGCGCTAAGCGGCCCCGCCACGTGGCAACCCGCCAGCGATCTCGATGGCCTGCTTGCACAGGCCGGGAGTGTTGGCATCAACGCCGATGCTGAGACCGTTGGCGCCGATGTAATCGGTCTGCGCGCGCTTAACATCTACGGTCTGAAGGGCGTTTGTGCATATGCTCATCATGCCCATGTGCTCGGTTACGAAAACGACGAAATTTATTCAGGCGTTGAAAAAACGCTTGATTTTCTAAGTGGCAATCCGACGAGTACGGATGCTCTTCTTGCTCAGGCATTAGAACTTGGGCATCTCAATTTCAAGGTCATGGAGCTGCTAGACGCCGCCAATACCGGCATTTTCGGAGCGCAGCAGATTACGGCCGTGCGGGTTACTCCGGTAAAAGGCAAATCCATTCTTGTTTCGGGGCATGATCTTGCTGATCTGCATGCCGTTCTGGAGTTATCCAAGGACACCGGCGTCAACGTCTATACGCATGGCGAAATGTTGCCCAGCCACGCTTATCCAAAGCTGAAGGCGTATCCGCATCTGGTGGGCAATTATGGCGGCGCCTGGCAGGATCAACAAAGCGATTTCGCGAATTTCCCTGGTCCGATCCTGGTGACATCCAACTGCATCATAGAGCCCCAGCCACAATATCGCCAACGTATCTTCACTTCCGGGCCTGTCGGTTGGCCTGGCTTACGGCACCTCGAAAAAGCTGATTTCTCCGTACTTGTTCAAGCCGCAAAAGCCCTGCCCGGTTTCCAAGAAGACGAGCCTGAGAAGACTGTTACCATCGGTTTTGCCCGCGACACCGTGCTTAGTGTGGCAGACAAAGTGGTTGATGCAGTAAAATCCGGCGCTATCCGGCATTTCTTCCTGATCGGCGGTTGCGATGGCGCCGCTCCTGGACGCAATTACTATACCGACTTTGCCGAACAAGCGCCCTCGGATACCATAATCCTTACCCTCGGTTGCGCTAAATATCGCTTCAACAAACACGATTTCGGCACCATTGGCGGTCTGCCACGGTTGCTCGATATTGGCCAGTGCAACGACACTTATTCAGCAATTCAGATTGCCACGGCGCTCGCCAAAGCATTTGATTGCGGCGTGAATGACTTGCCGCTGTCGCTTGTGATCTCGTGGTTCGAGCAGAAGGCGGCGGCCGTGCTACTGACGCTTCTGGCGCTCGGCATCACCAATATTCGCTTAGGACCGTCGCTTCCTGCGTTTCTGACACCGGATGTGGTCAACATCCTGGTCGAGAATTTCGGTCTTCAACCGATCGGCGAAGCTAAAGCCGATATCCAAGCCGCACTCAAGATGGCGTCATAAAGTAACTGCTACAGTTCGCTGAATTGCAGTGCATCAATAACTGCCGGGAGTACCCCCGGACTCCCGGCATTTTTCCCCTTTTAGCGAGTTTCCCCCATGCCACTCATCCAAATGACCACACGCGACAATGAGCAAATGAAGTTCGATTGCGCAGCCGATCAGAACCTGCTTGACGCCGCTGCCGCCGCCAATATTTTTTTGCCCTCCCAGTGCCGTCAGGGGAGTTGCGGCGTATGCCTGGCTACCGTTACGTCCGGTGACTACGAACTTGGCGAACATGACAGCAAATTGCTGGATAGCGGCGTTGGCAGCATCCTGATGTGTCGAACCAAGCCGCTGAGCGATCTTAAAATCGCTCTGCCTTATGATCGCGCCCGCATCCTCACCCACGCTCCGAAATGGCGAATGGCTGAAATTGTTGCGCTTGAGACTGTTGCTCAAGATACTATGCGCTTGAAATTACAACTGCCCTCCGATGCGGAGGGCGGCTCAGTTGCCGAATTCGAACCAGGTCAGTTCATGGAACTCGAAATCCCCGGTACTGAGGAGCACCGTGCCTATTCCATCGCCAACACGCCGAACTGGGATGGTGTGTTTGAATTCTTCATTCGCTTGCGGACGGGCGGACGCTTCTCGACATATCTGCGTAGCGAGGGGAAGATCGGCGACCAAATTGCAATGCGCGGGCCATTCGGAGCGCTTGGAATGGATGAGAACAGCCTGCGTCCTGCCTGGTTCGTCGCAGGTGGCACCGGACTTGCCCCCATTCTCTCTATGCTGCGGCGCATGGCCGAACTCCAGAACATGCGCGAGGTCAGGTTGTTCTTCGGCGTTACTTATGAAAATGAGCTTTTTGCCATGGATGCTTTGGAGCGTCTGAAAAGCGATCTCCTTCAGTTTAGTACCGAATTTTGTGTCTGGAGGCCCTCGATTAACTGGCGCGGAATTACAGGAACGCCCGTAAAAGCGCTTTCTGAAGCGCTTGCTGCGACTGGCGCGCAGCCTGATCTTTATGTCTGCGGTCCCGGGCCGTTGATCGACGCAACCTTCGAAGTGGCCAAAGCGGCAGGCATCCCTCGGGAACAGGTGTTCAGCGAGCGGTTTTAACGGCCAGCATCGCCGGTATATGCCCGTAAACGGGCCACCGCCTTGATAAGGATGGTGCGCCCCTGCACTTCGATCATGTCGGACCGCGTTAACTCAGTCAAAATGCGTGACAGCGTTTCCGGCACCAGGTTCAACCGTGAGGCAATCACCTGTTTCGATGTAGGCAGAACGATGCGTACAGGTGCTTCGTTGTCCGGATCAGGGCAGTGTTGTAGCAAATAGCCGATGACCCTCTGTGCGCTTGATCCAAGCGAGTATGCTTCCACATCTTGGATCAACGAGTGCAGACGTATCGACAAGCCAGCCAGCATACGCTGAGCAAAAGTGGCATCCTCGGCAAGCAAAGCATCAATCGGTCCGCGCGCGACGTCAAGGATGAGGCTATCGGCAAGAGCCTGTGCAGTGACTGGGTACGGACGATCAAGAAACATCATCGCTTCGCCGAAGCTTTGTAGGTGACCTATGATTTCAACGACTTTTTCTTCCCCCTCTTCCGACTGCACAATGAGTTTGATCTGACCATATGCAACAATGTGGAACCCGGAGACAAGATCGCCCTTGAAAAACAGAATTTCTCCTTTTTTGTATTGACGGTACCTGATGCCTGATAGCAACTTCTCATGTTGCTCACTGCTGAGTTCCTGAAACAAGGGCAAATGCGTAAGAATGCGCCGAATATCTGTTTGCATGAAGAAATGAACTCTTGAGATGATAGCTATTGTTGACTGGAAGGATGTTTCGTCATATCGCAAAAATACGACATAATGTGGGGTGAAAGCTGCAGAAAAACATAACTGCCCCAGAGAACACTCTAATAAGCCCCTCCGCCCACCAGAAAACATCACATAGATAATTACAGCCTATGGTAAATACTATAGCCAGCCCAAAATTAAGTGGCCGGTTGAAGTTCAAAGATGCGTTGCTGCACGGGCAGATAACTGGATACGCGACAAATGCGTTTATGGCTTAGCAACTTCCAACTTCCAACATAGGCTCACGGCTTCTTCACGATGCAAGGCGGGGCGCGGCGCGAGGCTGAAGTATTAGAGTGGCCGATGTCTGCTCAGTGCGAACCGATGTAATGCTGGAGAGTTGAGAGGCGCTGC
>JARRLC010000186.1:0-4622 GCA_037387425.1 Alphaproteobacteria bacterium
GGGCCTTGGGGTTGTACTCAGGCATGCCAGTAATTTCGACAGGCGTGTGTATCAGATGGCCGGACACATGGGCTTTGATCCGTACCGCATTATCAACAGTGATATCCAAAATGCGGATCTCGAATCCGCGTCAGGGCTTCGGCGGATGAGCGCGCGTAAATTCCAGAAGCTTATCCTCCGGTCAGGCGCACGCTGGCATTTTCCGGCAGAACACGCCACAGCCCCGTGAGACTTGCAACCAGCACCGCGAGCGCAATCACTTTGGCAACGGTATTTCTGTTCGCCTGCACATAAAGGCCGATGCATACGATACTTGGTGAGCACATTCCGGTCCAGGATGGAGCGCGTCATGATTTGCAATACGTGCGAGCACAATCTACCGGAGAAAGAATTGCCGGTTGAAGGCGAACATATCATTGAAGCGGCAGAATTCCGGCGGTCCCGCGAGAAAAGGCGGCAGGGACGCCGTCATGGCATGAACTTCCTCGGTCAAGATACCGTTAAGTTCAGCCGCCTCTTCTTCGCCGGGGCGCACCAGAAAATAGGCCAGCGTGATGTGGAAACCGTAGGTGTCATGTGAGGCGCGGCGTAAGCGGAGCGCAGCCGCAAGCCGGTCGCGCAAACAACGGATAGCTTGTTCCTCTGCGGCGCTGGCCGGCTGAAGCGAAAGGGAAATGACGTTCCTCAGTTTGCCGAAGCCTGTCACCCGCATGGCGAAGGTGAGTTCCGGTCCGAATACCTGAGCTGTGAGGCGTTCCTCGAAAAGCCGATGAACATCTTCGAGCGGCGCGTCAAGCGGCGTGCCTTCCGGCCAGTGGTCAGGCGCACGTGTCTCACCGGTGACGCCGTCGAAAAGCGTCATATGCCAGCTTGACGGCGGTAGCAGCGTATAAAGCCGGGCAGCCTCAGCGACGCGTAGACGTTCGTGCAGCCGGTTGAGGTGCTCCACCAGAGCCGCCGCAGCGGTCACATGGCAGACGATGGTATTGCCGGGAAAAGTGCGCACCCGTCCATCGGGATAAAATTTACGGCCCACGCCTACCGGCGGAGCGGTGCCCTCCATTCTGTCATCCTCCGCCAAACTGAGTCTGGCCATTTGCCGCAAAAAGGTGCGGCGTGTTCACCTGACAATACCGCGGCATCCGCGTTCGTGTCACGGTTTCTCCCTGAGCTGCCCTAAGACTGCATTGGTAGCCCACTCCCAATCCGCCAGTTGAGTCGTCCACCCTGGTATCTCCTCCAGCTTCGGCTGTTCGCCGAACAGATAGAGATGAGGGACGCCTGCGGCCTCCAGCACATCGAGCCGTTCATAATCGCGGCCAACAACAGCTTTCGGGCATGGTCAGCCGGTCCGCCGCCGCTGGCTACCATTCATGCGCCATCACGCGGTTTTCCTCGCAGACCGGCGGGGTGAGGGCTTGGGCTTTTTCACAAACTGCGACAGCGCCGCCTCGATTGCCGCACGATCGACTTCGTTGGGATCGCAGCGACCGAGCCACCCCATGAACTCCGCGTGCCGAGGATGATGCGGATCGGATATGGCCTCCAGATACTCCGCATAGCCCCATGGCCCCCCGACATCCTCGGGCGGGCAGCGACCTTTGGCACCGATGAGCCGCGGGAACTCGTCCCATAACTCGGCCGAAAAACGCCGCTCAACCTTGACGGTATGCCGCCAATCGTCACCGATATCATAGGTGTAGCGCAGAGCCTTGAAGTTGGGCTCGCTCAGCGCCCAAGCCAGCGTTGTTTTTCGGGCATCGGCAATGGGGTATCCGAAGTCGAAGTCCGGCATGGGAATTCCCCAGCGGCTTTCGCGTACGTGGAATTCATAGCCGTGATAGTTTCCCCACGGCATGATCGCTTGGATTATCTCGTGTAAGGTATCGAGCGTCACGTTGATTGGCACCTCGATACGCCGCATCACCGTTGGCTTCACTGCATCGAGCTGGATTTTAACGCGGACGATGTCGGATGCGCTTGCCATACCAGAATCTTTGCTCAGCACAGGACGCTAACGGACCTTCTCTCTCGACAGTATATTGCCTTGCGCATCAGTCTTGGTCACAGTCCGTGAGCCGTCAGGGTTTCGCACCGACTTGGTGGTGACACCGGTTTCCGGGTCTGTCGAACTGGCAGAAGCGGGCTCCTTGCCGACGGTCTCTTTCGAAAGAAGCTTTCCATGTTTGTCCGTTTTGGTAACGGTTCGTGTGCCGTCAGGGTTCTGCTCCGACTTGGTTGTGACACCGGTTTTCGGGGCCGTCGAACTGGCGGAATCGGGCTTTGAGCCAGCCCCCTCGATTTGCTCGGTCACACACTCCATCGCGCCGAGGAGCCCGCCGCGCTTGCATTTCTTCTTTGTTTCGGCCACCAGGACGGGCTTGGCGGGAACGGGCTTCAACCCGATTTCAGAACTGTCGCCGGTTTCCACAATTTGCCTGGGGCTTTGCTGATGGCCAGCAGCCGCGGTAACCACTGACATTGCGAACAGCGCGGTCGTCAGGGATAATCCAACAAATTTCGTCATGCTCAATCTCCGATAAAGTCGCTGGCCGAGTTGCCGTTTTATCCAGGTGTCTTTCTTCGACAAAATCGTGCTCCGCCAGACGACTCGCCAGGGATACCCCCCAGCGACTCAGATGCAGCTATCAGCGGGCTCGAATCGTATACTTCCCATCACCACTGACAATTATGGCAAATCTCTTTATCGCACCGCCACGATTTTTAGCGGTGACGTCGATCACGAAAGCGTTAATTTTGCCAAAATCGGTTTTGACGTCGAGGACATAGCCAGAACCCAAATTGAGTTCCTTCACATTCACTGTCCGGATGAGTTCATAGTTTTGCGTCTCAGCGTCGCTCCTAAGCCACTGGATGAAGAGGCGATGGGATACATGTTCCACGCCTGCGGCGTAGACCACAGTGCGGAAGAAGCCCTCGTTCTTGCCGGCGGTCCAAAACCCACCGGCCGACACGTTGTGGATGCTGACGGGAACTTCTTCCGCAGCTTCAAAGGCTTGATTTTGGGCGTAAGCCGGGGGCTGAGAAAGGCAGAGAAGAAGCATTACAAAAACAGCCGCGGCGATATTGCTGATATGTCTCATCACGTCTTCCTTTGCTGCTGATCCCCTGATTGGCATGAGGCCTTCTGAGCGCTCGCGATGGCATTCATGAGTGCACGGTGCGTTGAGGTGAATAAGACTTTGTCTGATCGAGGTTAAGATCAGCGACGTCTAATCTGGCCTATGCATGATAAGCACCTGCAAATTGCGGTCCGGCGTGTAATCCTTGTAGCGCACTTCGAATTGCGTGGGTGCGATCTTCTTCACGCCCGTGGCGCAGAAACTAACGAGATTATCCGGTTTGCCTTTATCGACAACCAGACGGAAATCCTTGATCGGTCCTGCCCAGTTGGCGCCGGTCACGAGCACATATTCAAGCTGAGTTTCGCCAATGAGCTTGTTGGGGCCGTCAGCTTCTTTCGTACGCCGCACGGCGGCCAGGAAATCGCTGTCGGTGCAGTAACGTTTCTTGTACTCGGCAAGAATCTCTTTGTTGAACTTGCCGTCCGTGCCGATCAGAAATCCCACGTTGCCACCTACGAACGGCTTATAACGATGCTCGACGATCAATTCCTTCTTCCCCGGAAAGACCTGTTCCCAGTGGAAGACCGTTTTCAGCGTCCAGTTCGGCACCGGATATTTCACCCATCCCTTGCCAAAGTCGCCCTCCTCCTCGTGGATGAGACCGGCCGCAGCAAGCTTGGCCCGCTGCTCTGAGTTCAGAGCCTTGAGCGCTTTCTGTGTCCCTTCATACGCTGGTGACAACGGAATGTTGAGACTTTTCAAGAGCGCCGTGTGATCGGTGCCATTGAGGACGGCGTGCTGTTCGAAGCCGTTGGTTACGGGTTTTCCATCCACCGTGGTTTCGAAAGCCATGAAGTTGACCGGATCGTCTAAGGGCAGAGCGTACTCATTGTCCTGCAGCGGCGGCAGATCAGGCATGGGAAACGCGACCAGTGTCGTGATATCTGTTGAAGAGTTATTGAAAAAGCGATAGCGGACGCGGATTTCTTTTTCCGAAACGTACAAATCTTCCGCGCGCATCTCGACATCGGTAGTGGGCGTCAAAACCAGACCGCCCGCAGCTAGATAGCCCATCGAGTCGTTCGCCAGCGCAGGCGCAATGGCAGCAAGGCTAAGGAAAACGAATGCTGTAATTCTGATCCACATACGGCCTCCGCGTTTTACGGCAGGCTCCCGCGGAGAGAGCCTTGCGAATATTCGTTGAAAGTCATTTTCCCGGAATTGGCAAGCGGTATTGCGGGCAGCACGTTGGATAACCATGGTTGTGTTGTTGATAGAGTGAGGTGCTCCTCGTGCGGGCATTCGCAGCCGTATTGTGGCGTAGGATGATTCCGAGATGGCGGAAAGCTCCTACCAACCTTTCCGTAGGAACGATCGGGAAGCTTCGCTGCCAAGAATCCCCTGCGCGGCGGGGCAGTTCGACGCACCGCGCATACCGGTCACGCGGTTTCTGTTCTGCCTGGATAGGGTATTCTTTGATGCACCCTCGATCTATTGAACCCGATCTGGTGCGGTTCCACGGCTTGTCGTGGCCGT
>JARRLC010000187.1:0-5886 GCA_037387425.1 Alphaproteobacteria bacterium
TCAGGCTTCTCTTTCACGCAGCTTCTCATGCCAAGCGCTTTGCGCGTGATGTCGTAAGCCGCTGTCGCGCCAAGAATTTCGTTCGTTACCGCGCGTCCCTTAGCGACGTGCAGGTTGATATGAGCCCAGCCGTGCGTACCGATTTCGAATCGGTCATCGGCCATAAGTTGCTCTGCCCGTTCGAGATGGTTGAGCATCCACTTGCCGCCAGCGAAGAAGGTGGCCTTCACATTATGCGCGCGCAGATAATCGACAATCGCGCCGTCATATCCCGCCACCTGGTGATTGACCTCGCAAAGATCGAATGTCAGCGCGATCAGCTTGAGCCCCTTTGGTAGCTTCACGCGGCGAACTGCGCCAACTGTGCTAACGGGCGCGGGGCGCAGCGCATCAAGCTTGGGAAACGGCTTATCGGGCCGTGTCCAGCGCGCTTTTTGTTCGTGCGGGCGTTTGGCGAGTTGCGCTGGCGTCCAACAGCGCTGAAGCAGACGGGGTTTTTCGGGCGTCGTTGCGTGCGCCGCACCCGATAAACTGAATATGAGGCAAGTCATTCCTGTTGCAATCAGCTTTTTCATTCACCTTCCGCCGAAATGATGTTGGTGCCGCTATTTGACGGTTTACTGTCTTATACTGGTTCTCATAAATGAGAACCTATGCCGTTCAAGCGCCACGTAGGCTTTTCCTCGCACTTGCTCTGGCGCGCAGTCGCGAAGGTTTATCCTGAGCGCTCACCATTGAGGCTTGGTATAACGGTCAAGGAGGTTTGGTATAACGATCAAGTTGACTTTATACATTTAAAGTTCGGCGATGGTTTGGTGTAAACCGGACAATATCGGTTCATACGCTTCTTCGTCGCGGTCTTCCGGGTACACAGCATAGGCTGGATAAACAAAACGCGGCGCGCGCTTCACCAGATGCAATTCGCCTGAATCAATATGGGGTTGCGCCACACGGATGGGGAAGTAGCCAGATCCGCGTGCGGAAAGCAGATAGCTGACACCCAGCGTCCCCAGATCAAGCGATAATCCGGGATGCCGCAAATTCGGATATGCCAGCGCATGGTCGGCTGCGAATTCCGATCCCCAGTTCACGAACACATATTCTGACATAGGTCGCCGTTTGCGCATATCGCTGCTGGTGACGAGCACGAGTTCCTCGTCGAACAGATGCTCAATGATGAGGCCGGGGCGATTCGCGGGGCGGTATAAAATGGCCAGATCGAGCGTGCCTTCGATCAGCCGATCCATTAAACCTGTTGATGATCCGGTGGTTGCTGTCACCGCGATATCGGGAATGTTGACGCGCATCCACGCCAGCCAGCTCAGCAAGACGCCGTCCCACAGGCTAGCTAGTCCGCCAACAGACAAATGATCGCGGTGCTGTTCGGACAGGCCGACTTCAAGACGCGCGTGTTCCCAAATTCTGACTAAGGCGAGCGCGTGTTTGTGAAATTGTTGGCCCGCAAGCGTAGGCGCAGCACCAGCTTTCGAGCGTTCGAAAAGCGATTGGCCGATAAGGTCTTCGAGAGCTTTGATACGAGAGCTGACAGTCGATTGCGTGACGTTAAGGCGGTAAGCGGCGTCAACAAATGATCCGGCTTCGGCAACCGCGAGGAACGTTCTCGCCAGTGTGATGTCCATGCTCATGCGGTCCCGCCATGATCCATCGGAATCTTCGATATTTAACACGTAAAAAATTTGTTTGCCACATTGCACAGCTCACAACAGATTTCAACATCGCGGAATCATTTCCGTTTTACCTGGAGGTAGACAGAATGAAGAAGAAAGCTGAAAGCAAGCCGGCTGCTAAGACCGCTGCTAAGCCTGCCGCCGCTGCTAAACCGGCAACGAAGACGGCAGCCAAAGCAACGGCAAAGCCCGCTGCCAAGGCTGAGGCGAAAGTTGCTGCTAAGCCCGCCGTAAAGGCTCCGGCGAAGCCTGCTGCCAAGGTTGTAGCAAAACCCGCCGCGAAGGCTGCAGCTAAGCCCGCCGCCAAAGCTGAAGCAAAACCTGCTGCCAAGGTTGCGGCTAAACCCGCCGCCAAAGCTGCTGCTAAGCCTGTCGCCAAAGCTGAGGCAAAACCTGCTGCTAAAGTTGCGGCAAAACCCGCCACGAAGGCTGCAGCTAAGCCCGCCGCCAAAGCTGAGGCAAAACCCGCCGCGAAGGCTGCTGCTAAGCCAGCCGTCAAAGCTGAGGCAAAACCTGCTGCGAAGGCTGCTGCAAAACCCGCCGCCAAAGCTGCGGCCAAGCCCGCTGCCAAGGCTCCGGCCAAGCCTGCCGCTAAAGCTGCGGCAAAGCCTGCTGCCAAGAAAACTACAAAAAAATAAGTTTATTAATAGCTTAGCTCAAAAGGGAAGAAGCGATTCTTCCCTTTTTTCTTGCCCGGAAGTGCTCATAGCATAGCAAAGTTCCGCATCGCCTGATTTGCTTGGGATGTTACGGTTTTTCCTTGATCTTTGGGGCGTAGCGGAAATGACCGATAATCTTGAGGGTAAACAGAATGTTTTCCTCGCGCGCGCCCCAGCCGATGTTGTGTACGATGAGCGGCGTATCGCCTTCCTTCTTGTCAGTCACCAGCCCGATATGCGGGCGGCCGTCCGGCAAGGTCCAAGCGACGATATCGCCGGGTTTATAGTCGGCGGGCTCTTGGGTGATGGGCAGGCTTTTCCCGTGGCGTTTGAAGAACACGTTTAGATTCAGCACGCGCCGGTGATCGATATTCGCATCGGGCCGCTTCAAGCCCCAGGCGCGCGGATAGGAGCGGAACGCCTTGTGCATGTCGCGGTTAACGAGCAGTTGCAAATCCGCGCCGACACCTCGATAGGCCCTCACGACCACATCGGTGCATACGCCACGATCCATAGGCACATCACCGCCGGGAAACGGGATGGATACATAAGCCGGGTCATAGGTTACGGTAACGCCGATTTGCTCGCGCGCGGCTTTGATAAGGCTTTGGGCGAAGTCTGGCTTATCCTGCGCTTTGTCTTGCGCATGCGCTCCCACCGGAGCCACAAGCAGCATCAGCACAAATAGTAGTCGGATCATAAGTGTAACTCTCGCATCGTTTTTTCGTGCGCGAACGTTGCACGCCATCTGGCCGAGCGTATGACGTTTATGTGGCACACGACGCAGGGAAAAATGGCGGTCTATTTGGCGACGCGGTCGAGTGTGAAGTAAGTGAAGCCATATTCGTCTTTTTCGGAGCACTTGCCCGCTTCGTGCGCAACTTCGCGCCAGCCGTTGAAATCGGTCAGCGGAAAAGTGGTGTCGCCCTCAGGCGAAGCGTGCACGCGCGCGAGGTAGATTCGTTCTGCGAGGCTAAGCGTCGCACGGTAAATCTCAGCTCCGCCGATGATCATGATTTCGTCCGCGCCGCGTGCTTTGGCGTAATCACGAGCGAGTTGCAGCGCTTCTTCCAGGCTGTGCGCAACGATAGCGCCCGCGCCCGCAAACTGCGTATCACGCGTCACCACGATATTGTCGCGTCCATCGAGCGCCTTCGGCAGCGAGGCGAACGTCTTCCGCCCCATGATGAGCGGTTTGTCCATGGTAAGGCGGCGGAAATATTTCAAATCGGAAGGCAACCGCCACGGCATCCGGCCATCGCGCCCGATGACGCCGTTTTCGGCGACGGCCACCACAATGGCGAGGCGGGGGGAGGGCGTTTCCGTCATACCGCGATTTCCGCCTTGATGGTCGGATGCGGGTCGTAGTTTTCGAGCGTGAAATCGTCATAAACGAAGTCGAACAACGACTTAACATCCGGGTTGAGCGTCATTGTCGGCAGAGCGCGCGGGGCGCGGGAAAGCTGCAATTCGGCTTGCTCCAGGTGGTTGAGGTAAAGATGCGCATCGCCAAATGTGTGCACGAATTCGCCGGGTTTCAGGCCAGTCACTTGCGCCACCATCATGGTGAGCAGCGCATAGGACGCGATATTGAACGGCACGCCCAGAAAGATATCCGCCGAACGTTGATAGAGCTGGCACGATAAGCGCCCCTCCGCCACGAAAAACTGGAACAGGCAATGACACGGCGGCAAGGCCATGTCCTCCACATCGGCGGGGTTCCACGCACTGACAATGTGCCGCCTGGAATACGGGTTGGTTTTCAACTCGACCACGACTTGCGCGATCTGGTCAATGTTATTGCCGTCCATCGCGGCCCACGAGCGCCACTGCTTGCCGTAGACCGGGCCGAGGTCGCCGTTTTCGTCCGCCCATTCGTTCCAGATGCTGACGCCGTTAGCCTTCAAATAACTGATGTTCGTGTCGCCCGACAGAAACCACAGCAGCTCGTGGATGATGGATTTCAGATGCAGCTTCTTCGTGGTGAGCAGCGGGAAGCCATCAGCCAGATTGAAGCGCATCTGGTAGCCGAACACACCCAGCGTGCCGACGCCGGTACGATCGCCACGACGCACGCCATGTTCGCGCACATGGCGAAGCAAGTCGAGATATTGCTGCATGGCGTCCGGTCCTCCTATTTCCATTTCGCGTTAGGTTAGCCTGATTCCGGTTGAGGGTGAATTCCGCTGTAACAGCCTGCGGATAACCTCTTTGCAGCGCAGATTATTTTGGTCGAGCGCATTGTTTCCGTGCGCGTCCTGTTGGCGTGAAAGTCTGGAAGATCAACTTTGCGGAATAGAATACGCGGAACCCAACCTATTAGCGTTTGACCGATATCCCTTACTACGCAACAGGTTTTACGCATTTTTGCTCTCAATTCAAACGCATGCAGATTATCTCACAAGCACGTCTGCTAGGAAGCTAACACACTGAAATTGTTCGACGAATGATTGTTGCTTGTGTGAGCAAATGCAAATTGCAAGTTAATTCAAAAGATAAAAAGCTGCTATCAAGATATACATGTCATTATAATTAAGTAGTATTGTTATGTAAGTAGAATATTAGCGCTTTCAATGTATTTAACGTTAAGTCGCATGAGTTTAATTTGACGGTTAATCTTAGTGACGGTCCTCTAACGGTCCTTGTTTGTTAGTCAGTTAGTAAGGAGTGAACAACATGGCCAAGGAAGACACGTTTTCTTCCAAAAGCCTCGCTGAAGTCGTCGATCGCGTGACAGGTACCGGCGTTGCGATTGAGACCTGGGCGCGTATTTCGCTCGCTCATGTCGAATGTCTGGCCAATGAGGCCGTAACCGATGTGACGGGCGCTGACGTGTATCTCAAATATGCCAAAGCCGTAGAACGCGCGGTGCAGGGACAACAAGCTTAAACGCCGGCCCAAGGCAACGCAAATCCCAGGAGAAAGGGGCGCGTTGCTCGTTCAAAAGGGGGCGCTAAGGAAGGATAAACAGACATGCCTATTTCGCAGAAATTCGCTAACTCTCGCGCAGCCATGAAGAAAAGTGGCCAACGCTCCACTCAGGCAACCGTAGAAGAAATCCGCCGTTCGGCAGAAGTCTTCCTGCGCGCGTTCCAATCTGCGCGTCAGCTTCAGGTTCAAGGTTCCGCGAATAACATGCGCCAGAACGGCGCCGGAAAGCAGGTTTCCCGTTCCGCCAAAGCTGGCAGCTATGAGCCGCGCGAGGAAATCGCCCGCGAGATTATCGGTAAGCTGCAAAGCTACATCAACGCGCTGCATAAGTCGGTCGCCAAATCAGCCGCCGCCAAGAGCGGATCAGCGCTGAACGGCGCTCGCCGCGCCAAGAGCGTTGCTGCAAAGTCTTCCGCAGCTCAGAGCAAGAGCGCCGCGCAGAACAGCCAGGCATCCGCTAGCAAGGCGGCATCTGTTAAGGTTGCCAAGCCTGCCAGCAAGGCCGCTTCTGTTAAGGTTGCCAAGCCTGCCAGCAAGGCCGCATCGGCTAAGGTCGCCAAGCCCGCCAGCAAGGCCGCTTCCGTTAAGGCCACTAAGCCCGCCAGCAA
>JARRLC010000188.1:0-4586 GCA_037387425.1 Alphaproteobacteria bacterium
ATCTTTAACTCCGCGGTCTCGTTTGATGGCTGAAAGCACCAATCCACCGAAAAAGCCCATGACATTTATCGATAGCGCTAGAAGTGCGGCCTGCCAGGGAGTAAACGGCGTAATCCACCACAAGGCGGCAGCGACAGCAGTAGAAGAAAGTACACCGCCAACAAGTCCTTCTAATGTTTTGGATGGTGAAACGGTTGGAGAAATCCTGCGTTTGCCTAACAGTTTTCCCCAAACATATTGCAGTACATCGCTCAATTGCACTGTCAGTAGCAGGAAAATGATCAGCAGTACGTTTCGTCCCTCATATCCGGGAATTCTTAGAATCAGAAGTGCCGGTACATACGAGATGCAGTAAACGCAAATCATCAAGCCCCACTGCACTTTTGCGGCACGCTCGAAAAATCGGGTTGTGTCGGCTCCAAGCGACGCTAGGGAAAGTAACAAAAAAGCGTAGACCGGGATCAAAATGGCAAACATCCCATACCAACCGATGGCAATGAGGTAATATTGGTAGGGTAGAAAAATGAAGAAACTCAGTAGCAATGCGTGATGATCGCCACGTCTGGTGTATGTCAGGGAAATAAACTCGCGTAGGCTCTGAAACGACATGAAGGCAAAGAGGCAGATAATTGAGATTGGTCCGCTCCAGATGGCGAGAGCGATCAATCCGACCATAATCCACCAAGCTTTAATCCGTGCATTGAGATTGTCGACAACGTCGTGGGATTGGTGAGGTGAAATGCGATTTTTGAGTATCGCACCAGTGACGCTGGCAAGGACAAGCGTTAGTAAGATACCAGAGAATATGAGAAATTGAGGGTTTTTCATATACATCGCGTGTTCAGGCTGTTTGAGGCGCGAGGGCGATGAGAGCATCGCGGGCACGGGCTAGAAAAGTTTCTTTTGTTTCGCTTTCCGTGATTGTGAGTGGAGAACCAAAAGTGAGAGAGCATAAAAGCGGCACAGGAATAACCTTACCTTTTGGCATGACACGTCCGAGATTTTCGAGCCAGACTGGCACGATCTCTGTTTGCGGATGGGCTTTGGCGAGATGATAAATGCCCGCTTTAAATGGCAACAAATCATCCTCCAAATTGCGCGTGCCCTCAGGGAACATGATCAACGATTCTCCACTGGTTAGGGCTTCGTCCATTCGTTCAAGGGGATTGGAGGACGGCGGAAAGGTATTGCTATTCCGCTCTATCAGTACGGCCCTGAACACCTTGGTAATGAAATAGCTGCGTATGCTTCCTTTAAGCCAGTAGTCCGCTGCCGCAACCGGTCGTGTGACCGCGCGTATTTCTGAGGGCAGAGACGCCCAAATTAAGAGGAAATCGCTGTGGCTGCGATGGTTGGCGTAGTAAATTCTTTGTTGAGCGCCAGGGGCATCGCACCAAACTGCGCGCATCCCCGTAATCAGCTTTGCCACGTTGCAAATGGTGGTAGCAAAGAGTTGCGTAATAATCATAACCTCCCCCCTAGGCCCGCGACCGACTTCAAGTCAAGGTCGCAACAATAGCCGCACCAAGCCATAGGATAATCTGAATTGCGAAAGCTACACTTTGCCGCAATGCAAGTTTTCCTGCTCCTTGTATGCGGCTGAAAATATCACGCGTGTGCCCGCTCTTCGCAGTTTGACCATTGACACCAGTGGCCTGATCAAAAGCTGCCATCGTACTCTCAACAGATGCTTCGCCACTTTTGGACCAGTACTTCGCCCATTTTGCAAAAATCTGTGCATCAAAGGCGACACGCAGCGCCAGATATTTTTGTGTTGAACCGATCAGAATTGAAGCAATGAGGATGAGTTGAATTGTGAGTGCTTTTGTGAGGTCACAAATCAGTATGATCAGGGCGAAAACAGTAAGTGCTGAACTCCACATATCGATGTTGCGTCCGAGATCAAGGCGTACAGCTGTGACATGAGCATATGTTGCGGTCATAGCTCGATTTTCGACTTCAGGCATGGTTGTTCTCCGCAATTTGTATTTTAACGCAGTTGGCCAGCGCCTGCTGATGCATTGAGTGAAGGATGACCTGCGGACGGCATTTCTTTAGCCGTGCTACGGCTTCATCTACAGTCTTTGCGCGATCAGTAAGAAGAAGCCATGCCGCCACGGCGGACGCACTGCGAGAATAGCCAAGAGCGCAGGCAACGAGCACCGGAGCGCCGTGCAAACGCAGATTTTCTATTTTACGTGCCGTATTGGTAAACTCATCCGGTGTAGGTGGCACGAGGTCCAACACAGGCTGTGCCGCATAAAACTTGCCCCCAGGATGAATGGCGAGTTCCGCAGTCATGTCGAAGAGCGCCCCGAACTGTGAGCGTGCCAATTCCTCTGTTGTCGGCATACGTCCGAGCCACACCCCATCGCACACTTCGTTCGGTAAAGGCTTGTGGCGTGTCCACCAGCGCGAATTCAGCCATGCCGCCACAAGATAGGGAGCCATCAATATCGAAGCTGCGAGACTTAGACGGCCATTCACTTTCTGGAATGCTTGCACCCCCAACCCACCATAGGCCAGCGCAACCATGAAGCAAGCTACAGCGCCCCACCACAGCCAGAGTGCAGCCCCTCCTATTCCTGCTGCGGCAACAGCAAGAAAACATGCTCCCGCGAAATAGCAGAATGCGAGTAACCTGCGCCTCGGTGACAATGAAAATCCGACGCGTTTAAGGGGAGGTGGTCCCGTGTCAGGCCATAGCCACAAGCAGATAAAACCTACGAGCATTCCGGTCGGCACATCGATGAACTGATGTTGGTAGGTGGTGAGAACCGATACCCCAACCAAAGCGCACCATACATGCAGGAAGAATTGCCACTTTCCTTTAGTGATGGCAGCATAGCGCACCCATAAGATGATCAACAAGCTGATATGGAGAGAGGGAGCTTGGTTGTATGGATGCTGATCGATGTTCCCCAGCAGCATAAATAAGGTATTAAAAACACCCTCGTCGATCTCCGGGCGTATGAAAGCAAGACGTAGCGGGAACAGAATAAAGCAGGTAATGGAAATAATCTGTGCAGTTAACAATCGAAAAGCGTGGCGATCCAGCCGCTGGCGGTCGTGAAACGTGAATAATGAAAGGCCGTAAAACAGATCGATGGACCAATAGGGTATAATCGTCCACGGCAGAAACGGTATGTATTGCTCCCAACCAAAAACGAAGGTGGCCGTAGTGCCGCGCTGGGCGCTGATCCAGTTGGCGAAACCGTAAGTAGAAAAGAAGAATGGTCCGAGGAATAAAAGCCAAAATAGACCGCGCTTCCATTCCCAGACGGAGGTTTCCTCAATTCCTTTCGCGCTCATTGGCGTTCCCGGCGCGCTAAAGACACCGTAAAAATGCCCCATTCATCGATCCGCTGCTCCACTTTACGAAAGCCGGCGCCGGCGACGAGTTGATCCATCTCACCTTGTGTACGGCGACGCATCACCCAGGCTCGGCCCTCACGATGGCTTGTAAGAG
This sequence comes from Alphaproteobacteria bacterium, assembly GCA_037387425.1. Taxonomy (GTDB): domain Bacteria; phylum Pseudomonadota; class Alphaproteobacteria; order Rhizobiales; family Rhodomicrobiaceae; genus JARRLC01. The sequence continues at coordinate 3,470 of JARRLC010000188.1, forward strand.
CACGTGCGATCATCTCCAATTGCGGATGCCAGGGCTGGCAGGTGTAAATGAGATATCCCCCTGGTTCGATCGCATCGGCCAAACCGGCGAGTGATCGACACACACTGTCGTTTTCTGGGAACAATTCATAAAGGCCAGATACGATGCCAATCGTTGGATGTGGCGCAATGGATGCAAGCGACTCTCGGTCGAAGGCATCACCTTTTTCGAAACGCGCAGTATCTTGCAATCCTTTTGCTTGGATAAGCGCTGTGCCATCACGCACATTGTGATCGCTATAATCGCGAAGCAGAATGGAGGTGGAAGTTGTTGCGGCACCGTTGACTGCTTCAAGCACGTAACGGCCATGTCCGGCGGCAATGTCAACTATGTGAACCGGGCGAATCTCAGCAGACAGGTCGGCTATGGCTTTCTTCAGCAATTCCTCAAGATTCTTTTTGCGCTGCCGGATGCCGCGCCAGCCAATAGCATTCAGGTAATGCCGATCAATAAGACGCCCCAACGGGCCGGCACCCGCAGGTAGATTACGGTAGACATAGTCAAGTGTGCTGCCAGAATCGAACCCGGTCTGGTGACCAAGGCGAATGCCTTCAGAAAAATAACCGCCAATCTTGATGTTAGATCGTGCAACAGTCCAATATAGATTACGTAGACTGAGGGGAGCAAGCGGCTTGGCAAGTTCCGATGCCTCTTCATAGGTTCGTCCAGCTTTATCAGCGTTGCGCAGATCAACCTGGACAGGTTCTTGTGCAAATGTTCGTCTGATAAAAGCACGGACTTTTTCTACAGCCACCGAGCGGTTCGCCTCACCAAGAGTATCGTGATAAAAGCCATCCAGAACATGTTTCTCTTTGATGGGTGAACTGAGACGCTCAAAAAATTCATGTTGTGGGCGATGGCGCACCACCCAGTCCGACCTAGAAATCAGGAGTTGTGTTGGCGTTGTGATAGCTTGGGCGTCAGCAACAATCCGTTTGGCTGCATCGTTTAACCCCAACAGGATATTTACCGAAATCGCCCGTGTGATAAGCGGATCGGTGTCGTATTGAATCTGGCGCTCGGTATCATGCGTAAGAAAGCGCGCTTTCACATAGCTGTTTACGAAAAAATTGCCGCG
>JARRLC010000189.1:0-7664 GCA_037387425.1 Alphaproteobacteria bacterium
GGCGCGGCCAATGGCCTCCAGCCGGTCGCGTATTTCTGCCGGTATAGCGTTTTCGCCCGACGGAGCATTCTCACGCGCTCCAACTTCACCAGCCAGCACCGCGACCGCTTGAAAAACCGGATCGTCATCCCAGCGGCTGGCGGGCGCAATCGGTGCGGCGTCTTCTTCTATGGCGTGGGTCAAGCGCAACCGCGCGCGCTGCCACAGGGTGTGGCTGGCGGCTTGTCGGGCGGAAAGCAGGGTTTTATCGGCAGTGCGGGCGTTACTGATTTTCTCGGCGATGCGGGGCAGGAATGCTTCACCGAAAGCGGTGAAGGTCCGTGTCAGCGGATCGCCTGTAGCGCCGCTTGTCAGCAAGCTTTCCGTTGATACTGCCTGTAAAGTGGCGGGGGCGGTACTGGTGGCGGTAATAAAGCAGCTTGGTGAAACTGGCAGTGGCGTGGCTCCCGCGCCTGGAACAGGCATCGCGCCGCAAATGGACGCCTCGCCTTCGACCGTCCACACCCAGGCCAGCGTTTGAGCCGGACGGATGGCGTGCTCCGGTTCGAGCGTCCAAAGCCCCAGAACGGCGTTATTTTGCACCTGTTGTGGTGGCGTCGCAGCCAGCATTTGCAGCAGCTTTGAAATCCAAGCGTCTACGGACGCAGTCAACGGAATATCAGTGTTTGCCGCCATCGCCTCCGCACGCGCCCCCGCAACTGGAACCGCCAGCAGACAGACATCGTTCACCTGCCCCAAGCCAAACAGAAAGCCGCCTTCCTCAACGCGGAACAGCGGCAGCCGCGCTGCTTCCGCCTCGTCGGAAAGGTGAAGCGCGAACACATCCACGCCGCCACCTACCGCACGGTAAACCGCGCCCGGATTGGTCAGGCGAACCCGGTTGCCGTGAGCCGAAAGCTCCGGCCCACCTTTAGCTTCATTGAGCGGCGATGAGGCGGGCATAGGCTCCCTCCTTGTTACGGATGAGATCGTCATGCTTGCCTCGTTCTACGGCAACACCTTGTTCTAGTACGATAATTTCATCGCTATCGCGGATGGTGCTCAGCCGGTGCGCAACGATGATGCAGGTCGCGCCGCGTCGGCGGATATTGTCGTCCACCTGTTTTTCTGTCGCTGGATCGAGCGCCGCCGTCGCCTCGTCCATCACCAAAATCGTGGGATTGGTGGCAAGCGCGCGGGCAATCTCCATACGCTGGCGCTCACCGCCGGAGAAGTTTGCGCCCTGTTCGCGGATCATGGCGTTATAAGCGCCGGGCCTCGCGGTGATGATATCGTGAACGGCGGCATCGCGTGCGGCGTCCACCACGCATTTTTGCGGAATGGCAGCGTCCCACAACGTGATGTTGTCGCGGATAGTGGTCTCGAAAAGGTTGATGTCCTGATCGACGACCGACACCGAATTGCCGAACACCGCAGGATCGATGCGATTAATCGGTTGGCCGTCGAAGAGGATTTCGCCCGACCACGGCACATAAAGCCCACTGAGCAAACGCACCAGCGTAGACTTGCCGCACCCCGACAGCCCCACGATCGCTACGCGTGCGCCCGGCTGCACCGGTAAGTTAAAATCGCGGATCAGCGGTTCGGCGAGCTTGTTGTAGCCGAAGGTAACGCCTCGCATCTCCACCAGGCCGGTAAGCTTCGGCGTCTTGCTGGCGCGGATGGCGCATTGCGCTTCTGAAGGCGGTGTGACAGTTCGGTAATGCATCACATCGTCCAGGCGAGCAAGATCGCCCATCGCGGCTTGCAACTTGCCGCCCAATTCCACAAGCCGCGTGATCGGCAGATTGAACGCCATCAACAGCGCCTGAAACGCCACCAGTTCGCCCATGGTCATGTGGCCGCTGATGACGCGCATAGCGCCAATTCCCAGCACAGCCATTGTGCCAAGCGCCGCCAAAAGCGACGGCACGGTCGAAACGATGGCCGAAACCCGCGCGAGTTCTTGCGAAAGCGTGAGAAACCGCGTTTGATACCCGGCGAAACGCTCGAACAATGCACCTTCCAGGCCGCTGGCCTTGGCGCTCTCGATGCTGGAGATGCCATCCATGGCGACGGCGTAGACCTTGCCGCTATCCTGGGCGAGCCGCCGGTTACCCTCCTCCTGCCGCCGCCAGACGAACACCAGTACGGCCAAATTGATCAGCCCGAAGCTGACGCCCGTTAACCCCACGACCAGATCGTAACTGAGCATCATCGCGCCGAAGAACACCACACTTACCAGATTGACGAGGTTGGTGCCGATCTCGCCGGAAATCAGCCGCGCCAAACGCCGATTCGCCTCAACGCGCTCGACCAGATCGCCGACATAGCGCTGGGCGAAAAACTCCGCAGGCAGGTTCAGCATATGCCACACGAGCTTGCCCGCACTGGCCACGCCTAACCGCATCTCGAAGCGCACCAAAATGCGCTGCTGCATCGCCGACAAAAACCACAGCGTGAAAACGCTTACGCAAAACGCCACGATAAGCGGTCGCAGCCAATCTGTATGGCCATCTATCAGATAGTCATCGACAAATACTTTGGTCAGGCCAGGAATGATGATGCCTGGGATCGCCATCAACAGGCTTATGACCATGACGAACGCAACCGTATCGCCCGCCCCTGTCAGCCAGCGCTTGATCTGGGGGAATACCTGGGGGCGCTCGCCTCCGGTCTTGAATTCTGGCGTAGGCGCAAAAGTCAGCACGATGCCGGTAAAACCGCGGTCGAATTCGTCCCAATCGATTGTTCGACGCCCCAGCGCTGGATCGTTCACCTGCACGCCGCCACGGTCATAGCCTTCAACGACCATGAAGTGGTTGAATTTCCAGTAAATAACTTGCGGAAGCGACAGGCTGGGCAGCTTTTCAGGCTCATGGCGGAAGCCCTTCGCCTCCAGGCCGTAGCCGCGCGCCGCCTTAACGATATTGAGCGCGCTGCTGCCATCCCGGCTGACGCCACAGGCAACGCGTAGCTCTTCCAGCGGTACCCAGCGGCCGAAATGGGCAAGCACCATGGCAAGACTCGCAGCGCCGCACTCCACTGCTTCCATTTGCAGGATCGTCGGCGTTCGCACGCGCACCGGTTTGAAGCCAGTGGGGGTGCTGGAAACAGCAGCGGGGGAAAAGAGCGTGTCAGTGGCCATCAGATCCCCCTACCCTGCCTGAGCGCTGATGCCGAGGAAACGGCGCAATGCCGGGATGATAAGGCTTGCAGGCGAGCGTTCGCGAATGACCACGCCCGCGCTCGCCAGTGTGCCTTCGTGGATATGAGTGTTCGGTCCACGCCCTGAAGACCATATCAAAGGAGCACGGTGGTGGGGATCAATGTTCCTCTGCTCTTTCATTACTGCTCGCAGCTCCTATGTTCCTTCCGCAGGGGCGATGAGAGCTTCTTCGTAACCGGGTAGCTGGCCACCGAGGCGACCGTCCCTACGACCGTGCCGTATTCTTCCGGGTGGACCGTTCCCGGCGTTACATGAACGCGGGCCCCTGCGTTCAACCATTCCACCGAGCTGGCGGGCACATAAATCACCGCGCTGAGCGCCGGATCGCCGTAACTGATTGTTAGCAACTGCTCATCAGCGTTGAGATTGTCGCCAATATTGGCCGCCAGCGCGGTGACGCGTCCGCTCTCAGGGGCCACGATAATGCTCCCAGTATCAAGCATATCGCGCGCAGAGGTTAGCGCCTCCTTGGCGGAGATGATCGATAAATCGACAGTGTTAAGCGCCTGATCGCGCTGATTGGCGAGCGTGAGGCGACGGGCGTTCAGCCCTTGCAATTTGATGCGCAGGTCATCTCGGCGGTTGATGGCGCTGTAATAATTCTGCTGGAGCTTATCGAAGAGCGTATCGGTGGTGAGAGCCTCGCGTTTCAGCTTTTTCGCAGCCTGTAATTCGGCGTGGGCGGTTTTGAGGGCGGCCTCGGCATTGTCCAGCGCTTCGGCAGTGGCTGAATGCTCCAGCTTTAAGCTCGCCTGCTGCGCTTTAAGATATTTGTCCCAATAGCTGGCCAACTCTTTGCGCCGCTTGCGAAGAGCGTTAAGTTTCTGCTCGGCGCTTGTCACGCGTGACTGTCCATTCAAAAGATGCAGCCGCGCGAGCATCTGACCTTTTTTCACCTCAGCTCCCGGTTGGACGAGAAACGCCGTCACTGTTGCCTTTTCCGGCGCCGTAACCGCGAGCGTGCCGCCCGCCTGACGTAACAGGATGCCCCTGCCGCTGACGGTGGTTTCTACCGTGCCCAAGAACCCCCAAAGCACAGCAGCTAAAATGATAATCCCGGCGCCAATCAACCCGATCCATTCCGATCGCCCGACGACTTTGAGCGGCATTTCCAGACCTTCGGGCGAATTTGCAGAAGCTTCGGCCTGCTGGCGGAACAGTGCGGACATGCAGCCAATCTCCTCGTTAAGGACGCATGACTTAGAGCAATTCCTTAGAAAAGTGGGGACAGGTTTTCCGTCTGGAATTGCGTATAAGTAAGAAGTAGATGAAACGCGCAGATTTTACGCGGTGGCATTGTCCGGGACGTTAGCAGCATAAGATTTATGATTGCTTAGGCAGGATTATCGGCGGGCACCCCAAGTTCGAGATGCACAACTAATAAATATATACAATTATAATAAAATATACGCTTATATATTTGCAGCATGTTCATTGTACGATAAGCTTTATTTAAGCTTACTAACATATTTAAATAGCGCGTGTGCGTAACTCTAGGAGAGTTTAGAGGCGTTGGTTCTGTAAGCCTCATATTCTCATTTTATAATCCAAATGCGTTCAGACTTCAGGAGTGCACATGTCAATTCTTGGAGAGAATTGCCGCGCTATAGCGACATCAATATTTGCTTTTTCATATCTTATTCATAGCCATGTTGTGCACGCGGAAAACCTAGTATCGAACAATGGCTTTGAAAACGGCTACTCTGGATTTACTTCCGATTACACCTCCTCGGAAGGCTTAACATGCGGCGGCTCAAACTGCTTGGACCAAGAAGGGTGGTATGCTGTTGGCGACGACCCTGGAGATTATCGCTCAGATTCAAACTTCGATGGCACGTCCGCCCATTCGGGGACCGAGTTTTTCATGTCCAACGGTGGCTCGACAACGACGAGTTCGGTCTGGCGCAGCCGCAATTTGGTCAGTGTAACGCAAGCTTTCGTACAATATCGTTTTGAAGCCTATATTGCCTCTTTAGTCACTGTATATATTCACAATGAGCCGGGGCCAGACCTTGAGTTCGAAATCGGAGATGGAACCAACTGGCTTGCTCTGGGCGCAAGCGCTGAATTTTTTGACGAAGACCCCAAAGGCGTATGGAAATTCTCTTTTCAAGATCGCGAATTCACCACAGCCGGGAATTATTTCATCCGTTTGCGTAATGATCAAAGCGCGGCTGCGGGGAATGATTTTGCAATTGACGACATCTATTTCGGTCTGGCCGCCGATGCACCTTCTGCGGGGAGTAACCCGCCAAGCGGCGACAGTACGATTAAAACTGAATCCCTTACAGTCATCCCCAATATTGATACTGATCAGGCACAATACACCACCAATGACCTCACCAATAATTCTGTTGGCCCAGCGTTTGAGGGCGGTACGCTTCAGGCAAGTGGGAGCACATCACTCGATAACGTGTTCACTGTTCTTTCTTCAAACGGCACGGTAGATACAAATAATTTCAATTTATCTCTTTCAGGAAACATTAGCGGATCAGGCGGGCTTACCAAAGCGGGCGCCGGGGTTTTAACGTTTGATGCAAACACCGTGGATTTAGGCGGCGGCTTGCAAATTGAGGCTGGCGAACTCGCGCTTAATGACGCTTCGCTCACCAATGGCGGTGCTATTGCGGTGGATAATGGGGCAACGCTGTCTGGCACCGGTACGATCACGGGCGATGTAAACATTTCGGGAACGCTCAGCCCTGGTAACTCGCCAGGCACATTGACCGTGGCGGGCAGTGTTACTCAAGCCGCGGACAGTACATTCAATGTCGATATAGATGGGACCGGCACAGGAGATGGCGCGGGAAATTATGACCGGCTCATATTAACCGGCTCATCAAGCGTCTTCACCGCCAATGGAACGCTTGCCCCTATTTTGCGTGGCATCAGCTCGCCGGCCAACAACACTTTCTCGCCTTCAGTTGGAGATACATTCACTATTGTTGAAGCTGAAGGCGGCGTTACTGGAACTTTCACTACGCTTACGCAACCGTCTTCGGGGCTGGCTTCTGGAACACAGCTAGACGTTATTTATAACTCTACGTCGATTGCGTTGATGGTGAACCCGAGCAGCTACAACACGCTCGTTTCTGGGGATGGCCTTTTAAATGCGCAAGCGGCTTCTGCCGCCTTTGACCAAATGCGCTCCACTGATTTGCTGCTTGGGCTTGACGGCTTATCGCAGACGGAAATGGATACTGCCTTTCAACAGCTCTCCGGCGATATAAACGCAACAATTATAAATGGAGCGCGTGCCTCCAACCGCCTCATGCGTGAAGGGGTTTTGGCGCGTATGTCTCATCCGCAAAGCATTCCTCAACAGCACAATGCAGCGCAGCAATATTTGCAATTCACCTCCTCTATCGCCCCGGCTCAGGATCATGTTGCTAAATCAACGGGGAAGGTGGCTAAGCTCGCGAGGGACATGCAAAATGTCCTTGATGACGACCCAAAGCAAAGTTTGTGGATTAATGTTTCAGGCGAGAAGCTGAAAGTGGAAGCAGATGCAAGCTCACTCGCTTCGGATACTTATACAATGGCAATATATGGAGGCGCTGATCTGTTTGAGACTAACCACATGAAAGGCGGTATTGGCATTGGTTACTCAGGATCGCGTGTCGATACAGATTTCGGCAGCGAAGGCAAAACGGATTCCTATCAGGTCTTCGGTTATGGTGGTCTATCTTACAAGCATGCATATTTATACGGCACTGTTGGTTATTCTTATGACAGCCAATCCACCTCGCGCACAGTAGATCTCAGCACCAGCGACGCCAGAGCAAACGGAAAAACTAATGGTTACACAGTTTCTGGTGATATCGAAGCTGGTTATCATATACCTTTCGAAAACATGCCTATAACGTTTACTCCAAATGCTCGCTTGCGCATGGAATATATATCGCGAGACAGCTTTACGGAAACTGGAGATAGCAGAATTAGACTAACGCAAGATAGTTTTAACGGCAGCTCTGGTCAAATAGCTGTTGGAGCCAATCTGTACTATCAGTTAAATATTGAGGGTAAAGAGACGGTCCTCTTCGGCTTCGGTAATCACATGCTCTACGACATAGGCAGAGATCGCTCTATAGCAGTGACGAATAGTCTTGGCGGACAAGATTTTGAAGTAAATGCGGCTCGCGATCATAAAATTTCGTATCAAACTTCATTATCGGCTGATTACAAAGCATCTGAAAGCGTGAAACTTTCACTGAAAGGTATGGCGACCATTAACGCCGAAAGCATACGCCAGCAGATCGTCGCCAGCATAAAATATTTCTGGTAGAGAATGGGCGCTCACAGCAAAATGGGAACGAACTTGGCGATGGGACGTACTAGTACTTGACGCCCGCTTCATTGCTTCTTATACCCAACGTGTTGGCGGGATAGCTCAGTTGGTTAGAGCGGTGGAATCATAATCCATAGGTCGGGGGTTCAAATCCCTCTCCCGCTACCG
>JARRLC010000190.1:0-4399 GCA_037387425.1 Alphaproteobacteria bacterium
TGCTGCACGCTTTCACAGGACTTCCTGCAGCTTAAGCGTACAGCCGAGCTATTGTTTCTAGTACAGCTTTATTCGCCAGAAATGCTGATGAGCGTTCGCAGCATATGGGGTCAGCATTTCCGGCGGACTGTACTAGTTGGTTTGCCTGGTAGAGCTGAAGCAGGTCTACCAGAAAGCGTCGCATCAGTTGTTATTGAGCAAGAATTAACCCACCCTACATTGATGCATCGCGTTGCCGCTATCTCACGCTGGCACAGCCACTGACACCGAAGCCATCGCGGCGATGCCTTCGCGGCGTCCGGCGAAGCCCAGCCCTTCTGTTGTGGTGGCTTTCACGCTCACCCTGTCTTTCTCCACCCCCAAAATCGCCTTGATGCGCGCACGCATCGCTTCCCTGAAAGGGCCGACTTTCGGGCGCTCGCAGATAATGGTGATATCCACATTGATGATCCGCCCACCGCGCGCACGCAACAGCTCCAACGCATGCGCCAGGAACTGCGACGAGGCCGCGCCCTTCCACCGCGCATCTGAGGGCGGAAAATGCTGGCCGATATCGCCCGCACCGATCGCGCCGAGCAGCGCATCTGTCAGAGCGTGCAAGGCCACATCAGCGTCGGAGTGGCCATTCAAGCCAAAATCGTGCGGAACGCGCACGCCGCAGAGCCACAAGTGATTGCCCGGCTCGAAAGCATGCACGTCAAACCCTGAACCGATGCGAGTTTCCATCTGCGCCCCCGTGCCGCTGCTGTTTGCATCGTCTTCCCCACTAAGAAGCTTTTCCCCCAATTTAAAATCCTCCGGCGTGGTGAGTTTAATGTTCCGCTCTGCTCCAGGCGCGATTGCCACGCTCAAGCCTTGCCATTCGGCGATTGCTGTGTCGTCGGTAAAGTCATCGCGCCCCGCCTTCTGGGCGTTCTTGTGTGCTGCAAGAATCTCTATGAAATCAAAGCCTTGCGGGGTTTGTGCGCGCCATAGCCCGTTGCGGTCCACCGTGCGCGTAATCAATCCGTCAGTCTCAGCCTTTAATGTATCGGACACCGGAATAGCCGCCAGCGCCGCTTTTTGCCCCACCAGCGCGTTAAGCACGCCGCTGATGACATCCGCCCCAACAAACGGTCGTGCGCCATCGTGGATAAGCACATTGCTGGGAGCGTGCGGCTCCAGCGCGGTCAACCCCGCCATCACGGATTGTTGCCGATTCGCGCCGCCCACCACTGGCGGCAGCAATTTTGCCGCCATCGCGTCCCCAGCCAGCGCCAGCGCCGCCACTGCCTCGTTGTAAAGCGCGTGGGCCTCGGCGTGAATGACCGGCTGCACCCAGGCGATGTCCTTGTGCTCAAGAAACGCCGCCAGCGTGCGCGTCAGCACCGGCTTTCCGCCCACGAGCAAATATTGCTTGGGTTTATCCCCGGCGGCGCGCGCGCGGGTTCCTTTTCCGGCGGCGACGATAAGTGCAGCGGCGGTCATGACAGATAGCGAACCTCTCAGACAGTTAACGGCTTATTGCATAGCTACTGGCAACTAGGCCGTCTGCCAACGAAATACATATGCTGCATCGCGATTATTTGTGGTGACAGTTGTGGCACATTTGTTATTATGCCTACAGAATAGGCGCGACATATATGTGCTGAATTTTTATGCAATTTGAGACTATATGCGTGCAATCGCTGTAGTCGCCACAACCTGAAGAGAAAAACACCTTGCTTTCGCAGCCCCTGCAAATGGCTGAAACACCGGCTTTTTACGAAGCTTTGCTGCAAGCCTTGCCCCATCCGGTTGTGGTTCTGGCAGCGGATGAGCAGATTACCTATGCCAATTTCGCTGCTGAAACTTTCTTCAGCACAAGTGAAGCTGTGCTGCGACGCCGCAAAATCAACGATCTGGTGCCGTTTGCCAGTCCACTTTTGGGGCTGATCGCTCAGGTTCGGCAGTCAAAGACCACCGTTAACGAATACGCCGTCGATCTGGGCTTTTCCGATACAGAGAGTCTGCGTCCGGTGGATGTGTTCGCCGCACCTGTGGCAGATGAAACTGGTTGCGTGCTCGTAATGCTCCAACAACGCAGCATGGCGCAGATGATCGAACGTCAGCTCACGCACCGGGGAGGCGCACGCTCGGTTTCCGGCCTAGCAGCAGTGCTAGCGCACGAAATCAAGAATCCGCTTTCAGGCATTCGCGGCGCGGCGCAGCTTTTGGAAACAAGCGCCACCAGCGATGATCAGCCGCTCGCGCAGCTCATTTGCCGCGAGAGTGACCGTATCTGCAATCTGGTGGACCGCATGGAGGTGTTCGGCGACGAACGCCCCATCAAACTTGAACCCGTGAACATTCACACAGTGCTTGATCATGTGCGCCAAGTCGCCATTAACGGTTTTGCGCGGAATATCCGCATTTTGCAAAACTATGACCCCTCGTTGCCGCCGGTGCCCGGTAACAGCGACAAACTTATTCAGGTCTTCCTAAATCTGGTGAAAAACGCTGTTGAAGCGGCCTCTGACCAACAAAACGTGGAAGGGCAGATCGTGTTGTCTACGGCGTTCCGGCCGGGATTGCGCATTTCGCTGCCCAATTCGAACGAGCGCGTCAGCCTGCCGCTGGAAGTTGCCGTTATCGATAATGGCTCCGGCGTTTCTGAAGACTTGAAGCCTTACCTGTTTGAACCGTTTGTGACCACGAAAGCGCGCGGCTCCGGTCTTGGGCTGGCGTTGGTAGCGAAAATCATCGGCGATCACGGCGGCATTATCGAATGCGAAACGCGACCCAGACAGACCATTTTCCGCGCCATGATGCCGATGTACCAGCATCAGCCGTCGGATAAGCGCACGAAGGAGGATTAACCCGTGGGACGTGGCAATGTTCTCATCGCTGACGACGACTCTGCTATCCGTACGGTCGTCAACCAGGCTTTGGCCCGCGCGGGATATTCGCCGCGCACCACCAGCAACGCCGCTACGTTGTGGAACTGGGTGAACCAGGGCGAGGGCGATGTCGTCATCACCGATGTGGTTATGCCGGACGAAAACGCCTTCGAACTCATTCCGCGTATCAAGAAGATCCGCCCAGACCTGCCGATCATCGTCATGAGCGCGCAGAACACCTTCATGACCGCCATCACGGCGGCGGAACGCGGCGCATACGAATATCTTCCCAAGCCGTTCGATCTGAAAGAACTGGTGGCCGTTGTTGGCCGCGCCATGAACGAGCCCAAAGGCGTCAATGTGCTTGCTCAGCGCGCGCCGGAGGTGGAAGACCTGCCGCTTATCGGCCGCTCGCCCGCTATGCAGGAAGTCTACCGCGTAATTGCGCGGCTTATTCACACAGGACTGACCGTGCTGATTTCCGGCGAATCCGGCACCGGCAAGGAGCTGGTCGCCCGCGCGCTGCACGACTATGGCCAGCGCCGCAATGGCGCGTTCGTGGCGATCAACATGGCGGCCATCCCGCGCGATCTGATCGAGGCGGAGCTGTTCGGTCACGAGAAAGGCGCGTTCACTGGAGCGCAGGCGCGCATCATGGGGCGTTTTGAGCAGGCCGATGGCGGTACGCTGTTCCTCGACGAGATCGGCGACATGCCCATGGACGCGCAGACGCGATTGCTCCGTGTGCTGCAAGAGGGCGAGTACATGACGGTCGGCGGGCGTACCCCCATCAAGACCGATGTGCGCATTATCGCCGCCACCAACAAACATCTGGAGGAACAAGTCGCGCAAGGACTGTTCCGCGAAGACCTTTATTACCGCCTGAACGTGGTGCCTTTGCGGCTGCCGCCTCTGCGCGAACGACTGGAGGATGTGCCCGACCTCGTTCACCATTTTTTAAAGCAGGCGCATCAAAGCAGCCTGCCGCAGAAAACCATCCAGACCGAGGCGCTAGAACGGCTGAAGCGTCACCCCTGGCCAGGTAACGTGCGCGAGCTGGAAAATCTGGTGCAGCGGCTGATTGCGCTTTACCCGCAAGAGGTCATCACCGTCGATATCGTGGAAAACGAGCTGTCGTCCGGCAAGCTAACCCGCACCGAAGGGAAAGCGTCTGGCGCTCTGTCGTTGAGCGAATGGGTGGAAGGCTATCTGGCGGATTATTTCGCGAAGTTCTCGGATGATCTGCCGCCGCCAGGGCTTTACGACCGTATCGTGCGCGAGGTGGAAGTACCGCTTATCAACGCGGCGTTGGCGGCTACGCGCGGCAATCAGATCAAGGCGGCCGATTTGCTCGGCCTCAACCGCAATACGCTGCGCAAGAAGATCCGCGATCATCAGATCCGCGTTGTGCGCCCGCCGGGTTAGGGCCTGTTGACATTCACCGCACGGGCTGCGCCGCAGTGAAAATCCACCAGTTCCAGGAGCAGAACCGATGGAAGGGCCATCCCCTTTCAAGGTTCTGCGACGCCGAAATGGCGGAT
>JARRLC010000191.1:0-4393 GCA_037387425.1 Alphaproteobacteria bacterium
ATAACATCTTTTCGGATGATATTTGGAATCGCATGACGCTCCCAATAGAACTTCAAGACTTCGGCGACACTGAGCTGTTTTGAGCGACTTGTTCCTGACGGCTCGAATTTTTTGGCAAGGTAGTCTTGGAGGGCGCGTTCGGCTCCTGCAAGGTCCTCAGCAATGCAGCCTGTGCTAATAAACCGCGTTCCATCACGGATGACCCAGGCTGATGCTCTGCCTTCTTGACTTCGGTCGCGCAAATAGAGCCGTGGTGGTTGCTTTTTTCTTGCCATACACATTTCTCCAACATGGCGCGGATTGCTTCTTCTGTAACAAAGTCCTTATTCGCGATCCTGATAATTTCCAGGCGGCCTGCTCTTGCTTCGTTGCGAAGAGAGCTTTTTGTAATTCCACCATTGGGGAAGAACTTTTTGATAGCTTCGGCAAGCCGATAGATCGCAGGCGACTGATCCATGTAACAACACCCCCTTTACTCTAAACTCTGCACAGAGTGTGAAATGATAACCAGCTCTGTTGCTGTTTATGATGCAGAGTCTTGAAACGTTGACCAGTCCCCTTTCCAACTGAAATTTGCAATCAACTGGAGATACCACCCCCTAATTTATAATTACTTGAAAATACCCTCCCCTTAGCTCAACTGGCACGTGCAAAAATCTATAATCACTTGACGATACCCTCCCCTAGCTCAACCAGCGCTTGCAGAAATTTATTTACCTTTTGAGCAAGAAAGAGTTTTTGCAAACTTTTTTAGGGCGGCGAGGGTGTAACGAAATCGGGGAAAAATAGACGGCGGACTTTACGGGCAATAAGTGATCTGAAACAGGTGCGACGGCACCGACGGTTGGAAAAAACGACAGATGCCGACAGATGGTTTTTCTTAGCTTTCAGTGAGCGCCGGGTAAAACGCCAGAAAACAAGAGATAATTCTTCTCACTCTTGTTTTCTGGTTTACGCATCATCACAATCAACTGCCCAGCGCAGGGATCATGTCTAGCGCGTGCATATACGTCGCCAAAAGGCCTTCGCGTTCTTGGCGTTCGTGATCGGGCAATTTGCGGATGCGAATAATTTCTCGCAGGGTTTTGTTGTCAAAGCCAGATGACTTTGCCTCGGCGTAGACTTCGCGAATATCCTCGGCGAGAGCGGCTTTTTCTTCCTCTAATCGCTCGATGCGCTCAACGAATGCGCGGAGCGCGCCTTGCGCCTTGTTATGCAAGTTGTCTGTGGACGCAATGTCTTCGACGGCGTCAATGCTCATGCAATTTTCTCCTTATGGTGAGGTCGTGTCCCAGCCGTTGCTGCCCCATGCAGAAGCGACGGTATCGGGTGAGGCACTGTTAAAGTGTTGGTTTTACGCCAGAAAAAAGGGGCAGTCCGGCGCTTAGGCCGGACCGGTGAGGTCTTATTCGTTGTCGTCTTTTGGAGGCAGCAGCACGATTTTGCCATCGAGCGGCAAGGCATCCAGCTCGATATTGAGGCCACCGCCTTTTGAATGCTCCCATGCAGCGCCAATGCGTGTCCAAAACTTCTGGTCTCCCCCACGATCTTTGACAACAAAAGCGTGGTATTTTGGCGTTTTGTTCATAAAATTACTCTCCTTACTGCTTTGTGAATTTTGAAATTTTCTGGAGAAAGGTCGGAAAAAGCACCGACCTTTAAGTATTTATTGCTGCGCTATTTGGAGGCTGTAGCTGCCATCATCCTGCTTGGGCAGGGTTCCAGACACATGGATAGGCCGAGGCAGCGGCACACGTATGGAAAGATGGATAAAGTGGCGCGCGCGGTCACCGCCGATTTCATCGTCGTAGCGCTCGCGCGCATCGTCTTCGTCCTGGCCAACGGCGTAATCTCCATCCTCATCGACCAATAGAACGATGTTGATTGCAAACTGTTCAGTTTCACTCACAACTCTTTCTGTCATGATACTTCCTTGCTGCTTATGTTTACTTGAGTAATATACTGCGAGTGCGATGTAATATCAAGAAGTAATAAAGAATAAACTGAATTAATATTATAGTTAGCAAACCTACCGCCTGTAAAAGATTAGTGTGCGGCAGATCTAATTGCGGTTATTTCATCGATCTGGAAGTATTGTTGCGTTCAACTCTAGTGAGAGGTGATTTGCGATCACCGACGGCGCCGACGGTTGGAAAAAACGACGAATGCCGACGGAAAGATTTTTGATAGGAGGCAGCAGGAAGATGCGGCGCCTCATTAGATAACGAGACGCCACATCCTTTGTTTACATTGCAGCGGCCTGCTTGACTGTCTGCGCTTCCTGGCTCTGCCCACGTGCTTCGGAGAGGCGGCGCTGCACCGTGGAGCGGGAAACGCCCAGAACATCGGCAATCTGCTGTTGTGTCATGCCGCGTGTCGCCATCCGGGTGATGGCAACCGTGTCCGGCCGGAGCGCAACCACTTTGTTGTCATCAGACTTTGCTTGCGGCTTGCTACCGCGAGGACTTGGCGGCGTGTTCTTGGGCTGCTTTGCTGTTGCAGCGGCTGCCTTCGGGCTTTTTGCGCTCAACGCTTGTCCCAAAAGCGTAGCGCCGGGGATGCTGAGATAAACCAGTGTTTCCAGAAGCGCAATTTTGAGCACCGACATCGCCCCGGCCAGCCATTTTTCGATACTGGAAGCATTGCCACCAGTCGCCGCCGCCAACATCAGTCCGCGCCCTGTGGAACGGTTGCCAGCGGAGCGGCTGGCTTCCTGCTTGGCGTCCGCAAGCTGAGCTTGCAAGGCATCGCGGCGTTTCGCTTTGCCCAGACGCTCCAGCAAAACAGTGGCTTCCGCGCTCGCCGCAAGGCAACGTTTCCGGCATCCGCCGTTCGTCGCTTCGGCTTCCGCTCGTGCCTGCGCTAGATTAGCCGCAGCGGCGAGCGCTTTCGCATCGCCTGTTTCATGGATGCTCGCCAGTTCTGTACGGGCGCGAACCATATCGGCCTGAGCGCCGGTATAAACAGCGGAGCGTGTTTCGCGCGCTAGCAGCGGCCCGGCCTCCCGGTCGGCGAAATACGAGGCGGCGCAGGTGAGCGAAACGATGGCGCATAGCACCAGCGTGAGCCGGGCTTGCCACGTCCAGCCAATGGCCACGCAGACAATCGGTATCGTGATTTTCGCCAGATCGGCGAGGCCGAACGTGACGGCTGCGGCTGGGCCAATTTGCCAGCCATACAAAACGTTGAGCGTGAGGCTCGTGGCGCCAGCGGCGATGGCCGCGCCTGTGAGTGTAAGCCCTGCTGCCCATTGCCCCCATCGGGGTAGCGCGGTATTGGTCTTCATGGGTCTTGTCCTTGCTTGATAAGGATTTGATCAAGGGCTGGTTCGGTGTTGGTAGCACCGTTCCGGCCCGCTTCATTCATGCCGAGTTTTTTCGTTTCGGCTGATGCCGTATAAGCCGCCCCTGTGGAGCGGCTTAATCTGCATCAGATGCGGGTGATTGTTGTTTTCTGTACGTTCGCGTGGTTGTTCGTAGCGTTTCTCAAGTTATTGGCTGCGCGGTGAGCTGCAATCCGACCACCGCATTCGGCGTCTCGGATGGTTTCAACGATGTGCCACTTTCCGTTAACCAGTGTTTTTACGACGTAACCCATTGTTGCTTTCCCTTTAGTTTCAAGTTGCTGTGCCGCTATACTGCGTAGCGGTTCGCATCTTCGATCATTTCGCGACAACGGTTCGCGTCGCCACGCCGCCAAGCATTCCAAGCGTCTTCGACGCGATCCGCCCAGCAGCGATAGAGGTCTGTCCCCTCTTCTGCTGCCGTCAGCTTGATGTTGAGCTGCTGGGCTATCCTGGTGACTTGATCGATATCCATCATATCCGTTTTCCTCTCTTGTTGATGTCCCGCCCGGCGCTGGTTTGTGCATGCTTGCGCACTCCCCTCGCTTGGGGCTTCGTTCGGGGCGGTGGATGTCCTTGTCTTCCCTTTCTTGTCCCCGGTTCCCGCCTCGTCCGGCCTCCGGCTCCCCTTTTCGGGTGAGGTCTCCGTAACCTCGCTAGTCTGTTCTGTCTGGGCCACCTGCCCGTCTACAAGTATAGATACACGAATACTTGAATTACATCAAGTGTACTTGTTGACTAAATTTATAAATCGGTGAGTTATTTTAAGGATTAGTCAAATAAACGCTCATTGCGTTACAGGAGTATTGATGTGTTATGTGGTTATGGATGAGCGTTGATGTAGGGAAATACTTGCGCGGACGAACGCGCTGGCTTACGAACTTTACCGGTTGCGGAGATATGTGGCGCCAAGTGGCTACCTGTTCGATTCGGCAACGCATTCCCACGAAGTAAAAGCGTGGGACGGCGCATGTACTGCACAGCATGGCAAACAGCACGCGGGCGATATCAAGCGTGTAATCTATAATTTACAAGTGCTAATATGTAATC
>JARRLC010000192.1:0-4359 GCA_037387425.1 Alphaproteobacteria bacterium
CTCATGTGCGCTGGCATCAATGGCGCGGCTGACGATCTGCGGCTTTTCTGTCGCATCAAGGGGGCGATTGTCGAGGGCATCGAAACCAGTCGCATTGAATGGCACAAAGCGGGTGCGTCGGACACGACAAAGTCAGCAGACAAAGTGGTGAAGCTACCGCTGCGTGCCGACGCCTGGTTGCGCGAATACCTCGCGAGCGGCCCACGCGACGGGGGAGAATTGAAAGCCGCCGCAGCTTCGGCAGGCATCCATCACAATAACCTTTATCGAGCCGTGAAACGTCTTGGTGTGGAAATCAGCGGCAACGGTTTTGGCCGTCCGCGCATCTGGCGCTTGCGCACCAATGACGGATGCAATGACAGATGATGACGGATAATGACGGATGAAAAAGTGACGGATTGTGTAGGTGGCTTTTTGGTGCAGATGGGTGGCTGTGGTGCAGATGAGCGAATGACGGATGATGACGGATGAAAACCCTTATCAGTCACCGTTTATGACAGATCGCATGACGGATGATGACAGATGCGATGACAGATGAAAAATCCGTCATTCAATCCGTCACCCCCATGTGTGATGAGGTGGTGCAGATGACACAACAGGGCACTTAGAACGAGGCAAGCATCGAGACGAAAAAGCTGCGCGGAAAAAGGCAAAGAGAAACCATCTGCGCCGTGAAACACTTGTGTTCGCCTGGAGGCAGAAACGAAAAGAGGCCCGCACCGCGGCAACGGTCGGACCTCAGAAAGACAATATCGTGATGACCATTATGAACAATGAACCGCGCCCCGCTGTCAAGCCAGATTTAGCCCCTTCGACAGAAGATGCGATCATGTTTCTGCGCCGCTTTACGCCTGCCGGACCTTGGGTGCTCAGCGCGATATCAGAAGGCCGCCGCGATGTGCCCACGGTCACCTTCAAGCCCGGCGATGAAGCGGCCATTACACGGTGGATTGAGGGACGCCAAGCGGAGCAGGCAAACATCTATTTTCTTGTCGGCGAACCGCTCGGGCCGTTGTCGCGGAAGCCGAAGAAAGCACAGATGGCGCGCTCACGCTGGCTGTGGGCGGATTTGGACGCGCGTCGAGGACTGGATTGGTCCGATAGCGGAGCCGTCGAGGCGGAGATGGGAGCGCTCCGTGGGCGGCTCGATGCATCCGGCTTGCCGCCGACGGTCATCGTCAACAGCGGCGGTGGATTGCAGGCGTTTTGGCGGCTGGAAGAACCGTTCGAGTTGGGCGGCGATCCTGCGCGCATTGCCGAACTGGAGGCGCTCAACAAAGCGCTGGCGTTGGCGCTCGATGCGGACCATTGCCACAATGCAGACCGCATCATGCGGCTTCCGGGTACGGTCAACTTCCCCAACGCCAAGAAGCGCGCCGCCGGACGCCGACCTGCGCTCGCAACGCTTGTGCTGTCCACAGAAGGGCTCGCATACCCGGCAGAAGCTTTCCGTACACTGGCGCCGACAACGGCCGCCCCTGCCATCAACCTGCCCAAGCGCCTTCAGCGGCTGATCAACAGTGCACCAACAGAAGGAAAACGCTCCCATAGCTTTTACGCAGCGTGCTGCGCATTGTTCGAGCACGGTCTTTCTGAGCATGATGCTCAAGCCGCGTTTGAAGCCGTACCCAGCGGCGTGGCCGCCAAATTTATTGAACGTGGCGATCTTGGCGAGGAAATTGCGCGCATCCGCCAGAAGTGGCAGGAAAAAAGGCCAGCGCGCCAAGAAAACCACGAGGCAACGGCATTTCAATGGCCTGATTTGACGCCAAAAGGTGAGCCGCTCGGCCGTTCGCAACCCAACATCCGCGCCTTTCTCGAATACGCTGGCGTTGCGCTGAGCTACGACCAGATGGCCCATCGCAAAATCATCACCCGCAACGGTCATTCGCGAACGCTTGACGATGAGGTGGCGCGCGATTTGTGGCTTGAGGCCGATATGCTTGGCCTGAAGTCAGGCGAGGCGTATTTTACGGCGGTCCTTGAAAGTCTATCTCGATGTTCCGGCTTTCATCCACTAAAGGATTACCTCGACAGTCTTCAGTGGGATGGCGTAAAACGCCTCGACAAGTGGCTTCATACTTATCTTGGCGTAGAAGACACCGAATTAAACACGATCTATGGACGAAAACACCTTATCGCTGCCGTGCGCCGCATTCGTCAGCCGGGCGCTAAATACGACACCATGCTTGTCCTGCAAGGGCGTCAGGGCCGGGGAAAGTCGTCTGCGGTGCGTGCACTTTGCCCATCAGAGGATTACTTCACCGACAACCTTGGCGTAGGAGCCGACCAGAAGGCCATTATCGAGGTCACAACCGGCAAGTGGCTGGTTGAGTTGGCCGAATTGGACGGCATGGGCAAGCGTGACGCCTCGACCGTCAAAGCCATGATTTCCCGGCAGGTGGACGGCGCGCGGCTGGCCTATGGGCGTAGCTCCACAGAAAGGCCGCGCCAGTTTGTGCTGATTGGGACGTGCAATGATAGTCAGTATCTGCGCGATGCAACGGGCAATCGCCGTTTCTGGCCGGTGACAATCGGTGATGCCTACGACCCTGATGAAGCTGTCACGCGGCTTATCCAGGATCGCGACCAGCTCTGGGCTGAGGCCGCGCACTTTGAGGCTCAGGGCGAAAACCTGGTGCTGCCAAAGCATCTCTGGGAGGTGGCGGCAGAAGGTCAGGCTGAACGTCTCATTATTGATCCCTGGCAGGAGCGGTTAACGGAGGTCTTGCACGACCGAACTGGCTTCATCGCCTCCGACGAAATTTATGAAGCTCTGGGCGTCGTCACCGAAAGACGCAATACCGGCGTCTCGCAGCGTATCGCCGGTATTTTGACCGCGATGGGGTTCGAGCGAGTTCAGCGGCGCGCCAACGGCGGCAAACGTCAATGGGGTTATGAGCGGATTGCTGGCAGGTAACCTCCGCAAGGCGAAGATCGACGAAACCACACCCAAGGAGGTGCACCGCCTCCTTTTTTGTTTGGCGGTTTGTTGGTTCTGACTTGGTAATCTGTCTTTATATAAAATCAGTGGTGACAGTAGTGACATGAAAGATAAATGGAAGAAATGCCTTATTCAGTAACGGTTTTGCTGTCACCAGAGGGGCGGTATGCAGTGGTGATGCAGTGGTGCCAAGCGGTGACACGAAGTTTTTTACCCAGTTCCCACGCATTCGCGCGGCCTATTTGGCCCACTTAGCCGCGGGCCACTGGGTGCCATGCGGATAGCAAGCACTCTTGGGTTAGCGTTTCCGATTAATCGCGCGATGTACAAGCCAAGCGTGAAAACGGGAGCTACGAGAAAAAAACGCAGGCGCAGCCTCGCTGTGGAGCGTGCTGCTTGGTGGCACCACTGCACTGTCACCACCGTGACACCACAGCAGCGGTGACGATTTTTGCGGATAACCTGCTGAATTAACGTGACTTTATGCTTGTCACCGGTGTCACCAAAGAAAAGCCCTAGAAGTCGAAACGATAAAACGCTGGCGCAATTATCTCCCAGCTAAAACAGCTCGTCCTTACGGGCGTGCGCAGCAGTCGGATCGAAAACGAACTTCTTCGGAGCAGATGTGGGCGTCTGGATTGGTCCGTTGGAGCGCTCGCGTAAAGCGGTCTGGACTGGCTTGAACGCGCGCTTGTTTGTGGTGCA
This sequence comes from Alphaproteobacteria bacterium, assembly GCA_037387425.1. Taxonomy (GTDB): domain Bacteria; phylum Pseudomonadota; class Alphaproteobacteria; order Rhizobiales; family Rhodomicrobiaceae; genus JARRLC01. Next base: position 3,650 of record JARRLC010000192.1, read on the forward strand.
CGCAGTATCAGCCAACAGATAGCGCTGAATATGGCGGCAAAACTGGCTGTAGCTGATGTCGAGATCTGCCGCATACCGCTCATAAATGGCCGTGCGCGGATACCCGGCAGCCAGCGCCTTGCGGATCTCGTCAGCTCGCGCGATGACGCCAACACGCCCCTGCAGGCTCTGGCCTTTTCGCGTGGATGGTTTCGTCTTTTGCTGCATGATCACTCATAACTTCAAAGCTGCGATTAGCGTACACACGATCATAACACTGAATGTAGGTGCAATGTAAGAAAAGATGCGAATTTATGCGAATAGATGCGAAGAAACGCTAAGACTAGAGATTTAATGCAAATAAATGCGAAGAGTTGCGAACATCAAAGGAATCGCAATTGTTCGCATCTTTTTTCTCCCATTTGGCTGGCAAGATGTGTGAAGTTGGCCAACTTCACGGAGGAAGAACCTTATTCGCAGGGCTGCTCAACGGGGCTACGCCAAAGGGAAAGAGTGTCCGCAGAGGACAATGGCGATATAGTCAATGCATCATCGCCGCGGCGAATACGGCATAACAATCCGGAACTGTTGAAAGTCGTTGTGTCAATCGCCGCTCATGCGGCAGTCTTGGTGTAGCCAAGAGCCATTTTGCCCTGTTTGCTGCCGTTGGGGATGGGCGCAATCGTGGCGGTTGCTCTTTAATGGGCGGCCACTCGCATCTGAATACGTTT
>JARRLC010000193.1:0-4330 GCA_037387425.1 Alphaproteobacteria bacterium
TTGGTGAAATTCATGCTCTGTTCCTTTCCACCTGTTCGAAACGCCATTCGCCGTGACGACGCTGATTGGCGTTTTTGAGCGCTCGTCTCTTTCGAAAGCGCGGCGGCGTTTACGTTGCATTGCGCAAACGGTCATGGCGGTGGCTAACGCTATTTCAATCTGGTTTGAGAGATTTTGTTTGGTCTCGGATGTGTTTCCGGGCTGTACCGGATCGCGAACAATGACTTTCACGTCTTTTGCGGTCTCATACAGCATGAAGATGCTGGTCATGTTGGCGAGTGTTTCCGAACCTTTTGCAATCCTGCCGGTCGTCAATTCCTGTTGCACCGCTTCGACAATACGCGTCTTGATGACTTTAGATGAGCGCTGCTGTTCGACGAGATTGGTCAGGTCGACATTGCTAAGGATCGCAAAACCATTGAGTTTGATGACGCTCACCAGCAGCCGGACAGCTTCGTCGATTGCCGTGATGCCTTCCAGTTCAGCCTGAAAATACCGTGTCATTGGTTTACTCCTTTCGTGATACACGAAGCAGCAACCATGCCAATTCTAATGCATTGTTTTTACTTATTTTTTTAATGTAAGATCAACGAAATGGTGCATTTGAACTGTTTGATGCGGTTGATTTAAACCGTTTGTGTGGCTCCTAAATTGAGCAACAAAAAAACGGGGCGGAAACCGTCCCGTCTTTTGCTTTTCACCAGAGCATTTTCCGATCTAACTGGAACGAAAATATGCTCTACCCTCATATTCTATTGCATTTTTACTAGCGCAAAAGTCTCACAACCTTTGCTGAAAATGCTTTACCTATTGTTTTATCGCATTTTCGCGAGCGCAAAAGTCTCACAACTTTTGCTGAAAATGCTCTAATTTTTGTTCGCCTTGGCTTGCTTGGTTTTTGGCGTTTCGGCCAGCATCACTGTCTCGACGTTCAAGGCGTCCTCGGTTGCTTTAAGGGCCATGTTTGCCTGATAATAGTGTCCTTGGCTGATCTGTTTCTTGGCCAGATCGACATGCGCCTCGGTTTCCTTGATCGGCATCAGGATGCGCGTGAAGGCGACATCGACACTGGCGAGTTTGAGTTCATCCATCGCCTTTTTGGTCTCACCTTTCTTAATATGCTCGTTACTAGCAGCAATGTGTTTTGCTTTTTCCGGGGTGGATACGAAGTTGTCAGCGATAACAAGCTGTCCATCGACTGGAACAAGGTTTTTGTCCCCTTTGTTGAGGTCGGCTAATTTGTCATCTGCCTTGACTTTTTTAAGGTCTGCTTGGGCCTCTTCTGTGAGTGTTTTGGCCCGCTGAGTATCGCCGTTAAAAATTGCGATACGAGCCGCTCGGACATCACGTATAACGTTGTAGCCATCCTGCGAGAGCAGCAGATTTGGGTTCGGTTTACCTGATTTGGACGCTTGGACGACCTGATCGGTTTTGCTGGCAGCTTGAGCAATGATCGTAGGCAACGCCGCAGCAGTGACAGCGGTGATCACGAAGGCTGCAAGGCTCAAATTGCGATAGGTTCGTTTCATTATCTTGCTCCTTCCAAGACATTTATGTGTTGGCGTCGGTGATCGATAGGAGATGTTACATATGGTCACCTGACAGTTCGGGATTGAACTGTGCTTAGAACCTGCACGCCGCATGCCATGCTTTAATGCGTTGTAATTGCTGAATTTATTTCCTCACTCTGACGCCACATGGAAACGAATGGGGGGTATTACCACCAACCCCCAAATCCTCAATGCCGCCGACCTTGTATCCAGTATATGAGCCAGAAGAGCGCAGCCAAGAGTCCGGCAAGGATTAGGATGGTGAATACGACATTCTTGGCAGTATGAAGAAAATTCAGCAGTCCGATAAAGTTGGTAGAAACGCGCGTGCTGACAAAAAGCCAAAAGCCAACCCATATTGCGCCGCCCACAGCATTTGCCGCCATGAACTTCCACCACGAAAGACGAAGGCTTCCAGCAAGCACGCCATTCAACTGACGCAAAAATACGAAAAATCGCGCTACGACGACAACCAGAAGCCCAAAGCGTTTGAACATCGCTTCAGCGTGTGCAAGCCGCTCCGCCGTTACACCAATACGCCCTCCATACTGCACAATGATGTTATGACTGAAATAGCGGCCAATCATGTAACCGATATTGTCGCCGATCACTGCGCCTGCCCAAAACGCCAGAAAAATCCCCATGATGGGCTTGTGTTCAGCACCAGCCGCCGCTCCGTAAGCGATCATCATTGCTTCACCGGGGAGCGGCAGGCCAAGCGACTCCAGTGCAATGACAATTGTGATCGCTGGGTACCCCCATGCGAGCATGGTCGTGATAAAACTGCTCATTTACGGCACGCCTATTCGGGGTCAGATTTTTCGAGGCCGTATTTTTGGATGCGGTAGCGCAGGGTTTCGCGCGTCGTGCCAAGCGCTCGTGCTGTGGCCATGACGTTGAAATCGTTTCGTTGCAGCGCTGTTTGAATGATGAAACGGTCCATCTCGTCAAGCGCCATGGAACCATCGAGCGGCAGATGAATCCAGTCGGTGTTGTCCGGGATGGCTTCGGTGTCTTTCCCCTTTGCCTTTGCACCAGGCAGGATGCCAAGCCATTCCCCCGACAGCTCAGCTCCTTCCGACAATAGAACCGACCGTTCCAACACGTTACGCAACTCGCGCACATTGCCCGGCCAACTGTAATTCTTCAGCGTCGCGATCACATCGCGCGGTACAGTGGTGACGTGCTTCCCGGCCTGTGCGTTGAATTCCGCAATAATTGTGCTGACCATGGGTTCGATATCTTCGGGACGCTCGCGCAGACTTGGCATGTGAAGCTCGAAAACCGAAATGCGGTGAAAGAGATCGCTGCGAAACTGCCCCTCCGCCGAAAGTTCGCGTAGATCACGGTTCGAGGCCGCTATGAGCTGTATATCCACATTGATCGTCCGCTCGCCCCCGATCCGGCGGAAACTCTGGTCTTCCAACGCCTTCAGCAACTTGGATTGCAGGCTAATGTCCATTTCGCCGATTTCATCGAGGAAAAGCGTTCCGCCGTCGGCCTGTTCCAGGAAGCCGCGGTGCCGGTCCCTAGCGCCTGTGAACGAACCTTGTTCGTGACCGAAAAGCTCTGACTCCAGCAATTCTTTCGGAATGGCCGCGCAATTGACATCCACAAAGGGCCCGCCCGCGCGTAGCCCAGAATAATGCAGGATTTTGGCGGCGAGCCCCTTGCCCGTCCCCGTTTCGCCGCTCAACAACACGCTTGATATCGGCAATTTGGCGAGTTGGCCCAACATGGTGCGGACCTTGTGCGCGGCTGGACTGACGCCGATGAAAGACTCCGAGGTGTATTTGCGCGCCTCTGACTGGACTTCGTCTGCTATGCGCTGACGCGCTTTGGCTCCACGGAATGCGGCAGCTATGGTAAGGTCAAGCTTGTGGTAATCGATTGGTTTAGCAAGAAAATCCAGCGCGCCAAGTTCGGCAGCTCGCTCGATATCACGCCTGCCGCCATAGCCGGAGAGGAAGATCCATTCGCCCTGACCACCGGCTTGGCGTACCTCTTCCAGAAAGTCGAGGCCGTTACCGTCGGGCAGGCTCATGTCAGACAATACGATCTGTGCGGAATAGTTCAGGTCGATCAGCAGACGGCGCGCATCGGCAATCGACGTCGAAAGCGTCACCTGCCAGCCTTCACGCTCAAAACGCCGCTTCAGTTCGTTTCCGAAAAGTTTTTCGTCTTCGATGATCGCTATGGTGCGCATTAGCTCATTCTCCGCATGGCAAGGTTACGGTTGTCATCGCACCACCGTTTGGTGCAACCCCAAGCCGGATATCGCCGCCTGCTGAATTCACGAGCCGCTGAACGATGGACATGCCCAGACCCATCCCCTTTTCCTTGCGGGTTTGAAAGGGGAGGATGCCTCTGGTCAGCATCTCTTCAGAAAAACCCGGGCCATTGTCGGATACGGTCAGGATCGAGATGTTTCCGTCACGGCGCATGGTCACCCGGATAATGCCTGGCGCCTCGCCAATAGCTTCGCTGGAATTCTTCAAAAGATTAATGAGCACCTGGCGAAACGTGTCGCGGGGAAGACGACAGGTCCAATCTTCGACATCCGTGACGATTTCGGTTGTTTCCGGCAAACGGTAACCAAACAGGCGCACAACATCGTTAACGAGAGCGCGTGTTTCGATGGCGGATGGAATTTCCGGCGCAATCCGGCCGCGCTCTAAGAGCCCGTTCAGAAGTTTGGTCACGCGCTCCATCTCTTCTGCAATCAGGGCAATGCGTTCCCGAGGTTCGTTATCTTCCAGTTCGCGCTCCAGGTTGTGCAG
>JARRLC010000194.1:0-4313 GCA_037387425.1 Alphaproteobacteria bacterium
GTGATGCCGGTGATTACTGGCGCGGTGGTCGGGCATGTCATTCCCACGGCTGACTATGGCCAACTCGGCCAGCTCTTGGCGCTCTTGTTTGGGGCGGCAATCGCCAGCTTCTCTTTCGCGCTGATGCGCACGCTCACGCTCCTACGCATGCAAGGCATGATCGACGGCCGCTTGCAAACCGCGCTGTGGGACCGTCTGCTCAGCATGCCAGCGCCGTTTTTCTCCCGCATGACGGCGGGCGATCTTGCTAACCGGGCGCTCGGCATCAACTGGATTAGTTCGGTGCTGGGCGGGCCTTTGCTGGGCGCGGTGGTCGCGGGCGTCGCCTCGGTGCTGAGCCTTATCATCATGGTCTATTATAGTTGGCGCTTAACGCTGGTGGCTGCCGCTGTGATCGTCGTGGGCGTCGTCTGCGCTGTTTACATGGTGCGCGCCATGATCCGAGGGCAGCGCGAACTTTACGCGCGCCAGGGGAAGCTCCTCGGCAAGGAATTGCAATTGCTGGCGGCGGCGTCGAAATTCCAGGTGGCCTGCGCCACGCCGCGCGTTTTCGCCAACTGGGCCGAACACTTCGCTCAAGTGATGCGCGGCAACTATCACGCCGCTCTGCCGCAAAGCTATGTGACGGTCTTCGGGCAAGTGTTTCAGCCGTTGTCTCTGCTGGTGATGCTTTTTGCGATTGTGTTCTTTGCCAAGAATATCGCCACGCCTGACTTTGTCGCTTTCAACGCCGCGTTCGGCCAGTTCGTCGGGCTGATGGTGGGTCTGATTACCGCGCTGGTGACGGCAGCCGAAGCCGTGCCGATTTACGAGCGCGCCAAGCCGGTTCTGACCACCATCCCCGAAGACGCTGCGGGGAAAGCCGACCCTGGCCAGCTTAGCGGCGCAATTTCCATGCGCGATATCCGCTTCCGCTACAGCGCGGAAGGCCATGCGGTGTTGGACGGCCTCAATTTGGATATCCGCCCCGGTGAATATGTGGCTATCGTAGGACCGTCAGGGGCGGGGAAGTCTACGCTTTTGCGTCTGCTATTGGGCTTTGAACGTGCAGAGCTGGGCGAAATCGCTTACGATGGCAAAGGGCTTGACGACATCGACCCGTATTTGCTGCGCCGTCAAATCGGCGTGGTGATGCAGATGGGGCGCTTAACGCCCGCCAGCATCTTCGACAATATCGCCAATCACGGCCACTTCACCCTGGACGACGCTTGGAAGGCCGCCGAACAAGCCGGGCTTGCGGACACCATCCGGCGTATGCCGATGAAAATGCAGACTTATGTCGCCGAAGGTTCTTCGACGCTGTCCGGCGGTGAACGTCAGCGGCTGCTTATCGCGCGCGCGTTTGTACGCAAGGCGCGGATACTGCTGTTCGACGAAGCTACTTCGGCGCTTGACAACGAAACCCAGGCCATCGTCACGCGTTCGCTGTCTGGGCTCACCTCCACACGGATCGTCATTGCGCACCGCTTGAGCACCATCGAAAAGGTTGATCGAATTATCGTTCTCAACAACGGAAAGGTGAGCGAGGAAGGCAGTTTTCACGACTTGATGGAACGGCGCGGCGATTTTTATACGCTGGCGAAGCGTCAGCTCGCTTGATCATTTTACCACAATCATAAATTGCATTGATGGTAAGTGAACAACCTGTATTTTAATGAAGCGCAGCTTGGGCTATGAACATGCCACCGTCATTGGCGAAGGTGTGTATGACAGCTCAAATCAAAATCAAGCCGCATCTTAAGGCGCATAGGCTCTCCGTCGACGAAGTTCTGCTTCTCGGCGAGGGCGAGCAATATGTTTTGCGGGGGGCGGTTTACGCCGCGCTCATGCCGCTCATTGAAGGCGGGCACGACGCCGACGCCATGGCCGAGCGGCTGGCCGGGCAATTTCCGCCGGAACTCGTCCATTACGCTCTTTTGCAGCTTGAAGCAAAGGGCTACGCCCAAGCATCGGGGGCAGGGGAGGGCGCTTTGCCGCCAACCTCAGCGTCAGAAGCTGTGTGGTGGTCGGCGCGCGGGCTAGATCCTTCAGAGGTCGCAGCACGGATAGCTGGCGCCAAACTGGCAGGGATCAACGCAGGCGTACCCGCTGAAGCCTTTAACGCCATGTGCGCCGAGCTAGAATGGCGTTACCGCGTGGGAGATGAGGCGTGTGCTGAAGCCTTGGCTGTTATCGCGTGCCAGGATTATCTCGATCCCCGTTTGCGCGGAGCGGTAGAGGCGGCGCTGGCCAAGAGCGCGCGCGTGTTGCCAGTGCGCATTGGCGGTGCTCAGATATGGCTTGGGCCGTTGCTGGAAGCTGGCGACGATGGCGGGGGCTACGCGACATTCAATCTGTTGCTGCGCCGTCTTAAGAATATCCGCCAGGCTGAAAGCACAATCCTTAGCCAAGGCAGGGCCTTCCCCTTGACGCCGGAGCAGAGCATTCGCGAAAGCCTCGGGTTTGGGGCGGCGGCCATCGCCTCGGCCGTGGTGGCGACGATAGCCGGTCAGCCGCCGCAAGGTATCCGGCAAGGCGTGACGACGCTTGATGCGTGGACGCTGGAAAGCAAGTCCCACAAGCTGCTCGCCGCCTCGCACGACGCGCTGCCGCCTGCACCGGAGATCTGGCAGGAAATGCCGCCGATCGTCCTGCAACCGCGCCCGAAGCGCTTCGCCTCCGATGGCGGCATTCGCTCCGCCACGCCGGAGGAAACTTTCGCGCGCCTGGAACCGCTCGTGAGCGATATCACCGGCCTTATCCCCTCACTTATCAAATGAGACGCCCCCGACGGAATGTATGTGTTCGGCGCAAGCCAGTTGTTCGGCTCCTCGGCGGCGCGCTCGGGCGATCACCGCGACAACCGCGTGCTCGGACACTCCGTGTTGGCGGGCGGCAAGGGGCAGACGGAAATTCAGGCCAAAGTTAGCTGCCTGGGCGAGGCCATCGAGCGCTATTGCTGCGCAGCCTCGGGCGACGAACCGCGCCGCCGCGCCCGTATCGACGCGCTAGGCGACCGCGCCATCGCGCCGCCCGCACTCTTGCATTTCAGCGAGCGCCAATACGCCACGCGCAATCTCCATAACAAGAAATGCGGCATGTTCAACTGGGTGCCGATGCTGTTCGATCCCGCGCGCGAAATCGACTGGACGCCCGGCTGGTCGCTTACCCATGAGCGAACCATGTGTCTGCCGAGCCTTTACTGCTATTTCCGCGCCGAGGTGGACCTTGCCCACGATTTCTGCCGCGGCGACTCCAATGGCTGCGCAGCGGGCAACACCCTGGAAGAAGCGATTTTGCAAGGCTTCATGGAACTGGCCGAACGCGACGCCTGCGCCATGTGGTGGTATAATCGCGTGCAGCGCCCTGGATCGATCTGGCGAGCTTTCAGTCGCCGTTTCTTGACCGCATGCAGGAACTTTACGCCAGCGCCGGACGCACGCTGGCCGCCATCGACATCACCAACGACCTTGGCATCCCCACGGTGATCGCGCTGTCCTGGCAGATCGCCGACGGACGCCGCATTCATGTCGGCCTCGGCACGCATCTTGACGGTGCTATGGCTGTGTCGCGGGCGGTGTCGGAGTTGAGCCAGTCCACTTGGAACGAGTTCCTGCCCGAGGGGCGCAAGGGCCAGGGCAACCCCACCAATAATGTTGATCTTGAGCGCTGGTTCGCCGAGGCCAGCATTGAGAGCGAGCCTTATGTGCTGCCCGCGCCGGGTTTGGCGTCGCGGACCGCGGCGGATTATCCGCAGCTTACGACGCACGACATGAAGGCCGACATCGAAACCTGCATCGAGCTGTTGCGTGCGCGGGGGCTGGAAATGATCGTGCTCGACCATACGCGGCCGGAAATCGGCTTTCCCGTGGCGCGGGTGGTGGTGCCGGGCATGAGGCACTTCTGGACGCGTTTCGCCCCTGGCCGCTTGTATGATGTGCCCGCTGCGCTTGGCTGGGTGGAGCGTCCGTTGCGGGAAAGCGAATTGAACTCCAAACCATTTTTCATTTGAGGTCAGCCGATGAATGCGCCGTTTTCTGCTTCCGATTCTGTTGCCGTTCCGCAGTTTATTTGGCGTTTGCGTCCTCATTTGCGGTTTGAGAGGTTCTCAGATGGCGGAGCGCGGTTGAGTGCGGCGACCGATGGCCAAGAGGTGTTGAAGGTCAGCAGTCCGGCTCTGGTCGCACTTCTCAGCGGTTTGGCGGATGGGATCAGCGAGGCGCAATTGCTCTCTGAGGCCGGGGTAGACGGGGCGGCCACTGCGCTTTATCACTTACGGCGTCTCATTGACGGGACACTGGTGGAAGCGGCAGTTATGGCAGGCGATGCCGTGG
>JARRLC010000195.1:0-4311 GCA_037387425.1 Alphaproteobacteria bacterium
CGACGCCGCCCGACAAAGGCCGCCGGTCCGGCGACCGGCACCTTTTTCCGCTCGGTGTCGAGAAAGGCGCTGTAAGCGCGGCCACGGAAGACGGGGCGCATCTTGGCGTTGCGGGCGCAAAGCGCACCGCCACCATTGGCGCCGACATAAAGCCGCGCCAGGTGCCAATGCTGCCCCTTTTGCTGGTCGGCGCGGTGCTGGGCGAGCAGACGCTGGCGGGCCGAGGCTACAGCAAACACCGGACGCTCATGCCGGGCAAGTTCGGCATAGGTTTCGCGGGCGAACGCGCTGGCGTCGATGTCGCGGACCGAGCCATCCCAGCCAAGTACGGCAGGCACACCCGCGCGCATCAATTGGATGGCGAGCGGCGCGGTGGGGCCGTCATTTTCCGCGGTGCGGCAGGCGGAGAGGAATAGCAGGCCGGGCTTTTCGCTGCCAAGCGTGGCGGCAAGCGTGCCAGCAGAGGTGAGGGCGAGATAGCCACCTTCGTCTTCCAGAGCGAGAACCGGACCTTCCTTGCCAATATTACCATGGCAGGTGAGATGCATAACCTCAAACGGTCCGTCATCAGCCAGCCTATCTTTAAGGAAATCCGCTGAGCCGCTTTCCTCCACCGTTAGGGCAAGCGGCAGATTGTCGGTGGCGGCGAGAATGCCAGCCTCTTCCCCTTCAAAATCAAGCACAGGCTCGACGTTGCGCGGCGCGGCCGCCATGAACATCACTGCCAGGTCTTTATATTGCGGTGCGGCGAGCTCGCCAGCTTCACCAAGACGGCGCTGCAAGCAGAAGGGGCGAAAATCATCTTCCGCCAGATAGACGCCATCTCTGGCGAGCAGCTCCCATGGCACATCTAGGAAATCGCGCGCCCCGTCATCCGGGTTTTTGTCCGTCACGATGTCGAGGCAAATTTGTCCAGTATTATCTGTGAGCTGGCTGCCCCAGCGATGGCCGTCATCTTCCAGCCAGCCAAAAACCTCCTGCCCAATGGCGAGCAACTCACTATGATTGCGAGCCTTCACTGCGCGACCGTAGCGTTCAGCCCAATTGGTAAAGCGGGTTGTGTCTTCCGATGTCAGCGAACGACGCTGTGGCGACTGCTTATCCTGATGAAATTGCAGGCTTTCGCCCACAAGACGCAATGTCCAGACCATGAAACCTCTCAATATCAATACAACAGCGCACAACAGGACAACATCCAGTGCGAGAACTCATAATTTTCTCTGCGTTTTCAAAGATGAGAGGCATAAAGCTGCACTCCCGAGACAGAAATTTGATTGCATTGGCAGGCGAAACGTGGCGCAAATTCTACGAGAACTTCATGTTATGCAACAAGGTAATACCATCCTCAAGTTGGTGCAATCCGGAATCGGGGAGAGCTGAACCATCGGTGATGCTGGCGTAAGGCTAATGTAATGCGTTTCACGATGGTGCTGTTTGGGATTGCAGCAAGGTCAGGACAAACCTGACCGCATTGGCGTCTTTGTGATCGTGCTCACGCTATATAAACCGCCGCGTTTTCTATATTCGTGCAAATGCTCGAATCTGGCCTGATAATTGAAATGGTAGCCGGAACTCAGCGGCCGCTATGTGCGAACTCCTGATGTAGGGATAAGGCGCAAAATCGACGCGTCGGGTCAATTTGCTGCCACTGGGGTGGTGTCGTTTGCTCGGTTGGTATTACTCCGATACCCGCCGTTAGAGTTCAGGTGCTTTCCACCCTTCGACTGGTACACGCCTGCGGCATGCCAGCGCGCCGACATGCAAGCGAGAGAAATGCAATGCTCGCGCCGGACTGTAGTAAAGCGTGTGCCGCTCTTAAGATCCTTTGGTCTCAGTTTGTGTCAATGTCTGGTGTTGCGGAACTTGTTTTCTTTCCTTAGCTTCGTAATATTCGGCTGAAAATTTGATCGACCAGCGCAGGAAAAAGATGCGTACTCTTTCACTGAATTTTTCTTCACAAAGAGGCTTTGTTCCCTCGTGCTGTGCTGCATACCTTCGAAGCAAAGCGCCAATCAAAGGGATCGTGGAGAAGTTTTCCGCCGTGCGTGCCATCGCGGCTCGCACGATCTCGCCCACCCATCCCACCATGCGGTTGAGGGCACTTACTACGCCACGAAAAAAACGACTGAGACCGACGAGCGAGGCGGCGCGCCCCAAGACGTGCGTCAGCCCAGCAACCGCATTTGCGGTCTGCCGATATCGATAAGCCGTTTTCCGGACGAGATAAAGACGGAAAAAAGCACGATTTAATCGGAAGATCTCCTGTATTGAGGCGTGTTTCTTGGCCTGCGGCCAGGCAGCAGGGTAGACAGGCAAGACCAGAAGCTTGCTCTTGGCGATAAGCGTCGCCAGCGGATGAAGGAGCTGCATCCACGCGGGTAGGGAAGCCGCTTTCGCGATGAGCACCGCGTGCATAACGGTTGCTGCACCAAAAGATACAGGAAGCCAGAGGACAGCGCCGGCAATGGTTATCAGTGCGCCGCGCGGTGTGAGGTTTCTGCACTTGCGAAAAACCCATGCCATGCCATTTTCAAAGGCGTGATGCACCGCTTCTTCGAACGCTTTGTAGCTCAGCTTCTGGCGCAGCCACCGCCACCATCCAACCGCAGCTTCGCGCCAGTGTATGCGGCGCACAGGGGAAACCGGCAAACATATGATGATCAACTTCAGAGTTTCTATTAAGCCGTCACCAAAGATACGGGCGGAGAATAACGGCAAACGCATTAGTCCTAGGAATATGGGGAAGGCATAGTCGACAATGTGGATCAAGGTTGATGAGACGAGATGCAAAAAATTCCGGACTGCCAGCGCAACTAGAACCAGGGGCGCAATAATAACATCTTCGATACTTGTGCTAAATCGGATTTCTTTCATCGATAATATTAGCCTGACATGTTCCTTGATCAAGTCTTGCTCTGCGGAGTTCAGTGTCCCGGCTCTGAGACTGGCATAGCTTTCGACGATCGTCTACGGCGCGAGGCGCTGACACGGGCGCCTCATGCCTCGCCACCGTCTCCTGCCTCGGCTACCCACGCCTCGTCCTCAATCGTCGAACGCACCGTCCCGCCGAACTCCTGCAGAAGTGCAAGCAATACGGCCACGCGCACGGCGGCATCTCCACTCGCCCAGAAAACGGCAGTAATTCCTGTACGTGCCGAGATGTCAACGCACTTGATGGTGTTGGCGCCCGTGACGTCCGCAAGCGCCTGACGCACGCGATCGGCGTCCTCACTGCTATCGGCGTGTATCGTAAAATTCGCCATGTCGGTCTCCTGGCCGCCACAGTTGCTGGAGCACCTCCGGCCCACCCGCTGGCGGCGTAGGTACCTTACGCTACAATCTGTATGACGATTTATTTCGTGTGGCTATTTTTTTCGCCCTCAGCCAAACGCACAATTCCGCAGAATTGCGGATGCCTCCCCACATGGGGGCGTTCTGTTGCCGAACTATCCCGAATATGACGCTTGAAGCACTCAACTCCTTGCACTTAGCTTTCCCCGCCGGGAAGATATTATAAAAGGAAGGACATGCTGGACGCCATCGTCAGGTAAGGAAGATCATCTCTTTTGGCCGAAATCACTGCCTGCGTTTTCCTCACAGGGATTGCCGACTTTCTGTTCTTCTGGCACGTGCCGGGATGGATCGTAGGGCTTTACGGCCTTCTCTTGCTCATCACCATGAGCATTTTTCACTCGCGGGCGTTGCGTACAGCTATGGGCAAGGTGGTGCTCATCCTGTCGCTGGGGCTCTGCTTTTCGCTTGCCAATGAGCCGAGCTTTTTAGCAGGCATTCTGCTGGCTACGGGGATTTTCTTCATCCTTGGCTTGCATGTCTGGCACGCAGCAGTTCCATTCACGCATGTCCAGCGCATCGCGGCGCTTCTGGCTCATCGTCGCTTGCCCCAACCTATCACCGATTTCGAGCTACAGTCAGTAGCGCAACTGCCCCCCCGTGGTTCTTCCATCAGCGCGACTGTCATTCGAGGTGGGTCGAGAACCGACCTTGGCGCCCAATCTCAGCTGCGGCAGTTGGCTATCAGTGAGCCGCTGCTGATAATACCGGCATGCCACGAACCTTTGGGCAATCGTGCCGTTCGCGATAAAACGCTCATAAAACCAGAGCCCAAGGGTATGATTAAATTCTTGCCTACGGAGTGGTCCCATTTAGATCATGTTGCCATTTGTCAGAAGCGCTTATGCGCATCCGCGGGGATAGACCCAGCACACGGAAGGGCTCAAACCGACCATAGTTTTCACTTCCGCAAAAAGTCGCTTTGAGGCAGCGGCTGCTCTGCAAGCCGAGTCTTGAAGC
>JARRLC010000196.1:0-6358 GCA_037387425.1 Alphaproteobacteria bacterium
CTGAGATATACACGCTCACACCAAAGCTCAATATGAACAATTATTAAGAATGCAAGATGTCGTCGCCCGTATAGGCTTAAAGAGATCAACCATATACGCCAAAATCCAACAAGGAAGCTTTCCGCGGCCTGTTAAAATCGGTCGCGCCACATTGTGGCGCGCTTCTGAACTGGACGCTTGGATTGCCACGCATCAATCTTCAGATTGAGCAGGCTCAACAAACTGCCCTCCCGCTTGCTCATCCAAGTAATCAGCCCACCACTGCATCATTTTGCGCCGGGTGATAATGTACTCGGCGCGATTATATGCACCTCTTACTTTGTTACGTTCAACGTGAGCGAGCTGCCGCTCGATGGCATCGCGGTCAAACGAATGCCGTCCCTCAGAGCGCTGCTCGTTAAAAATCGTGCTTGCCACCGCGCGAAAGCCATGGCCGGTCATCCGTGAGTGATAGCCCAGTCTATAGAGCGCATATAGCAGGGTGTTATTGGAAATATGTTTGTGCGGTTTAGCTGGAGAGGCAAACACAAAACGGCGTTGACCGTTCACTGCTCTCAACTGCGTTAGTAGCTCGCGTGTTTGCCGGGCCAAAGGCACGAGATGCTCAAGCTTCATCTTCATGCGCGGTGCAGGGATGTACCACAGAGTTTCTGTTTCATCGAATTCCGGCCACATGGCGCCAATTAATTCGCCGGTTCTCACAAATGTAAGGGCTAGAAATTGCTGGCCAAGGCGAACGAGAGGTTCGCCATCATATCCTTTGATAGCTATCAATAATTCTGGCAATTCCCCTGGGCGTATCGCAGGCATGTGTTTGGTGACATGCGGGATAAGCGCCCCACGTAAGTCAGTGGTGATGTCACGGGGACAGCGCCCCTCAATCACGGCGTAACGGAATATCTGACCGCAGACTTGCGTCATCCGGTGAGCAAGTTCTGTAGCTCCGCGCGCTTCAATCTTGCGAACAACTTCAAGAAATTGCAGTGGCGTAATCTCGGCTATGGGACTGCGACCTAGATCGGGAAAGATATTAAGTTCCAGTCTCCGCAGAGTAGCTTTTCGATAGCCTGTGGTCCAAACCACATTTTGTTTCTCAGCGAACTCAAAGGCAACGCTTTCAAAGGTATTCTTAACAGCAATCCTCGCTTCGTGCTTCTTAGTCTTGCGTTCGGCAGCAGGATCTTTGCCTTCTTTAAGCAGTAAGCGTGCCTCATCCCGACGTTCGCGCGCGACCCGAAGATTGATTTCCGGATAACGACCAAGCGCCAACAGCTTTTCTTTTCCTGAGTAGCGGTATTTCAACCGCCAAAGGCGACTTCCATTGGGTTGAACGAGCAAATAGAGCCCCAAAGCGTCCGAGAGCTTATAGGGCTTATCCTTCAGTTTGGCGGATTTGATTGCAATTTCAGTGAGAGCCATTGAATTGTACGGACATGTATTGGGGGTATTTTTAGCGGGAGCGCAATCCTGCACCCCCAAATATACCCCCGAATTACCCTGGCTGTCAGCGGACGTCAATGGATGTTGGTGGACATATTAAAGAGGTTAAACCAACGTTTTCAACGAATTTACGGGAAAACTGGACGTCAGCGGCCGGATTTATGGTGCGGGTGGTCGGACTCGAACCGACACTCTGTCACCAGAACTGGATTTTGAGTCCAGCGCGTCTACCAATTCCGCCACACCCGCGTTGTGCGTTAGCGCACCATAACTGACGTATTAGGTGTGCAGGTATAACGGGATGCTCGCGTGTCGCCAAGACAAAATATTCCGCATTGAAGAAGAAATTCGAAAAATCCGCATCAGTGGGCGCTGCAATTGTGGGACGAACGCTGGAAACAGAACGTTTGATGCGGTTCGTTCTTGCATTATGCCACGTTTCGAAGGATATAGGGGGCGGGAGGTTGGCGGCAGACGTGTTCCTCGTCAACTGGGTCAGGTCCGGAAGGAAGCAGCCCCGGCGGGTCCGACATGGGTTGTCAGTCAGCCTCTCACTTTAGCCGCAAAACGCTATCTGCTGCACATCTTTGGCGAGCGCTGTTCGCCAGAGCATGGGGCTTCATGCGTCAGTTTGCACAAAATTTCTCCCGGAGCGTCTCAAAATGAAACAATTTCGTTGATACGCTATTTAACTGCGGAAACAAGTTGCCGTATTTTCATCTGGCTGCCAATATTAACGCCTCGCAGTGTCTCGTGCATAATACTGGGGAGTGGATAGCTGCACGGGTAACATACATTTGACGAAATTGAAAAATAAGGGCAAAGGGTGGCGATAAGTTTGCTAAGCTTGAATTCTTAAAGCGTAAGTCATGTGTGTTTCAGTCTATGCCAAGCAGGAGAAGCGCGGTGTCAACGCTTAGACGTTCAGATGTTGTGGTAATGGGTCGCGCTTTCTCGAGGATATGCCATGTGCAGTGTACGTGTTATTCGTAGCCGGGCGGTTCGGTATCTTGTGGCGGCGGTCGCGGTGTGCGGATTTATTACCGGAGGCGCAACGAGAACAGCAGTTGCTTCCGAGTTAAAAGCCTCAAAAGTCACAACAACTTACAGTATTAACTTTAGTGGGTTTAATATTGGCAGCCTTCGCCTTAGAGCGAGGCTGAATGGCAACCGCTATA
Organism: Alphaproteobacteria bacterium; assembly: GCA_037387425.1. Lineage (GTDB taxonomy): Bacteria > Pseudomonadota > Alphaproteobacteria > Rhizobiales > Rhodomicrobiaceae > JARRLC01. The sequence goes on from JARRLC010000196.1 coordinate 2,619, forward strand.
AAATCGCCGCCAATGCTAATATTAGTGTGCTGGGCGGAGTGTTGTACGAATGGAAGGGGAGAACCACTACCAGTGGACGCGTAGTTCAACATGAGCCTCAACCGTATAACTATACATTCGGCTACAGAACCGCCAATAGAGGCGAAGATATCGGCGTAAAATTCACGAACAACAACGTCCGCGAAATTGATGTGAATCCGCCGCAAATGCCGTCCGGAAAGCGCGTGCCTATTACCCGCAGACACATGCGGAATGTGATTGATCCGTTGAGCGCGGCTATCATCCTCAGCAATGTCGCCAGCAACAAAAAAGGGCGCAGCGTGTGTAATCAGCGCCTCCCCATTTTTGACGGCAAAGCGCGCTACGATCTCAGACTGTCATATAAACGCACGAAACGCATAAGAACACGCACGGGCTATAAAGGGCCCGCCTATATCTGCAAAGTGAAGTTCGTCCCTATTGCCGGACACAGACCTTCTAATAAAGAAAGCAGATACGCCGCCAGAACCGAAGGCATGGAAATTTGGCTGATCCCAGTAAAACGGGCAGAACTTTACATCCCCTATTATGTGCGTATCCCAACGCCAATGGGGGCTGCATCGCTGACAGCATCGCATTATGAGGTAGAAGTAGAAGGCAGAAGGCGAAGCGCTTTTACGCAATAATCCTGAGCGCGAAACCAAGTCGAATGGCAGCGAAACTGTCTACCAAATTCAAATCGTTAGAATTTCCAATATTTTGGGGGACCGCAAGAGCATTCAAGCGGCAATTGCCAGTTGATAACACAGTTCACAGGGTTGCTAAGGACCACTGGTCAAATAGTCATTCAGATGCTCTAAATGGCAACGCAATCTTTGATTGAAATGCTAAGGTCTATCCGCCCGATCCTTGAGGAAATGTCGTATGACAGATATCGCAACCGCCGCTCCCGTATCGCCACAAATAGCCACAGGGCGCTCTGTTGCCGCGGTTCTGGGGCCGACGAACACGGGAAAAACGCATCTCGCTATTGAGCGAATGCTTGGCCACGCAAGCGGGTTGATTGGTCTGCCGCTCAGATTGCTCGCCCGCGAAGTGTACGACAAAGTGCTGGCACGCGTTGGCGAGGCAAATGTTGCGCTCATCACCGGCGAGGAAAAAATCATCCCGGAAAATCCGCGCTACTACGTGTGCACCGTGGAAGCCATGCCACGCGATATCGACGTAGATTTTCTGGCTATCGACGAAATCCAGCTCGCGGGCGATCCGGAACGCGGCCACGTCTTCACCCAGCGTCTGCTTTCCGCGCGCGGGAACAGCGAAACGCTTCTGCTCGGCGCGGAGACCATGCAAGCCGCCATCCGCGATTTGTTGCCAGGCGCTAATTTCATCACCCGGCACCGGATGTCGAAGCTTACCTATTCCGGGCAAAAGAAAATGACGCGACTGCCACGCCGGTCGGCCATCGTGGCGTTCTCTGCGAGCGATGTGTACTCCGTGGCGGAATTGATCCGTAGCCAGCGAGGCGGCGCAGCGGTTGTGCTCGGCGCGCTCAGCCCGCGCACGCGCAACGCGCAGGTGGAAATGTACCAATCTGGCGAGGTGGATTATCTCGTCGCCACCGACGCCATCGGCATGGGGGCGTCACGGGCGATGTGCAGCCATTCACACCTGAGCTTATCAACCGTCTGGAAGACCACGACTTTGAGCCTGTGAAAGTGCTGCAATGGCGAAATAGCCAGCTTGATTTCACCTCGCTGGAGGCACTGCTAGAAAGTCTGCGCGCGTTCCCGCCGTCGCCTCGCCTTGGCCGCGCCCGCGCCGCTGACGATCTCACCGCGCTGGAAACGCTCTGCAACGATGACGCCGTGAAGGAAATGGCGCAAACGCCTGCCGCCGTCCGGCTTTTGTGGGAAGCTTGCCAAGTGCCGGACTACCGCAAAATCTCGGAAACCGCGCATGCCGATCTCGTGCAGACGCTGTATAAATTCATCATGTCACCTGAAGGTCTTATCCCTGAAGACTGGCTCGCTGGACAAGTGGCGCAGGCTGACCGCACCGACGGCGATATTGATACCCTCGCCAACCGCATTTCGCTCATCCGCACATGGACATTCGTGTCCAATCGCGGCGAATGGCTGGCCGATCCGGCGCATTGGCGCGAACGCACCCGCGCTATCGAAGACACGCTGTCGGATGCGCTTCACGAATTGCTCACCCAGCGTTTCGTTGACCGCCGCACATCCGTGCTGATGAAAAGCATGCGCGACAAGGACACGCTCTACGCCGACATTGAAAATTCAGGACAAATCTACGTGGAGAAACATTTCGTCGGCAAGCTGGAAGGTTTTCACTTCACGCCCGACACATCTGCTGCTGGCATTCACGGCAAGGCCGCGCGTCATGCTGCCGCGAAAATCCTCGCCCGCGAGTTGACCGACCGCGCCGAACGGCTCGACGGCGCCAAGGACGACGCCTTTGCGCTTTCACGCGCCGGCGGCATTCTGTGGGAGAAGCAGGAAATCGGCCGCATCAACGCGAGCGACGATCCGCTGCGCCCTGTCTTTATGCTGACAGCAGACGAACATCTCACGCCCGTGGATAAAGACCGCGTCAACCGCCGGGTGCAGGCTTGGCTGGATAATCACGTCGAAACGCGTCTCAAACCGCTGAACGACCTCGCAAAAGCCAGCGACTTGACTGGCTTGGCGCGCGGCATCGCGTTCCGCATGGTGGAGAATTTCGGTATTCTGCCGCGCGAGACCGTCTCCGAGGAAATTCGTTCGCTGGACCAAAACGCCCGCGCGGAACTGCGCAAATTCGGCGTGCGGTTCGGGGCTTACAATATCTACTTCCCTGCGTTGTTGAAGCCAGCCGCCGCAGATCTCGTGCTGCTGCTTTGGTCGCTCAAACATGGCCCCGACCACGGAATGGATACTCAAAATCTGCCAACGCCACCGCGTCAGGGGCTAACTTCGGTTGTTATCGATGTAAACCTGCCGGAAGCGTTTTACCGGGCAGCCGGTTTCCACATCTGTGGGCCGCGCGCCGTGCGCATTGATATGTTGGAGCGACTGGCCGACCTTATCCGCCCGCTGACCTCCTGGAAGCCGAGCGAGACCCGCCCTGAGCCTCCCGCAGGCGCGGTTGGGCGCGGCGGCTTCAAGATCCAGCCCGAAATGCTCTCCATTATCGGTTGCTCGGCTGAAGAGCTGGGGAACGTATTGTTTGCGCTTGGCTTCAGGAAAGAGCGGCGGCAGGTGCAGTCCAAACCTGCGGAACAGTCGGTTGAGGCTGTGGCGGCTGAGAGCGCGAGCAATGGCGAAGGCAACGAAGGCGGCGACCAGCAGGAGCCTGCTAAAACAGAAGCCGAAACAGCTCCCGCCGCTGAAACAGACGACACTCCGGCGACTGATGCCGCACCCGCTGAAGCAGAAAGCGCCGCCAGCGCCGCAATCGAAACGCCCTCGGTCGTGGAAGTCGCGCCGGAAACCGAGGCTGCGCCAAACGCCAGTGCGCCTGCTGATACTGCCCCGGCGGAGCAAATCGCTGCACAGGTCGAAGCGAACGCGGCTATAGACGCAGACACATCTGAGGCGGCGACAGAGATAAACGCAGAGGCAGAGGCGGAACTAAAAGCAGAGGCAGAAGTTGCTCCCTCCGCTTCAGCAGAGCCGGAATACGAGGAAATCTGGCGTCCGCGCCGCCGTGGTCAGCACGATAACCGCCAGCAATCCGGCCAGCGCAAGCAGCGTCAGGCG
>JARRLC010000197.1:0-4232 GCA_037387425.1 Alphaproteobacteria bacterium
GATCTCATCAGGAACCGTCTGCTGGTACGGGCCGGAGGCGTTATCAACGAGACTTTGGCAGTGCGTATTTTTGATATCGTCGTGCGGTTACCCATCCGGGCTGGCCACCGTGGCGACGGATTGCAGCCTATGCGCGACCTCGACGCCATCCGGACGTTTCTTTCCAGCCCCGGACCGACAGCTTTGTTTGACCTGCCGTGGCTGCCGTTCTACCTTTTTATCGTATATCTCTTCCATCCGTGGTTAGGGGCGACCGCTCTTATCGGTGCTATCATCCTCATTGCCTTGACGTTTCTGACAGAAGTGCTGGCGCGCGCACCGATGCGAGAAACAACTGTATACACAATCAACCGGACCACTCTGGCCGAGGCATCCCGGCGCAATGCTGAAGTTTTGGCCGGAATGGGGTTTGCTTCGCGCCTGGGGCGTCTCTGGCAGAGCAGCAATGACCAGACGCACGCTTCCCAGCGGCGCGCCAGTGACGTCGCTCAAGGTCTTGGCGCTATTTCGCGCGTACTGCGCATGAGCCTGCAATCGGCCATGCTAGCGGTCGGCGCTTATCTTGTGATCCTTGAGCAGGCAAGCGCTGGTATCATTATCGCGGGCTCGATTTTGGCGGCTCGCGCCCTTGCTCCGGTCGATACCGCCATTGCGCATTGGCGCGGATTTATTGGTGCGCGGCAGAGCTGGCATCGCCTTGGAAAAGTGCTAGCAATGCTGCCATCTCGCGTAGAACCGATGAAGTTGCCTGCGCCATGCACAAAGCTACAGGTTGAGAGCCTCGCTGTGGTTCCGCCTGGCGATAAGAAGGTGACCGTGCGCGATGTAAGCTTTGCACTGAATGCTGGTCAGGGATTGGGCGTCATCGGCCCGAGCGGTTCCGGCAAGTCTTCATTTGCCCGTGCGCTGGTGGGGGCCTGGCTGCCGTCCTCCGGCAGGATACGCCTTGACGGGTCGGCTCTCAACCAATGGGCGCCGGAAGATCTCGGCAGACATATCGGCTATCTCCCCCAGGACGTAGAGCTATTCGCGGGCAGCGTTCTGCAAAATATTGCGCGCTTTGATCCGGAGGCTGATCCAGATGCTGTGATCAAAGCTGCTAAGGCTGCTGGTGTTGACGATCTCATTCGCAGCCTGCCTGGAGACAAGGGGTATGACACAGAAATCGGTGAGGGAGGCACAACGCTTTCAGCAGGACAACGCCAGCGAGTCGCTTTGGCCCGCGCTCTTTACGGCGATCCCTTTCTTGTCGTTCTTGACGAACCCGATGCCTCGCTTGACCAAACCGGAGAGCAGGCTCTGCAAACAGCCATTCTAGGAGTTCGTGAACGAGGCGGCATAGTCGTGGTAATCTCGCACCGGCAGACGATGCTAAGCAGCATAGATCATCTCCTGGTTTTGGAGCAAGGACGGCCAGTGGTGGGCGGTCCGAAAGAACTCGTGCAGCAACGGTTGAAGGCTGGTGGGGTCCAACCTCTGAAATCGCCTGCTAATCCTAAAAAGGATACGTCATGAGAGATTGTCTGACAGGTTCGAAGCGTTCCATACGCCGTAACGTTCGGGCGGGCCTTGGCGTTGCGTTGCTGCTGGTTGGTAGCGTCGGCGCCTGGGCTTTTAGCACAAACATCAGCGGAGCCGTCATTGCACCGGGAAGCCTGGTCGTCGATAGCAATGTGCGTAAGGTCCAGCATCCAACCGGAGGCGTTATCGGCGAAATCCTCATACGGGATGGTGACCGGGTGCAGGCTGGCAACGTGCTTGTGCGCCTCGACGCCACCACGACTCGGGCCAACCTCGCCATGGTGAGCAAAAGTCTTGATGAGCTTCGCGCCCGCAAAGCCAGGCTTGAGGCTGAACGGGATGATGGCCAATCTGTTGAGTTCCCCAAAGAGCTCACCAGCCGTGCCACTGATACCAATGTGGCGGCGCTCATGGCAGGTGAGCAGAAGCTGTTCGATTTGCGCCGTTCTGCCCAAACTGGGCAAAAATCCCAACTGCGCCAGCGTATAGTCCAGCTTAAACAGGAGGTCGAAGGGTTATCCGCCCAGGCAACGGCTAAGGCACAAGAGATTGAGCTAATCAAAACAGAACTCAAAGGCGTACGTGACCTATGGGGCAAACAGCTCACGCCAATCACTAAGCTAACACATCTCGAACGCGAGGCGACCAGGCTAGACGGCGAAAGGGCGCAACTTATCGCCGCCAGCGCCCAAGCTAAAGGCAAGATTACCGAGACTGAGTTGCAAATCGTTCAGGTCGATCGCGCATTCGTCAGCGAGGTTGCAAAAGAGTTGCGTGATATCGACGCTAAGATTGGCGAGTTTCTGGAACGCAAGATAACCGCCGAAGATCAGCTGAAACGAATTGACATTCGCGCGCCCATTGATGGCATCGTGCACCGATCGACAGCGCATACGGTTGGCGGCGTGATCACCGCAAGCGGCGAGCCTATCATGTTAATCGTTCCGGAAAGCGACCGCCTTGTTGTCGAGGCCAAAGTGTCGCCAACAGATATCGATCAGCTTCATGTTGGGCAACAAGCGCTGTTACGTTTCCAAACCTTCAACCGGCGCACTACTCCGGAATTGAACGGCGTTGTGAACCGCATATCCGCCGATGCTATGAAAGATCAGCACACTGGCGCCACATATTACACCATCCGTGTTGTGCTTGATACTGAGGAGGTCGCACGGCTGGGAGAGATCAAACTGGTGCCGGGCATGCCAGTCGAGACATTTATCCGAACGGCGGATCGAAAGGTTATAAGCTATCTCTTGAAGCCATTGAAGGACCAAACCGCACGGGCCTTCCGGGAAAGGTAAGGATATCTCATGAAAACGGAAATCTATGACTTTCTGCGTTTGGGTAAAAAAGACGAAACAAAGAATTAAAAAGTGTACTCTGTATTTCCGGTAAAGTGTTAAGCACTTCAGTTATTGCGTCATATGTGGGCTGGCATAGATTGCCTCAGCGATACGACTGCCAAGTTGTGAAGCAATTCATGCGCGGAGCATTACTTGGGAATTCGTAGCATGTTTCGATTTATTTGAGTGGCTGCTTATTGAGGTAGAGCGTCTACACGACAGTCTTTGGTGAACGACAGCAAATGGAACGCTGCTGCTTCAATGGCATGCGGAGTTCTGGCACTCCCGCGACAAAGCGGCCACTCACCGCCTCAAGAGCGATCTCTTCCTCACTTCGGAATTTGCACTTCGGATAAGATCGAAGCGGCGGTTCGTGAGGCACCGAGAAGGTTGACGCGTTCTTCTTTCCAAGCGGCCGTTCAAAGACGAGTGTTTCCACTGCCGTCAGGATAATTTGCTCGGCAAATGAGCTGGGCTTTAGGCTGCCCCGTCAACAGGCAGCGTCAGCCATGTTTGCACAGAGAGGTGCGTAATTCACCGCCTCAGTCCAGAGGGAGAATAGCAAACGACACCGGCCCAGAATCCAGCTTACCCGCCTCGCGTATGGGCGCGATGGCACTTTCGATCTGTGCAGCAACGGTATCCAATGGTTCCGCCATCGCCTCTATGCCGTCATAGAGACAGGCTGGCTCATGCAATTCCGGATAGATGATCTCCCAACCGATACCCTCGAAGAATGGCTTGCCGCCTTTGGCCACCGTCAAATTGCCGGAGGCAACCAGCATGGCATGGCTTTGCGCATCACCCTCTTCTCGGAAAGCTCGCACTGCTTCGACAAAGTGCTCAATCATGGCAGACCCCATCCCAGGGCCACGTGTCTGGCGGTCCTGCTCCCAGATCACGACCAGCGGAGAGAACACAAGCCAATCTTTCTTGTCCCCGCAAATCTCAATGATGTTGCATTTGTACACGGCGATCATTCCCGATGGCCCCGACATCTCCACGGTAATCGTGGGCATGCCGTTGAAGGACAGATCGATAGGCTTTGCGGTATAACAAAAAGCACCGATTTTCGCCCGGTGGCGGTTGATCCAGGCCGGGAAGGTGTCCCAAAGGTCGAAAACATCCATGTTGCTTCTGAGAGTGGCTTGATTACGCATACCGCGCCCCATGTCTGAATTGATAAATGAACGTCAGGAGAAGGCATCAGCTCCGCAATCGGAGCATTGTCTTGCCGGTGACGAAATCTGTAGCTGATCCAGAGTGCGCACACCAGGACACGTGCACAACAGCTGCCAAATGTTACGCATACTGGTTAATGCGAGTATGTCCGAAAATGTCGTTGAGCGGATGTTGCCTAACTCCGGC
>JARRLC010000198.1:0-7009 GCA_037387425.1 Alphaproteobacteria bacterium
TGCCTAGGTAATTTGGGTAAATACTAGAGATAAGCGGCCGCGGCCCTTGAGTTTTTTAAAATCTAAAGCGCCTTGCCCATGCCTGAATTTCACGTTGAATTCCATTTCACGTTGCCGCTTTTAGGAGCAAGTGATTGCCTACACTCGATTCCCATTCCGAAGCTCGGGAGGTTCAAGCCGCTTCCCCATCGGTTGGTCGCGCCGTGAAATCCCAGTCTGCTGCCGCGCTTTGGCGTCCGCTTCGTCGTTTCATTGCCGTGGAGTGGTTGTTCGGCGCGCGAATGGCCCGCGATTGGCGCACAGCCGCGTTTTACGAGTTCATCCGTTTCGGCATGAAGGAAGCCTGGGCGTGTCTGTTCGGCGGAATCATGGTGGTGCTGCTGATCAGCACGCATTTGCTTTATCCGGATAGCGCCACGCTTGCTCGTTATGATTTTCTTCTGCTGGCCGCCGTTATCACACAGATTGCGCTGCTTTATTTCCGGTTGGAAACGCCCACGGAAGCCGCGGTTATCTTGATCTATCACATCACTGGCACCGTGATGGAAATCTTCAAGGTCTCGGCGGGCTCATGGATTTACCCGGAACCGAGTCTTGTGCGTATATTCGGGGTGCCGCTGTTCACTGGTTTCATGTACGCCGCGATTGGCAGTTATTTGTTCCGGATCTGGCGGTTGCTCGATTTACGGTTCAGCGACCATCCGCCTTTGTGGACGCTGGCTCTTTTAAGTATCGCCATATACATCAATTTCTTCACCCACCACTATTTCATGGATATACGGTATGTGCTGTTTGCAGCAACGGGGCTCTTGTTCTGGCGCACGCGAGTATATTTTCGCCCATGGAAGAAATGGCGTTCCATGCCGCTGCTGTTGGGTTTTGTTTTGGTCGCGCTGTTTATTTGGTTTGCGGAGAATATCGGTACGTTTTCCAAGGTGTGGCTTTATCCGCATCAGGTCGGCGCATGGCATTTCGTGGCGCTGCCTAAGCTCGGCTCTTGGTTCTTGCTGATGATTATCAGTTATTCGCTTGTGGCGGCGTTCAACCGTCCGGTGGCATGGCAGCAATCTTAGAGCAGGTAAGCGCTGTTGTGGCCGCGCATATTACCGCAGTTCGGAGCGGACCGCGCTGAACACCGCTTCGAACATGGCAGTCGTGAGCGCGCCTGTGTTGGTGTTGTAGCGAGAGCAGTGATAGCTGTCGAAAAGCGCTGGCATGTCCGGCGGGCGATGAACCGCGCCATGACCGAATTTATGCGCCGCCAGTTTGAGCTTTAGCGCGTGCAGCGTTGAGTCGTGGGCGATGCGTCCTAGCATCACGATGGCTTGTAGGTTCGGCATGGCGCAAAGACGTGCTGCCAGATATGTACGGCACGATTTGATTTCGGCAGTGAGAGGTTTGTTCTCAGGCGGCACGCAGCGCACAGCGTTAGTAATCAGGCAGTCTTTGAGCTTTAAGCCGTCATCGGCGCGCTCAGCGTATTCGCCTTCAGCGAAGCCGAATTTAATAAGTGTGCTATATAGCAGATGTCCGGCGTAGTCGCCTGTGAAGGGACGGCCAGTGCGGTTGGCTCCGCGAAGTCCTGGCGCCAACCCGACCACGGCAAGACGGGCGGTTTCATCTCCGAATGAGGGGACAGGCGCATTGAACCAATCGGCAAAAGACGCTTGGTTCTGCTCACGGAAGGCGACAAGCCTTGGGCAGAGGGCGCATTCGCTGAGTGGTTCGGCGCGCGTCATGGTAAGATATCGTTTTGGAATTTCGGTTTCAGTTTATCCGGCTACTAATTTTTCACACAGTTCTCATGCACCCTCAAGGGCATAAAACAGGCATTCTTATGTGTGCCGGAACGACAGTTTAGTAAACCGTTACAGGTCGGAAAATTCGTCGTCATCCGTTGGGGGATAGCTCACAGGCGATGGCGGACGATCACGGGGTTCGCTACGTGGGCCATCAGAGGAACCAGCGCGGGCAATGGATTTTTCCATGTCGGCCAGATCAATGAACTGGTCGGCTTGGCGGCGCAGTTCGTCGGACACCATCGGCGGCTGTGTGTTCATCGTGGACACGACGCTGACGCGTTTGCCGCGATGTTGCAGCGCTTCAACCAGCGTGCGGAAGTCGCCGTCGCCAGAGAATAAAATGACGTGATCAAGGTGCTCGGCGAGTTCCATGGCATCGACGGTCAGCTCAATGTCCATGTTGCCTTTGATTTTGCGGCGGCCCGAGGCGTCGGTGAACTCCTTGGTGGGCTTTGTCACCATCGTATAGCCGTTATAGTCGAGCCAGTCGATCAACGGACGGATGGACGAATATTCCTGGTCATCGGCGAGCGCAGTGTAGTATAACGCTCGGAGCAATTGCCCCTTCGATCGGAATAAACTGAGTAGCCGTTTATAGTCGATATCGAAACCGAGCGCCTTTGCTGTTGCATATAGATTGGCGCCGTCGATAAACAGAGCTATCCGTTCTGTAGGATAAAAATTCATTGTCGTTATAATCCTTTTCTGTGAAGTAAAAGCGCTTTTCAGGATTTTTTTGTTAAGCAGCTTTTCTTCCAGTTGCGCCCCGACCGAGCGGAACGCCATCCAACACCCAATAACAAACTCAAATTACGAATACGACATGATTATCATAAGTTTGGGATCGAATGTAACCAGTCTGTGGGGAAATCCTTCTACCACGATTCTCCGCGCATGTGAGGAACTCGACAGCGCAGCAATTGGTATTATACGCCTTTCTGCATTATATCGCACTTCTCCTTATGGCATAACCGACCAACCTGTTTTTGTGAATGCTGCTGCGGTAATAGACACCGCTCTTTCCGCAACTGGTTTACTCTCTGTACTTTCTTCTTTAAGATGGGGGCCTCGTCCGCTTGATCTCGATATTATTGATTATAAAGCACAAGTGTTTAACTGGTATAAACGCAAGCGTCATCGTTTAGGTTATGCGTCTCCAACTCTCATTCTACCGCACCCAGAAGTCCAGTCACGTCTTTTTGTACTGTGTCCCCTGCAAGATATTGCCCCCTCCTGGCATCATCCTGTAACCGGCGCCTCAGTGTCACAACTTTTGGCAAAACTGAATTTCAAAAATGAGGGTAAAATTCTCGACCGGCTCAGATGAGGAAAACCACGTGATACATACAGGGAACACTTGCATACCATTCCAAAAATCGCTACTAAACGATGTAACAATTCCCGGACAAACGTAAGGATATTTCCGCCATGGCCCGCGTGACGGTCGAAGATTGTGTAGATAAAGTCCCTAACCGTTTTGAATTGGTCCTGCTTGCGGCGCACCGTGGGCGGTCGATATCCGCCGGTTCGCCAATCACGCTTGAGCGCGAGAACGACAAAAATCCGGTCGTTGCATTGCGTGAAATCGCTGAATGCACCATTTCATCAGAAGATGTGAAAGAAGATCTCATCCACTCCATGCAGCATTATGTGGAGGTGGACGAGCCAGAAGCCGAAGCCGTGCCGATGTTGTCTTCAACGCCCGACCGGCCGGTTTTTGGGCGTGATGACCAGTCGTCCGATCTGGTGATAGACCGGATGACAGAAGAAGAACTTTTACGTGGTCTTGAGCGTACCATTCCTACCGATCAGCAGCAGGGTAACCGGTCGCGCTAATTCAAAGACCGGTTCTTGCAATCATCACAGTTACTTCCGGGTAGTCCCTCAAAAAGATTGCCTTGATGGTCTCTGGTGGGAGCGCTACGTTTCCAGACAGGAGGAACAAGTCGCATGATGCGGCAGTTCGAGCTTGTCGAAAAGGTTTTAAGCTACGATCCCAGTGCGGACGAAGCGGTGCTTAATCGTGCCTATGTCTACGCCATGAAGGCGCACGGCAATCAACAGCGCGCGAATGGCGACCCGTATTTCTCGCACCCGCTTGAAGTGGCCGCCATCCTCACCGAATTCGAACTCGATGACGCCACAATCGCCGCCGCGCTTCTGCACGACACGATCGAAGATACCGAGACCACCCGCACGGAAATCGATCAGCTTTTCGGCGAAGATATCGGCAATCTCGTTGAGGGCGTCACCAAAATCGAGCGGCTGAACCTCGTCAGCAAACGCGCTGAGCAGGCCGAAAATCTGCGCAAACTGCTCATTGCCATTTCCGCCGATATCCGAGTGCTGCTCATTAAGCTGGCTGATCGTCTGCATAATATGCGCACGCTGGAATTCAAAAAGCCTGAAAGCCAACGGCGGAACGCGCAGGAAACCATGGATATCTACGCGCCGCTCGCCGGACGCATGGGCATCCAGGAAATGAAGGACGAGTTGGAAGACCTGTCCTTCAGATGGCTGTACCCGCAAGCCTACGAGACCTTGCAAAACCAGCTTGCATCCTTGCGCGAGCGCAACGCCAATATCATTCAATCCATTGAGCAAGAATTACAAGCCAAGCTCGCGGAAAATTCTATTGTCGCTGAAGTTGTCGGCCGGGAGAAAAAGCCATATTCCATCTGGCGGAAGATGGAAAACAAGCAAATATCTTTGGAGCAACTCTCAGATATTTACGGCTTCCGCGTCATAGTGGATAAAGTCGATGAATGTTATCACGTACTCGGTGCTATCCATACAACTTGGCGCTCGGTGCCAGGACGCTTTAAAGACTATATCTCCACGCCGAAATATAACGACTATCAATCCATCCACACTACGATTGTCGGTCCCGGACATCAGCGAGTGGAGCTGCAAATCCGCACCAGCCTTATGCACGAAATCGCGGAATATGGCGTGGCCGCACATGCCGTCTATAAAGATGGCGCGATTTCCGTTAACGGCGACGCCCGGCGTCCGGGAGAAGACGCTACACCCTATCAATGGCTCAGGCGGATGGTCAGCAATTTGCTCGAAGGCGAAAATGCTGAGGAATTCCTAGAGAACACCAAACTGGAGCTTTTCCAGGATCAGGTGTTTTGCTTTACGCCCAAAGGCCGCTTGATCGCTTTGCCGCGCGGCTCCACCCCGATAGATTTCGCCTACGCGATCCACACCAAAGTTGGCCATAGCTGCGTTGGCGCTAAGATCAATGGCCGCAATGCCCCGCTTATCAGCCAGTTATCCAATGGCGATGAAGTGGACATCATCACGTCGGATGCGCAAATGCCTCCGCCAGCGTGGGAGAGCGTTGCCTTTACCGGCAAGGCCCGCACAGCGATTCGCCGCGCCACCCGCGAGGCAGTGCGCAAGCAATACGCCGAATTAGGCCGCAACATCATGAATGGCGTGTTCCAGCAGCACGGCAAGGATTTTGCGGAAACCGATCTCACAGCCAACTTGTCGCGCTTGGGGCATAAAAACCTAGATGAAATGCTTTCCCTTATCGGGCGCGGGGAACTTGCGGCAACCGAAGTGCTGAAAACCCTTTATCCCGATGCCGCCACTGAGGAAAATCCAAAGCGCAAGACCATCAAGCGTTCAGACGAAGGCTGGTTCAATTTGCGTCGCGCCAGTGGTCTGAAGTTCCGTTGGCCCGGCAACGCGCCGCCAATGGCGAATAAGATGAACGGCGGTGTCCCCATTCGCGGCGCCAAGGAATTGCCGATTGCATTCGGTGAAGGCGGCGCTGTGCCCGGAGACCGCATTGTGGGCATTTTGCAGCCTGGCCAGGGCATCACTATCTATCCGATCCACTCTCCGGCTTTGAAGGATTACTTCGAGCAACTGGATTGCTGGATTGATGTCACCTGGGATATTGACGAAAGTTCGCCGCAGCGCTTCCCAGCGCAGATCAAGGTGACAGCAATCAACGAGCCCGGATCGCTTGCCAAAATCGCCGGAATTATCGGCGAGACCAACGGCAATATCGATAAGCTGCAAATGATGGAGCGGCATTCCGACTTCACCGATATGCTGATCGACGTTGAGGTGTGGGACTTGAAACACCTGCGCGATATCCTGGCCAACTTGCGCACGCTGCCAGTCGTCGGCGCCGCTGAGCGCATGATGCCGTGACGGTCTAATAGGGCAGCCTGCTTGGGAAGTTCTGTGAAAGCGTGTTGGCCTAGCGGGGGATGACTTTTACATGGCGCATTAATATTCGCGGTGCAGATGTCTTTCATGTGTATTGTCTTCTCTGCTCAATATTCTCAATCCAGGAAAGCTGATGCCAGAAACCTTGCAAAACACCGCCACGGCTAGTGCTGTTGCGCGCGCACTTCTTGAAATCGGCGCTGTAGGTGTGCGCGCTGACAATCCGATTACCTTCAAATCCGGGATTGTCTCGCCGGTCTATGTGGACAACAGGCGGTTGCCCTATCATCCGGCGCAGTGGCGCGTCATCATCGAAGGCTTCAAAAGTTATATCGAAGAACAGCGCCAAGCTTTCGATGTGGTGGCAGGCGTGGCCGTCGGCGGCGTGCCGCATGCTTCCGCGCTTGGCTATGTTTTGCAATGTCCTTCTGTGTTCATCCGCCCGCAAGCCAAAGAGCATGGCACCGGCAAGCATGTTGAAGGCGGCGAGGTGGCGGGTAAGCGTGTGCTGCTGGTGGAGGATCTCATCAGCACAGGAGGTTCAAGCCTTACTGCACTTAAGCATTTGCGCGCCGAAGGCGCTATTGCCGATACGATGCTCGCTATCGTGACTTACGATTTTGCAGAGGCGCGGGCGAATTTCGAAGCGGCTGGCGTTATCGTGCGCTCACTGACCACTTTTCCGGCGATCCTGGCTGAAGCGATAAAGATGGGGCGTATAACTCCAGACGAAAAAGCTACCGTGGAAGACTGGTTTGCCGATCCGCACGGCTGGGCGTCACGGCGTTAGGCGGGATGGGTTTCAGCCAAACCGTAGGATAGATGCGCGAAGCAAAACCCATCAATGCGCTGCGCATAGTGCGTTCTCCGATCTAACTGGATCAGAAAAATGCTCTAACTTCTTTTCCCATCGCAGTTCCACGGGCGCGGGAGGTCTCGCACCCTTTGCTGAAAATGCTCTAAAGCCCAATGCGGCTTTCGCTCAACGTGCGGTTCGACCCCGGAATATACGCATC